>NZ_JBSLYH010000037.1:0-81640 GCF_055793305.1 Calyptranema fuscum S582
CCCCACCCCCACCCCTGCCCACCTGATCACGCCTCGTCCTGCCAGTGGTAGCCAGCAATATCAACAACGGCTTTCAGCCCTTCAAGCCGGTAGAACTTACACTCGCTTACCGGCAAATAGCTTTCGAGATGTTTGGATCAATGCCTCTCGCCAGCCCACCTATGAAGATTGGGTGAGCCTGTTGGCACAAGAAGCCCATGCCATGTCTCAAGGACAGGGATCCAACCATCTCACCGTGCTGGTAGGCGATTCGATTAGTCAATGGTTTCCCGTCGAACAATTGCCAAGCGATCGCTTTTGGCTCAACCAGGGCATTTCTGGAGATACCACCACGGGCATTTTGCGCCGACTGCCGTTGTTCAGCCAAACTCGTCCCGATACGATTCATGTGATGGCGGGGATCAATGATTTGCGCGCCGGAGCAAGTGATGACGAAGTTTTAAACAACCTGCGCCAGATTATGCGGCACTTACGTCAGGCACATCCCAATGCCAGAATTTTTATCCATTCGATTTTGCCGACCCGCCTTTCTACAATCCCGGTTCAACGGATTAGCCTGTTAAATCAGAGCATTGCCATCATTGCCCGACAGGAGGGCGTGAACTATGTAGATTTGATGGGTTACTTTGCCGATAGTCAGGGAAATCTGCGGCAAGAGTTGACCACGGATGGGTTGCATCTTAATCCTCAAGGCTATGCCGTTTGGGATTGGGCAATGCGATCGCTGGCAAGTGCGTAAATTTGCCAAAGGAAATGCCAAGATCGAGAGAGACGCAGTCGTCGCTCTGTATTTTTGCTTCACTATTCCTATGTCAGATTTGCCTATCTCCATCGCCCAGCACTATCACGAGCGGACCAAATATAGTCCTGAAAGCATTGCTCAAAATCCTTATCAACCCGACTGGAACAATCAGCCGATTCCCTTTAAGGATTACAAAATTGGTACGGTCTATGACCTCAAACCCTATCTGAGCGATAAACTCGACTTCATCGACGAACATAGCTCCACCTGGCAGCGGCTATCGCGGCTGCTGTTTTGCAGTTATGGGTTGACCCTCAAGGTGACGATGATGAACGGCGAGCCGTTTTATTTTCGGGCGGCTCCTTCAGCAGGCGGGTTATATCCGGCAGAAATCTATTTAATTTCGCGGGGGACTCCCTTTCTTCCGGCAGGACTCTATCACTACGAACCGCAGAGCCATTCGCTGTTGCAATTTTGGGATAACGAGGTCTGGACGGCACTGCATGCGGCTAGCTTTTGGCACCCCAGTTTAGATAGTGTGCAACTGGCATTGGTGACAACTGCCGTCTTTGCACGCTCGGCATGGCGATATCAAGCCCGTGCCTATCGCCGGATTTTTCTCGATACGGGGCATTTGCTCGGCAATCTTGAGTTGGCTAGCTCTATCAACGACTATCGCCCCCATTTAATTGGCGGATTTGCCGATGATGCCGTCAATCAACTCTTGTATCTCGATGCCGAAAAAGAAGGAGCGATCGCCGTTATTGCTCTGGCAGACTTATTAGCTGTCAACGAAAACTTACCCCTGGCGACTACGGCTCTGCCCTCGGTCACGGAAACCCAGTATCCAAAAATTGCGGATGAGGACTTGTTGGACTATCTGCATCGAGCAACTCAATTGGCGTTACCGACCACGAATACGCCCGTAACTGCCAAACTTAATCCCAAAGTTCTCGTCCCTAACGACGATCCACTCGAAGATAAATATAATTTTCCGTTTTGTCTGAAAGTGCCCACGACCACGGCTCCGTTTAGTTGGGGTGTCGGTCTAGAAGGTTTAGAAAATACTATTCTCAAACGTCGCTCTACCCGCGAATATAATGGCGGCCCTCTGACTTTTGGCGAACTCAAGCAATTGTTAGATTTTACCTATCAACCGCAGCACTACAGCGATCAAAGTCTCGATCGCCTGCCAGATTACTTTGATCTGGATTTGATCCAAACCTTTATTGCAATTTCTGGAGTCGATGGTCTAGAAGAAGGGTGTTACTATTACGCACCTAAAGCCGAAGAATTGCGTCAAATTCGCTTTAAAAACTTCCGCCGAGAGTTACATCGCCTCTGTTTGGGGCAAAACTTAGGTCGAGATGCGGGTGCCGTACTCTTTCATACGGCAGATTTAAAGCAAGCGATCGCAAAATATGGCGATCGCGTGTATCGCTATCTTCATATGGATGCCGGACATTTGGGGCAACGGCTTAACCTGGCAGCCATCTATCTGGGCTTAGGGGTTAGCGGCATTGGTGGCTTTTTTGATGATGAAGTCAATGAAGTGTTGGGTATTCCTGCCGATGAAGCCGTCCTATACATCACTACTCTGGGCAGACCCCGATAACAGGCGTTCCTAAAAATGGTGTTCACACAGTTTGTCATTTTAACCCTGGCTCCTTTTCTGCTCGTTGGCGGAGTTGGGTTAGCGTTGATTGGCATGGCAGGTTATCTGCTATGGCGATCGCAGCAGGTCAAACACTGGCAAACAACCCCCGGAAAAATCCTGGAGGCTAGTATTAAAGAGGTATTGGTAAAAAATCGCAAGCGCTATCAGACGATTGTCCGCTACGAGTATTTTGTTCAGGGACTACCCTATGTCTCGCAACGCTTATATTTTGGTAACGCTTGGCGGATCAGTTCGCAGGCATTTGCTCAAGACAGACTGACAAAATATCGCTCCAGTCCCTATGTGACGGTGTACTATAACCCCACCCAGCCCCAAGAAGCCGTTCTAGAGAGAGAAAGCGATCGGGCATTGATCTGGACATTAGTCGGGGTAGGTAGCTTATTTTTTCTGTTCAGTTTATTTTTAGGCTCGGTGATCTTGTCCAGTTCACTCGAAACCTGTGGCATTACGCCAGATGCGCTTCAACCTCGTCCTGGTTCACCAGCTTGGTGTTACAACTGGTTTAGCTAAGCGTAAATTTCAGGAAAGTACCTGGTAGATAACAGGACGATATTTGGGAGGAGGAACAGGCTTACCCGTGACTTTTGCTGCCTCAATCCAAGCTGATTTAGCAATCTCCAACTCATGGACGGCTTCTTCAGGTGTTGAGCCAAACGCAGAACAATACTTTAAGTCAGGAATGTCTGCAATGTACCCTTCGTCTTCTTCACTGTAGAAAACGTTGATGTGATAATCTTTCATCGCATTCCACTTAAGACCATTGAGGTAATTTTCCTACAAAATTTATGGTCTACGGTGTGCATAAGCAACTGTGATCAACTTAATATAGTGCATCAAGATCTTTTGACGCTCACGCAAGCGAATTTGTAGCTCCTGCCACTACTCATCGACCCGATATAAAACAGTAATACGGGTAATCCGTACAGCGAGTAAACTTGGGCACAGTTTTTCTATATTCAATGCTCTGAACAAAATAAATTTAATAATTAATATATAGGGTAATGCTTTCAATCTAAAACTCTTCCACTTACCGTAACTATTAATACAGTCTATGACCGGAAACTCCTTTTTTGATGAACAAAAAGAGCAGTCTTTGATAAAGGCTAAGATTGTTGAGAAATATTTCTGGGTTTGGGCAAAAGTCGTTATTCCAACCGTTAAAAAATCAGCTTCAAATCCGAAAATTGCGTATATCGATCTCTTTGCTGGTGCAGGACGATATAAAGATGGTTCAAAATCGACTCCAGTCAAGGTTCTAGAAACTGCAATCTCAGATCCAGATATGCGAAATATGTTGGTATCGATCTTTAATGATGCCGATGCAAAAAACGTTAATTCTCTTCAACAAGCTATAGATTCAATTCCAGGTATAGAGAATTTAAAATACCGTCCTCAAATACTTAACCATGAAGTTGGAAATAACGTAGTTAAAACTTTCCAAGAGCGTAGATTGGTTCCCACTTTGTTTTTTGTTGACCCTTGGGGTTACAAAGGGTTATCACTTCAACTTATCAATTCGGTCGTCAAAGATTGGGGTTGTGATTGTATCTTTTTCTTCAATTACAATCGCATCAACATGGGCTTGAGTAATGATGCTGTTAAAGAACACATGAGTGCGCTATTTGGACAAATAAGGGCAGATCAAGTCCGCGAACAATTAAAAGCACTTAGTTCACAAGAGCGTGAGTTAGCTGTTGTAGAAGCTATTTGTGGAGCATTAAAAGAAATGGGTGGTCAGTACGTTCTTCCGTTCCGATTTAGACATGAAATTGGAAATCGCACTAGCCATCATCTCATCTTCGTAAGCAAGCATGTTAAAGGCTATGAAATTATGAAAGAAATAATGGCTAAAGAGAGTTCTGAACAGATACAGGGTGTGCCATCTTTTGAGTACAATCCTGCAACTCTTCGACAACCATTACTCTTTGAGCTGACTCGCCCTCTTGATGAACTGGAGGCTATGTTGCTTGATACGTTTTCAGGCAGAACTATGACCATGAGGGAGATTTACGACCAGCATCATGTTGGAAAACCGTATATTAGCAAAAACTACAAAAATGCTCTTGGTAATCTTGAAACTCAAGGCAGGATTGCAGCAGATCCACCTGCTAATAAACGCCGAAAAATGAAGGGAGAAATCACGTTTGCAGATTCAGTTAAGGTAGTATTTCCCGCTAAGCAATAAGTTCTAATCTGCGTGCACGCTTTATCGACTTAATTGTAACATTTTCCCATTTTTGAATATGCTGATTCCATGCATCAGGCATCTCATCCCAGATTTCATTATCAAGTAATCTACCTCCCGCTTTTGGTGTCCTACCTCCAACTTGCTTAAAGAAAAATGCCACCCCTGCACTTTGGCACTGATCGCGGATGTTCTCTGCCCACTCAAGTTGCATTGGTCGATGTTTTTGACCAGATTCTCCGCCTACAATAACCCAATCAATACCAGTTAAATCTAGCTTTAGTGATCCTAAAAGTGGTTCACACGAAATAAAGCGCACCGAGACAGGAACCTTACGAAGATATTCAAGACGATCAACGTAATTCTGATTCTCAATCGAAACACCCAGCCAAACATTCTGCGGAAAATCTAACTTAGAAGCTAAATCATATAGACGCTCATGCCGCTTTGTCAGAATTTGGTATACATGCCAAGGTGTTGCATGAATGACGGAGAAAACTTGTTTGATAAAGTCCAGGGGAACATCCTTATGAAAAAGATCACTCATTGAGTTAACGAAAATTCGACTGGGAGTGCGCCAACGTAACGGTTCCTCCAATCTTTCCGGATGCAAAGTCAAAGCAAACCCATTAGGAAAGTTCTTAGGAAAACGCTGTGTAAGAGCTTCCGCATAACAATGAAGACAACCTGGACTAACCTTGTCACAGCCAGTTGTCGGGTTCCAAGTCTTATCAGTCCACTCAATACCAGTATGCGTGCTGGACATATTTCAACTCCGAAAGCTACATCTATGGCAGATGCTACCTGCCCGGAATTTAATAGTTTATTTGTACTATAGCATTTTGTGGCAAGCAAATCTCTTATTGCACTTCTTTTACATTAGACAATGGCAAATGAAGTGTAGTGTAAATAAACTATTACAATCTTTCAACAAAAGTAGTTCTGTTTATGAAAGCATAACTCAGTAGATCAGGTGAATCACAACCTACGCTTATGAAAACTAATTAGTGATCACCTCATAAACAATTTCCAAACACCGCTCAGTATCAGATGTAGAGGGATAGCGAAGTCACACAGCTAGGAAGCGCTGAATAACCTCGTTGCTGAGTTCGCTAGTGGGACCTGAGGCAACGATGCCGCCTTTTTGCATGGCGTAGTAGCGATCGGCTTGGCGCACAAAGTGTAAGTGTTGCTCAACCAGTAAGACTGAAATGCCTGTGGTGGCGACAATGCGACGGACGGCAGATTCGATGTCGAGGATGATCGAGGGTTGGATGCCTTCGGTGGGTTCGTCGAGGACGAGGAGCTTGGGTTGACCCATCAAAGCTCGGGCGATCGCCAGTTGTTGTTGTTGTCCACCGCTGAGATCACCGCCCATGCGCCAGAGCATAGTTTTGAGAACGGGGAATAGCTCAAAAATTTCATCGGGAATCGTTGCCACTCCCTTGGGCTTATGTTCCAGGGCTTCCAGCCCCAGAAGCAGATTTTCTTTGACGGTCAGACGGGGAATGACTTCGCGTCCCTGAGGTACATAGCCAATACCCATCCGGGCACGTTGATCGGGCGTTCTTTGTGTAATCGATTGTCCACCAAATACGATGGAGCCACTGCGCGGTTTGAGCAAGCCCATCACCGTCTTCAGCAACGTCGTTTTACCCACCCCGTTACGCCCGATAAGACAGACCATTTGCCCTTTGGGGACGCTTAAATCGACTTCTCTGAGAATGTGGCTCTCGCCGTAATACACGTTCAAGCCTTTGATTTGCAGCATGAATTCGGGCGTAGGAGCTGTTTTTTCTGCCACCGCAGAGTTAGTTGATGTCATGGCTTTACGGCTCACCCTTCCGAAACAACTTCTAACAAATCTTCAGTGCGATCGAGACTCACAGGTTTGTCTGTGTGGATCTCTTGTCCCAAATAGACTTCAATCACCCGAGGGTTAGTTTGCACTTCGTCAATGCTGCCTTCACACAGCACCGATCCTTCGTGTAAAACGGTGACTTTGTGCCCCAACTGGCGGACAAACTCCATATCATGCTCAATCACGACGATGGAATGACTTTCGGCAAGGGACAGCAATAAATCTCCAGTTTTAGCCGTTTCTTCATCGGTGAGTCCAGCCACGGGTTCATCGACCAATAACAAATCAGGCGACTGGGCAACTAACATGCCAATTTCCAGCCATTGCTTTTCGCCGTGGGAGAGCAAAGCGGCTTGAATATCGGCTTTATGGCTCAAGCCAATGGTTTCCAGCAACCCAGATACGGTTCGTCGTTCAGGAGTAGGCGTTCGTCTAAATAACGTTGCCAGAACGTTTTTATTGCGATTGCAAGAGAGTTCTAAATTCTCACGGGGAGTTAAGTTCAAATAAACTCTGGGCGTCTGGAATTTGCGCCCAATTCCCATCCGGGCAATTTGATGTTCGGTAAAGGCGCGTAAGTTACGACCTTTAAACAACACCTGCCCGATCGTGGGCTTAACCTTGCCCGTGATCACGTCTAAAAACGTTGTTTTTCCGGCTCCGTTGGGACCAATGATGACGCGCAGTTCGCCCACCTCCATGCTGAAGTTGAGCTGGTTCAGTGCTTTGAATCCGTCAAAACTGACGGTCAGATTTTCAATCTCTAAGATTTTTGCGTTCATACTGAACCTCTGGATCTTCTTCTAAGCTGGGGTAAGTGGGCACGGGTTTGAAAATTCCAAAGAAAGCAAGGACTTTATCCAAACCGCGATCGCGGAAAAAGCCGACCAAACCGCTGGGGAGTGCCAGCACAATGATCAAAAACAGACCCCCCTGGAAAAATAACCAGACTTCGGGAAACTGTTCACTCAATAAACTCTTGCCAAAGTTGACTAGCAACGTCCCTAAAATGGCACCCACGAGGGTCGCCCGACCGCCCACTGCCACCCAAATCACCATCTCAATCGAAAAGGCAATATCCATGGCTTTCGGCGAAATGATGCCCGTTTGCAGCGTAAACATGGCTCCGGCAATGCCGGCTAGAGCGCCCGAAATGGCAAACACCAGCACTTTATAGCCGGTTGGATCGTAGCCAGAAAACCGGACTCGGCTTTCGTCATCGCGGATGGCAACGAGCAAACGCCCAAACCGTCCGCTGGTGAGCCAGCGGCAGAGAGCATAGGCAAATGCCAACAAGATAATCGTTAAGGCATAAACGATCCGCTGGGTGCTACTATCGCTGACTTTTGCCCCCAGCAACGTGTTGAAGTCCGTCAGACCGTTGGTGCCGTTAATCAGCTTTTGTTGACCGTTGAAAAAGTTGAAGAAAATGATTGTCGTTGCCTGGGTCAGGATGGAGAAGTAAACCCCACGAATCCGGTTGCGAAACACCAGGTAACCCAACACTCCGGCAACGATCGCTGGCACAACCATGACCGCGAGAGCCGAAAACGAAAAGGAATGGAATGGTTGCCAAAACCAGGGTAATTCGGTGACGCCATAGAGGGTCATGAATTCAGGTAGCTCGATACTAGAACTGGCAGGAATTTGCAGCTTCATGTGCATTGCCAGAGCGTAACCACCCAGTGCAAAGAAAACCCCATGCCCTAAACTGAGTAGCCCAGTAAATCCCCAGATCAGGTCAATTCCTAAAGCGGCGATCGCCAACGCCAGGAAGCGACCCATCAAGTTAAGGCGAAACCCTGAAAGTAGTAATGGAACGATAAAAATTAATATTAGGGCGATCGCAAATACGAGTGCAGCTTCGATCAACAGGTGGCGATAGCTCGACCCGTCAATTCTGCGGCTGTCAGCCGTTGCTTGTATGGTCATGTCATTTCCCTAAGCGTCAACGGTACGGCCCTTCTGCGGAAACAGTCCGGCAGGGCGGAATTGCAGGAAGGTCACAATCAGAGCAAAGACCATTACCTTTGCCATACTGGTTGTTGCAAAGAAGGTAAAAAAGTCTACCAACGGTTGGAACTTAGTCAAAAATGACAGGGTTCCGGTACCAATAATGTATTCAGTGATGCCAATTGCCAGTGCGCCGACAATACTGCCGACCAATTTGCCGACCCCACCCACGACAACCACCATAAAGGTGTTGACAATATAGTTTTGCCCGGTATTAGGACCAACCGATCCCAGCAAACTCACGGCACATCCGGCAATGCCTGCTAACCCAGAACCCAACGCAAATGTCAGCGCATCTACTTTCTTCGTCGGGATGCCCAAACATGCGCTCATATTTCGGTTTTGGGTGACGGCACGAATGCGTAATCCCCAGGGCGATCGCTGTAAAAATAAGTACACTCCCAGCACGCAGAATACCGTCAACACCATGATGAAGATACGCGTGCTAGAAAGCTGGTAGTCGCCAATGGGAATCCCACCTCTGAGCCATTTGGGTGCGGTCACATCCTGGTTTTGCGCGCCAAACCAGGGTTGAGTAACGGCAAGTTTATAGGTTTGACCTAAGACTGCACAAATGGCAAAGGAAATGCCGGTGGAGAGGGGTAGTAACAGTGCGATCGCCCACTTCTGTATCCGTTGAAAATCAGCCCGCCGCTTTAACACCCACATGCCACCAAAAAATAGCACGCAGAACAGAACCAGCCCAATTACTAAGACCCAGTTCACACTCCGAACAAACTGCTGCAAGATCAAACTCACGCCCCACGTTGCCAACAGTGTTTCTAATGGTCGGCCGTAGAGAAACCGGATCACACTTCGTTCCAGCAACAACCCTGCTAAGGCTGCCACAATAAAAGCGGCAATTAGCGCAAAGAAAATATAGAAATCAAATAGGGGACTGTCATCCCCGAAAAGCTTAAACCCTCGCTGAACCACACAGGTCGTGTATGCCCCCAACATCATTAGCTCGCCATGAGCCATGTTGATTACGCCCATCAGCCCGAATACGATAGCCAGCCCTAGCGCCGATAGCAGCAGGATCGACCCGATGCTTAGACCACTAAATACCCCGTCTAGAACACTAAACAAGCGCCTTACCCCCCTAAAAAAATAAACCGTAAGGGCATAAAGATCGTGGATTGAATAAAACCAGAGTTTCGTGCTGGAGAAGCACAACCCTGTTGTACTTCTCTAGACAAAACTCCAGGTTTTATTGAATTCGTGATCGTCAGTTAAGGTACGCCCTTACGGTCTTTAGTACGGATCGTCTACAACTGGAACTTGCCAGGATTTTCTACATCCGTCTTCGACCAGTCGCAGCTAAAGCCTTTGGTATCCGCCACATACTGGTTCCAGGGAACTGGATCGACGGGTGCTGGTGTGGCATAGACGATCTCAAACAGACCATCATCTCGCACTTCACCAATCCGCACCGTCTTAGACAAGTGGTGGTTGGCATTCATCTTCACAGGACCTTCAGGCGCTGCCATTTCTTGACCATAGGCAGCTGCACGGACAGCTTCCAAGTCCGTTGGAGTTCCTTCAGCACCCGCTTTCTCAACGGCTTGCTTCCAGATATTGACTGAAATGTAACCCGCTTCCATGGGGTCGTTGGTCACACGGTCTTCACCGTATTCCTTCTTGAAGGCTTCGACATAGGCTGTGTTTTCGGGGGTCTCTACTGTCATGAAGTAGTTCCATGCGGCATAGTGACCCAACAGATATTCCTTACCGATCGCCTGAACTTCTTCCTCAGCGATACTCACCGACATCACAGGATACTTATCGGGAGTCAGACCTGCACCCTGCATTTGCTTGAAGAAAGCAACGTTGCTGTCGCCGTTGAGGGTGTTGTAAATAACGCCACCATTGGGCAGTGCTGACCGGATCTTGGCGATAATCGGTGCAACTTCCACGTTGCCGAGTGGTAGATAATCTTCGCCTAACGTCTTAGCGCCTTTTGCTTCCAGCTGCGCTTTGATAATCGTGTTTGCGGTACGAGGGAAGACGTAGTCAGAGCCGACGAGATAGAAATCTTTGCCTTTATTTTCTAGCAACCAGTCTACGGACGGTTCGATCTGCTGGTTGGGAGCAGCCCCGGTGTAGAAGACGTTTTTAGAACATTCTTGTCCTTCATACTGCACGGGGTAGTAGAGCATATGGTTTTTGGATTCAAACACAGGCAGCACTGCTTTGCGGCTAGCCGAAGTCCAACAACCAAAGATCACAACAACCTGGTCTTCATCGATGAGCTTGGTTGCCTTTTCAGCAAACGTCGGCCAATCAGACGCGCCATCTTCTAACACATACTCAATTTGCTTGCCGAGTACACCACCTGCTTCATTAATTTGCTTGATGGCCAGCAATGTAGAGTCAACGACGCTCTTTTCACTGATTGCCATCGTGCCACTGAGTGAGTGCAGAACCCCAACTTTAATGGAGCCACCCCCCTCTGCTGCGGGAGACCCTGCCGCAGGCGATTCTGCTGCGGGAGACTCTGCATCTGTCGATTCGCCTCCACTCGCACAGGCTTTCAATAACATGCTGGTTCCTAATGCAGCGGAACCATAAACTAAAAATTTACGACGACCGAATAAACTTGCCATGAACGTCAATACTCCTCAACTAAACCGGGAAGCCCGAAGAATCCCTCTCCTAAGGGAGATGACCCAAACAACAACTTAGGGTGTTGAAATAACTATTAATCAGCACAGATACTAGGGCTGTAACCGTCGGCAGATTGTATTCTAGAATACAAAAACAGACCTCTTAAGTTTTGATAAATTTTTCAGAAGCATTGCTCTGCATACAGGACAGCCTGGAAGTATACTTTTTCACGGAAGAAGTTAACTTTCTTTACC
This sequence comes from Calyptranema fuscum S582, assembly GCF_055793305.1. Taxonomy (NCBI): domain Bacteria; kingdom Bacillati; phylum Cyanobacteriota; class Cyanophyceae; order Oculatellales; family Oculatellaceae; genus Calyptranema; species Calyptranema fuscum. Next base: position 11,341 of record NZ_JBSLYH010000037.1, read on the forward strand.
GATCGTTTCAACAGTATTTTCATCAACAGTATTTCCAACAGTAGGAAGTTGCCCCATATGCAGTCGGATAAAATCGACCACGACGTTTAACCCGACTTGAGTTTTGAGATTGGTGAACACGAACGGTCTGGAGCCTCGCATGCGCTTTGTATCTTGCTCCATAACAGTTAGATCTGCGCCGACTAAGGGAGCCAGGTCGATTTTATTAATCACCAGCAAATCAGATTTGGTGATCCCAGGACCGCCTTTTCGGGGAATTTTATCGCCTGCGGCAACATCGATTACATAAAGGGTTAGATCGACGAGTTCGGGACTGAAGGTTGATGCCAGGTTGTCGCCACCGCTTTCCACAAACACCAGATCCAACGTTTGAAATTTGCGTTCTAATTGTTCGATCGCCACTAGATTGATCGAGGCATCTTCGCGAATAGCTGTATGGGGACACCCGCCTGTTTCCACACCAATAATGCGATCGCTGTCTAATGCCTGACTGCGGACTAAAAACTGGGCATCTTCTTGGGTGTAAATATCGTTCGTAACAACGGCGATGTTGTAGCGATCGCGCATGGCTTTACATAGAGAATCGACCAGGGCAGTTTTGCCTGAGCCAACGGGACCTGCAATTCCGACTCGAAAGGTATGCATGGGGAAGAGGTTTGGGTTTGAGGTGTAGGTTTTAAGCTTTGAGTGTCCAGGGAAGTTGGGGTAGCTGTCAATCGTCTTGGTTTTTACGCTCCCTAGCCTGACGCCATGGAATCAAAACAGGTGATGAGTGGAACAGCGGCATGCTGCTGTTCCACTCATCACCATTCTGCTTCTGAGGGCATAGCGCTCTATCTCTTCTGATTGCTTCGCCAATTTCTGATCTGTCTCCCTCAGATGATGCTCTGCCCGCGAAATTATGAGATTTTCGGACTATAGCAGCCGAGAGGTTGGTTGAACGGGGTGCAGGGGTGGAACCCCTGTCTGGGGGCACAGCCCCCACCCCCCCACCGTCCTAACCATCTACTCAATTGCTCTATCAACACAGGACGATCGCAAAACTGTCGGATCAAATCGTCCCGGTGCCGTGAATCTACGGTTGAATACGGTTAGTTGAAATGCATATTTACTTCTTCTTAAAACTATGGAAACTTTAGCGTCTCTCTACAGTGCCGAAACCTACGAAGTAGCTAACTCTCGTAAGAAAAAAGCGAAAAAAAATACAGGAAAACATGCGAAGGCAGATCAAAAAGCGAAACAGACTCACTCGCCTGAGATCGAGTATGATGTTATGCCCTGGATGCCGTAAGTCCGTATTAACTCCGAAACAGCCGTGAATAAAGGGCTTCGTGGTTCATGCTGGCGATCGCCAAGCCCCAACCACAGGCATACAGATCACCATCAGACAGATGAATTAGATCGGCAAGCACGCGTTCCATGCTCGGATAGAGACTCATCAGTAATTGCTGTCCCTGGGTTTGACCGAGAGGAATCAGTTTGATGCCAGCATTGACTAAATTGGTCGCCCAACTGTGCAAGTATCCTAGAACGGCGGCGTCTACTTCAATCTGCCAGTGAGCTGCGGAAATCGCAAAGGCGATCGCAAAATTACATTGATCCCCGCAAGATTGTAGCTGAGTTTCTAAGGATGGCTCTAGTGCCAGCATCAGCCGCACCAGCGATCGCCCCATTTGCCAACTTTGCGATCGCAATTCTTCCGCATCTCGAAAGGCAGAAAGCCAATCATTCCAGGTCTGGAGTCCCTGTAAATCATTGGCTTGAGCGCATCGGTAAGCACGAATCAGGGCTGACGTTTCAAGCCGCACGGCTCCATACTGCAACTCTTGTAGCAGCCAGTGTTGCAGCGCTGTCATCGTAGTTATTCGCTCGGCTTGTACCAGCGTTTCTAAGCCTTCGGAGTAGCTAAAAGCGCCAACCGGAAGGGCTGAGCTTGCCAGTTGCAGCAAATATAGCAGCGTAGATGAAGGGTATGGCATGGGGTTAGCATAGTCCAGCAAGGTCAATCATCCCATATCGCGATCCTAAATCAGTTGTGGAAGCGCCCGCCCTGCGGGCGCTTCCACAACTGATTTAGGGTCAGGACGGGGTGCAGGGGTGAAACCCCTGCGTGGGGGCACCGCCCCCACCCCTCTGATGTGCTAACTAGATGGCGTAGAACTATATAACGCTGCGTTGCCGGGATAGGTTACGGGTCGCGTGAGAGCCATGCTCCGCGCAGCTCTCACGCCACTGCTTGAACGTCATGCCCTTGAGAATTGCGATAGTTGCCATGCCACCCTAAAACCGCCTAGTCTAGGCAGATAAGTCTGTGTCAAGTATGTGCCAAGTGAACGTATGAAAGGTTTTCAAATCTTTTTGTTTTTGCTGATCGCGGCGATCGCGGGGGTGGGTGTAGCCATGGCAGTTACCAACCCTGGTCAAGATGCCTATGATGAATTTGCAACCGAGAAATTAACCGAATATCTCAATGACAGCGTCTGTGCTAAAGCGCCTAATGTGCTGGGAAATGTTTTACGCGAGCAATGCACATCCGTGCTACAGGACAATCGAGAGAAGTTAACGGAGTTAATTTCAACCAATACTGAACGGGAAAATTACTACATTTTGAGCATCTACAAAACCGACTTATCCGCCGATGAGTTTATTCCGCCAGTTCTGAGTAATTCGGTGCCTGCGTATCACTTTGAGTCGGTTGGTCTATTTGGCAAATTCCAAATCTACAGAATTCAAAAGCAATAACCAGGCTCCTGCTGCAATAGATAGTAATTGAGTAGATAGTTAGGATAGTGGAGGTGTGGGGGCTGCACCCCCAGCCAGGGGTGGAACCCCTGCACCCCGTTCAACCAGCCTCTCGGCTGCTATAGCAGTATGCAGGTAATTAAGTACGGAATCGATGTTGTGGGGCGCTCCGCGCCCCACAACATCGTACTGAACCAACCTGCACAGCGCTATATAGCAATGCGCAGGTTCGTTAAGTAGAAAAACGGTGATGTGAGGAAACGCGCCGCGTTTCCCCACATCACCATTCTGATTTCGAGCCTGTAACGTTACTGCTGGTTATCGTTCATCCCATTCACTCGCTGCATTGGCGATCGCTTCATCCACCGTTGATTCGCCCAGCATAGCCGCTTGCAGGTTGTCATAAATAATCTTTTGTAGATCTTTGATGTCTTCGATCGGTGGTAATAACATTTCTGCTTCCTGCATCTGACTGGCACTGATGGTACGGGCTTTATCGAGCGCCGTCGCGTTGTCAGCCACCGTCGTAAAGAAAGGGTCTTGCAATGCCGCTGTCGTGGAGGGCAATACATTCGCCGCTTTGGCAAACGCCAGTTGGTTGTCGTTATTGGTGACATATAGGGCAAATTTGACAGCGGCTTCGGGTTGGTCGGTATCTCGCGGAATCACCAGATTCATCACGGCAACACTCTTTTTCCCGGTTGTCCCTGTAATTTGAGGGGCGGTTGTAGACACCTGAGCGATCGCCGGGGCATTGGTTTCAATAGCTTTCAGGAACTGAGGACCCGAAGACAATAGCGCCGTTTCCCCTGCCTGATATAGCTCAATGGCACGGCGATGACCCTGGGTTAATACCTCTTTGGGCAAAAGATTTTGTTGATACAAATCCGTCCAATACTGAAAAGCGGTTTTGCCTTCGGGTGTGTTGAACGCGGCATTACCGTCTGCATCCAATAACGTCACGCCCATTTGCACCAATGATTGCAATACTTCTGCCGAATCTTGGGGAACAAACGTGGCAAAAAAGCCATACTTACCCGTCGCATCTTTCACTTGTTTGGCAACGTTCGCCAGGTCTGCATAGGTTGTCGGCGGCTGACTGATTCCCGCTTGCTTCAACAAGTCGGTGTTATAAATTGCGATGCTGGTTGTTAGATACCAGGGAATGCCAAAACTTTTGCCATCCAGCATTCCTGCCTGCCAAATTTTGGGTAAGTATTGGTCGCGCACATCGGCAGCAATTTGATCATCTAAATCTAACCAGGCATTGCGTCCGGCAAGTTGAGCGGCAAAGTCAGGGTTGAGGTTGACGACATCGGGAGCCGTCTTCGCAGATACTGCCGTAAGAATTTTGCTTTGCATATCTGCCCAGGGCACATCGACCCATCGCACGGTAACGCCGGGATTGGCACTCTCAAATTTAGCAATCAGGTCGTTGAAGTAGTCGGTGAACTGGGGCTGAAGCTGCATCGTCCAAAATTCAACTTCTGTGGTGCTGGATGAAGCGGTGTCTGAATCCGACGTATCAGGGGTGCAACTGACCATCCAGGTCAAGATCAGCCCCAACAGGGCGAATAAGGCAAATTTTGCCCAAGTTTTCATCTTTCCCATGACGACTCCTTTGCTCGGTTTGAGGGTGTGCGTGGATGCGAATACCCGCGCCCAAAATCATACCTGGTTACGCCACCTGCTGAATGAAAACATCGAAGGAGAGGAACGTGCCGCGTTCCTCTTCTTTCATCGATATAGAAGTGTAAGTGCTATGCACTTAGGTTAAGGACGGGATGCAGGGGTAAAACCCCTGCGTGGGGCACCGCCCCACAACACCGAACTGAATCAACCTGCACAGCGTGATATAGCAATCCTATTTGATCTGTGAAAATGATTCGGTGTGAAAGCGCCCACCCTTCGGGCGGGCGCTTTCACACCGAATTTAGGATCGTTATAATTCGTGATCCTAAGAATTGGGTTGCAGTTCAGCAGTTCTGACGGAAAGTTGTTGGGTGCGATCGCCCCGTCTTACCGTCACCCGTAAGTTTTGCCCCAAACGGCTGCGTTCGACCGTCCCTTGGAGTTGTTCGGCTGTTGTAATTGCCTGACCCTCAATCTCAGTAATCACATCTCCCCGACGAATACCTGCCTGTGCCGCTGGAGAATTAGGGACTACACCCATGACAACCACTCCAGTGATTTCTGGCAGCATCACCGTTGAGTTGGGATCATCATTATTTTGCTTAGCTATCTCTGGCGTTAAGCTGGCAATCTGCACTCCCAAATAAGGATGGGCGATGCGTTCGCCGCGTGCCAGTCGCGTAGCAATATCTTTAGCAACATTAATAGGAATAGCAAATCCAATACCCATGGCATTGGCTCGGATAGCCGTGTTAATGCCAATCACCTCACCATCGGCATTTAACAAGGGACCGCCCGAGTTACCAGGGTTAATAGCTGCATCCGTTTGAATGAAGTCGAGGCGCTTATCTGGAATGCCCACAGCCACACTAGAGCGATTGAGCGTGCTGACAATTCCCAGAGTGACGGTGTTATCCAGCCCCAGAGGATTACCAACGGCGATCGCCCAATCTCCTACCTGGATTTGATCGGAATTGCCTAAAGATGCAATCGGTAAACCCGTGCCATTGATCTTGACTACGGCTAGATCGGTCACCTCGTCCGTCCCTCTGACTTCTCCCTCAAAGGTACGCCCGTCCTTCATCCGAACTGTGACTCGATCAGCTTGATCGACAACATGGGCATTGGTCAAAATCAACCCATCCGCGCTAAAAATAAACCCTGAACCCTGCCCTTGTAGACGTTCTTCATGGGGGCCTGGGGCAAACGTATCGGGGCCGAAGAAATTCCGGAAAAACGGATCGTTGGCAAATGGGTCAGGCACCGTCCGAGTGATCGTTCGTTCGGTGTCGATCCGCACCACCGCCGGTCCCACTTGCTCGACCGCTGCTGCGACAAAACTACGGGTGCTGCTGGTGGTTGCTGGAGCCTGAGCAATCAACGGGTCTGAAGCAGATAAGTCACGGTCTGCTCGACTGGGTGCAACTGGCAACAGACTGAATGCCAGAACTGCGCCCAGCAAAATCGCAAAAATACGGGTCATCATTCGTTGCATAGTCAGCAAAGAAATTACGAAAGGGTACATGTCACTGTACAGTCCAACCCTCCTGATTCAGAAGGGATAGCACGACGCACTCAGGGTTTTATTTAATTAGTAATCCTGAGTGGCGCAAGGCTATAAGACATTGATCTGATTGTAACGACGATAGATCACCTCTGTGGTATCCCTCAAAGTCTGCTGATAAACCACAACAATGTATATAGCAGACGAAGGGCTAGTGGTCTGTCTCTGAAAAATTGACGGTTAAAACGGGTGATGTGCCGCGCGAAGCGCGGCACATCACCCGTCAGAAAATACTTGGCAAAGCACTGGTGAGGACAGGGGGCAGTTCCCCCGGACAGGGTGCATCCCGTCTTAATGAACCCTTCAGTTGCCATAACGCTTCACGACTGAATATAGCAATCCTATTTGATTTGTGAAAATGATCGGTTGTGAAAGCGCCCGCCCGAAGGGCGGGCGCTTTCACAACTAACTCAGGATCGCTATAGATTATGCGTGTTGTGAGAGAGCTGGGTGAAACGCGACTCTCTCAACAGCTTGGACTTGACGCCATTGAGAATTGCTATAGTGAGGCTGAATAGTAAGGTCGCTTACGTTAAAATGCGACTGCAATGCAGCAGCCAAATTTGTAAGGCGCAGCCAATTTTGAGAGAGTATCCGCATGACCGTTTCCAAACTATCTCAATCAGCCAACCATTCCCTTCAGGATAATGCCGATACGACGGATCATTCCCATGACTCTCTGAGTGGTGGTCACCAAAGCCATAGCGAACCCCATGATGGCGATCGCTCTTCAACTCATCACCATATCCACAGCGAAGAATCGCTAAAGCAAATTGTCAATCGCCTATCCCGCATCGAAGGGCATATTCGCGGCATCAAAGTTATGGTACAGGAAAGTCGAGCCTGTCCTGATGTGTTGGTTCAGGTTGCGGCTGTCCGGGGCGCGCTAGATCGAGTGGCACGGATTATTTTAGATGAGCACTTGAGTGAATGTGTGGCGCGTGCTGCGAAAGAAGGCAATATCGAACACGAACTCGATGAATTAAAAGCTGCGCTAGATCGGTTTTTGCCCTAATTCGCCCCCAGATGTCTGGAGGGATATAGCGACCTCAAAGGGATTATGAGAACCGCACTCCGACGGGGTGCGGTTCTCACATGGTTTGCTGAAATCCATGCTCCTTAATGATCAGACCTCTTGCAAATTAAGATTTTGAAATTAGTTTGGGCGGGGGCGAAGCCCCCGCCCAAACTAATCTGCAAGAGATCTATTGGCATCAGCTTCGATGTGAGGAACAACATTCGTCGATAGCCAGTAATTGACAAACGCATAAACGGTTTGCTCTAAAGCATCAGAATCTAAAGGTTTAACCAAATAGCCATTGACTCCGTTCTGATAGCAAAACTGAACGTCTTTCGGGTTGTCAGACGTGGTGAACACCACAACTGGAATTTCTTTTAAGTCCTGATTTTGTTTCAGCTGTTGCAACACTTCTCGCCCATCGGTACCCGGTAGATTCAAGTCCAACAAGATAACAGAAGGACGCGGCGCAAGGCTAGGGTTTTGGTAGTCTCCTTCTTTGTAAAGAAAATCTAAAAGCGCATCTCCATTGGTACAGCGATAAATCGGATTTTGAACTTTTAACTGTTGCATCATCAGGTGCAGAACTTCAAAATCCTCGTCACTATCTTCTGCGATCAACACCGGATCAAGAGATTTCATTGCTACTTTTGTTATCGAATATTGAATATAGTTTCAATAATATTACGATATGTTGTAAATAGTTACAATAACTTGACAATTTCTGTTTTCGGTTTCTCAAAATCGCTAATTTTGAATATTTTTTCGATTTTTTCGGGATAGCGTATTTTGTGTGGTAAGTTAAGAACTGTAAACAATTTCTGAGAGAGTCTAATTTGTAAAGCAAATTTTAGATTTCAAGACTCACGACATAATCAATGCAGTGTAAGGCTTTGATAGTATGTCATCTAGAGCGATGCTTTGAATCTCAACGAATGGGGTGGTTCAAAGCTTAATTTCATTCATGAAGCCTTAATTTTTGCTTTACAAAGAGTCTCTAGTCTTAAAGCCGCCTGCCTCTCCATAGCAATTGAATGGTTCATTAAGACGGGATGCAGGGGTGGAACCCCTGTCCGGGGGCACCGCCCCCGCACTCCTGTCCTAATCAGCCCTTCGGCTGCTATAGCAGAATGCAGGATTGAGCTTTTTGCTGAAAATGCAGTTTTTAGTTCGTCGCAGCACTGATTAATAGATGGCTCGCGGCGGTTCTAGCCTGTTTTTCCCAGTTACAAACTCGATAAGGTAAATCTGTACTATGGCATTTACAATTGATTCGGCGAGAAGCATTTTCCCTAATACGTTATCGGCTGATGCAGTTCCCGCTACAATCGCTCGGTTTGCTCAACTCAATGTTGAAGACCAGCTAGCGCTGATCTGGTTTGCCTATCTAGAAATGGGGACGACAATTACGATTGCCGCTCCTGGAGCTGCAAACATGGTGCTTGCAGAAGGAGTCTTAAATCAAATTCGGCAAATGTCACCGCTTGAGCAATCACAAGCCATGTGTGATTTGGCAAATCGGGCAGATACACCCATTTGCCGTACCTATGCCAGCTGGAGTGCCAATATTAAGCTGGGCTTCTGGTATCAGCTTGGTCAGTGGATGGATCAGGGTCTGGTTGCACCCATTCCCGACGGTTATAAGTTGTCTGCCAATGCGGCGGCTGTGTTGCAAGCCATTCGAACCCTTGATCCGGGGCAACAAATCACCGTTTTACGTAACTCTGTCGTTGATATGGGATATGACTCCAGCAAACTGGGCAGTTCCAACCGAGTTGCAGAACCTGTTGTACCGCCTAAAGATCTTTCCCAACGGACGCAGGTCAGCATTGAGGGAGTTACCAACCCAACGGTGTTGAGCTACATGGATAATTTGAATGCCAATGACTTTGATGCGCTGATCCAGTTATTTGCGCCCGATGGTGCATTGCAACCCCCGTTTCAAAGACCGATTGTGGGCAAAGATGCTGTTTTCCGCTTTCTTAGAGAAGATTGTCAGAATCTAAAGCTGATTCCAGAACGAGGTATCACAGAGTCAACGGATGATGGTTACACCCAAATCAAGGTAACAGGTAAAGTGCAAACGCCTTGGTTTGGTGCCAATGTAGGGATGAACATGGCTTGGCGCTTTTTGCTCAACCCAGAAAACAAGATTTTCTTTGTGGCAATTGATTTGTTAGCGTCGCCCAAAGAGTTGTTGAACCTGGCTCGATAAAACTGGACTGGGTAAACCCGGTAAAAGTTTTGTAGGGGTTGAGGGGATAATGCTCTCGTGTGGGAGCGTTATCCCCATATTCCTGTGTAACACTACGTGCTCAAATCTCACTTAGGATTGTGGATTTAATGCACCCGAAAATTTATTTTTGGAAGCGCGGCGTCGCCGCGCTTCCAAAAGTAAATCTTTGGGCGTATTCAGCCCGTGGTCTTTAGTATTCAGGCTCATTTTTAGTATTCAGGCTCATTTTTCATGAGAATGATTGGAATTGACATAAATGATGCTTTTCGTTAAGGCACTTTAGACGAAATAATTTTTAGGCATATAGGCATAAATGATGCAAGACGCTAGGGATGACTGGTCCCCTTTAGAAAAAAAAGTTGCTCGAGAAGCGTTTGATAACGCCTATCAACGTGAAATTGCTGCACTCATTGAAGATATTCGGGTAAAAGCCAATGCGATCGCCCACGTGGATGATCTATGGCAGATTCATGATTTCTTAAGTGCCCGGAGACATGAGATTGATGGGAAATACGACTATCGCTATTCGGTGTTATTGTTTGTGTTTGCTCAACTGGTCAAAGATGGCTGGCTGCACTTAACAGAATTGGAAAGCCTGGATCCAGATAAACGTGCCAAGATTGTAGCCCTGACCCGCATGTGAGGTTGGGTCTATGAAATGGGGTGTGGGTGCCACGCTCCGCGTGACACCCACACCCCATTTCATTGCTGATTCATCGGTTAAAAGAAGTACTTCGTTACTCTTAATGAGCCTTTGATGGCATCACCTGCTCCATACTTTAACCCTGTGACATCAACCAGAAGATCGTTGGTGCTGGAAAAGCCTGCCTGATTATCATTGACCGATAGGTAAGTGCGACTACCGAGTTTGAAAACGACAGCTTCATTGGCGCGCAGTGCTTGATCCCCTGATTGACGGAAATTTTTGTCAGCATAGGCTGCTTTGGCTGCTCGCAATAACCCTTTAACTTTTTGTCGTCCGGCGTTATAAAAGCGCTTGGGACGGTTGCGCGTATCCAAATCTTTATCAAAGTCAAGGACAATGCGATCGCCTTGCTTCTGGTTGAAGTCCAAAATGCGATCGCGTCCTCCTTTAAAGGTTGAAAGGCGCAATGCTTTTCGTTGGGTGCCACCCTGGTAAACAAAGTAATCTTTTCCGGTGCCACCTCTAAGGCGATCGGTGCCCAACCCACTGTATAAGTAGTCATTGCCTGCCCCACCGTTGAGGCTATCATCGCCCCCGCCCCCCGTGAGAACATCATCGCCCCCGCCTCCCGTCAGGATGTCATCCCCATCTCCACCGGAAAGCGAGTCGTCGCCGCTGCCGCCCCCGAGATCATCATTACCATCGCCACCTGAGAGAGAATCATCTCCTGTACCACCGGATAAATCATCATTACCAATGCTGCCAACTAACAGCAAATCATCCGTAAACACGCCTGCAATCGGAACGCCATTGTAGGTTCGCACATCAAAGTCGCCGACTTCATGGATGTTGGTGAAGTCTCCAGTTGAGGCAGCAAAGCCAAATTTAAAGGTTGTGGGCAATGCCCCATTCCCCTGGGCAATGACATCCAGAGCGCTAATCGGGACTTCGTTGGCATCATTAAAATCGCTATCATTGTTCAGGTCAATGCGAACTGTCAATACGCCTGCCTGACTCAGCTGGATCTGTGCCCGTTTTCGGGCATCTTCTGCGGTTGCTGTTGAACCGGGCACATCAATGCCACCGAGCAGCTTGGTGCTTGCTAAAAACTTGTACTGGCTACTTTCGCTGCCTCGCACCGTAACTGAATCTGGTGATTCTCCTGGTCCTCCGATCCGACCTTCAATGGGGTTAGAAAAATTACCAAACTCATCAAACCCAATTCCTAGGTAACCGCCCACCAGACCGGGTCTTTCAGCTTCGTCAGTTGAAATCGGGGCGTAGCCTAGAGAACCGCCAAACCCGCCTGCGGTCGTGGGTGATTTAGAACCATCGACAAAGAAAAAGCTAATACCATCTCCACCACTGCCGCCATAGGAAAACAAATCAAACGAGATGGAGAGCCCATTGCTTGAAGAGATGGGTTTGGTGTAGAGAACGAAGGTTGCCTGGTTTTCGATGGCATTGGTCAATCGCAAAGTGGTCATGGTTAGCGCTGTGTGATTTTATAACAACAAATAAATTAGGGGTAAGAGCAACCTATGGTCTAGAAATAGTGTGGAAGCAACAATTCTTTGGGGTTACACATTTAGTAAATCCCAGACGTTTGTTTCAAGAGCGCGGCGACGCTGCACTTCTAAGGTGAATGAACTTCTATTCATTCCGCTGGCTAGTACGCTTAATCAAAAGTGTGGCAACGGGGTGCAGGGGTAAAACCCTTGCATGGGGGCACTGCCCCCATCCCTCATGTGATTCAATAGTCAATCTTATTTAATCCGTGATCCTTAGAGGCACAGCCCCGACCTTCCTGTTGCAAAATTTCGTGTTTGCAACACTAGCAAGATTTGCCTAACAGAAATCTGCCAAATGCCATTTACTATTGCTGGTGTTCAATACTCTTAAGTTTGTATTAAACTCATCCATCTGTCAGGTAAATTTGAGCAGTTTTACTGAAGGTTAATTGGAAAACTTTAATTGAGAGAGTTGGGTAAATTTGCTGTGAACTCGATGAAATATCCTCTCACGGCAAGAACAACATCAGGTTGAGGACTGTCTCTAGAATGGCGATCGCTCTCCATAGCATCCTTAAAATCCATATAGAAGCGATCGCGATCGAGTTTGTTCCGTTAAATTACTTAAACTGACATTTGTTGACGTTGATAAAGTGACCAGTACAGTCCCTTTTGTTGCAATAAGGCATCGTGAGTACCACGTTCAACGATCACCCCTTTTTCCATCACCAGGATTAAGTCAGCCCGTTTTAACGGAGCAAAGCGGTGAGCAATGAGAAACACCGTCCGATCGGTGGAAACCCGCCGCAAATTTTCTAACACCTGCTGTTCGGTTTCCGCATCCAGGTTGCTGGTAGCTTCGTCCAAAATCAAAATGGGTGCATCTGAAAGAAACAGCCGCGCCAGGGTGATGCGCTGACGTTGTCCGCCGGAGAGTGCTGTCCCTCGTTCTCCTACATTGGTTTCATAGCCGTGGGGGAGTTCGCTGATAAAATCGTGTGACACTGCCAGCCGTGCCGCTTCTAGAATCTGTTCTGCCGTGACATCGGGATTGCCCAGCGTAATGTTTTCTAAAACTGAGCCGTTGAACAGAAAATCTTCTTGCAACACCACGGCAATTTGCGGTCGGAGGGAGGCAAGATCGGCACTTTTGACATCAAAGCCATCAATCGAAATTCGCCCCGACTCTGCCAGATACAGCCGTTGGATCAACTTAGACAGCGTACTTTTGCCAGAACCACTGCGTCCGACAATGCCAACAAATTGTCCCGGTTCGACATCAAAGGAAATGCCTTTGAGGATCGGCTCCTGATTTTGTTGATAGCGGAAAAACACTTGATCAAAGTTGACCTGCCCCCTCAGTGAGGGCAGCATCAAGCCGGTTCCCGGTTCCGCTTCGGGAGCAACGTTGAGGATATCGCCAATGCGATCGACTGCTAGCAAGACTTCTTGTAGATTTTGCCAGAGTTGTACCAGACGCAATAGGGGGCCCGTTACCCGACCCGACAGCATTTGGAAGGCGACCAATTGACCAATGGTAAAGTCTCGATCGATTACCAATTTTGCCCCAAACCAAAGGATCAGCAAAGCCGATAAGCTGGTAAGAAAGTCGCCGATGTGGTTGCTGATATTGGCAGTGGTCGTAGCTTTGAAGCCAGTGCGAATAAACCGGGCATAGAGACCTTCCCAGCGATCGCGCGATGCTTTTTCGGCGGCGTGGGCTTTGACCGAGTGAATCCCGGTGATCGTTTCTACCAGAAATGATTGACTGTCTGCACTGCGGTTAAACGTTTCATTCAACCAGTTCCGTAAGATCGGTGTGGCAACCAGGGTCAGCAGGGCAAACAGCGGCAGCACTGCCAATGCCACCCAGGTGAGGGTGACGCTGTAATAAAACATTACCGCCAGGTAGATCACCGCAAAAATGCTATCCAAAATCACGGTTAATGCCGTGCTGGTGAGGAACTGGCGGATTTCTTCCAGTTCTTGCACACGGGCAACGGTATCGCCTACGCGACGGGCTTCGAAATATGCCAGCGGCAGCCGCAGTAAATGGCGGAACAGTTGGGCAGAGAGGGCTAAGTCGAGGCGATTGGTGGTGTGGGTGAAGATAAACATCCGCAGCACACCCAAAAGCGCTTCAAAGATTGCCACTCCCAGTAGGGCAATCCCCATCACATCCAACGTAGGGATGCTTTCCTGCACCATCACCTTGTCGATAATGACCTGCGTGAAGATGGGGGTTGCCAACCCCAACAGTTGTAGGGTGAAAGAGGCAACCAGCACTTCAAATAAGAGGGTGCGGTATTTCCAAACAGCCGGTAAAAACCATTTGAGGTTGAACTGTTCTTGTCGTTGAACCAGTTCTGCCATCCATATCTGACCATCCCAGGCTGCTTCGATCAGCGGGCGGGGAATACTTTCGCAGGTCTGGTTGGGGTTGAGTGGATCGGCAATCACCAGGCGATCGCCCCTGACCCCATAAACCACGACCCAGCGTTCTTGATTCCAATGCAACAATGCCGGATAGTTGAGTTGCCGCAGGTCGCTCCAGTCGCCAATCACCAGGCGGCTGAGGTGCATTCCCAACTTATCGGCAGTATCTGCTAAATTTTTTGCCCGTTGCCCTCGCAGTTGTCGCTGCACCCATTCCAGTTGCGCTGGGGCTTCCAGATATTGCGCCAGCATCGTTAATACGGCTGCGCCACTGTTGACGCTGGCGACAAACGGGTAGCCGGTGATCGGTTGCGGAGCATCAGAAAATTGCGGTTGATACCGCGATCGCAATGCCAACCAAAATTGTTTAAACTGAGCCGTATCAAACCCAGCCCAGACGGGCGCGCTCCATTCCAGCACCAACACTTCTTTGCTAGCCGCTCTGGCTTTCCATTGATCGGTCAGCTCGGGTAAATCGCCAAACCAGTCTCCTGGTTTCAGCAAAATCGATTTGCCATCATCAGGTACGAGCCGTACATTCCCTGAAATGATCAAAAATTCATTGCCGGGGCGATCGGTTGCCCAGATGACTTCGCCCAAGGCAAAGGTTCGAGGCTTTGCCTGGTCTTTGACCCGCAATTGTTGGTCTGCACTTAGCCAGCACAAGGGGGGGGCATCCCAAGCGATGCTGGTGAGAATATCACTGGTTATCATTGCCGAGTTGTAAACGGATGGGTAGCTTTTGCATTTTCTCAGCAAGCCACTGCTCATACAATTCGTCTTGCAGGGTTTGCTTGACTTGGGGGTCGTCAAGGGTAGCTGATATGACAGCTTCGATGCGAAATAGACCCCAGCGGTTTTCCAAACCCAGGGGACCGACGATATCACCAGGTTTTGCTAAATCAACAGCTGATCTCAGGGTATCGGGCATACTGCCTCGACTGACGGGCCCCACCATGCCATTCATCAGTTTGTCATCGGTGAGGGAATAGTCTTTGGCAAGCTGCTCAAAACTGGCACCTTCCTGAAGCTGACTGTGCAACTCTTCTGCCAATTCCTGGTCTGCCACAATAATACGCGACAGCACTACCCGGTCTAAAAAAACCTTGCGATCGATAAAGTATTCTTGCAGTTTGGGTGCCGTCACGTCTTCTTTCAGTTGCTTCATCTTAAAGCCCGTCGCCACCTGTTTGTGGAAGGTCTCAAAATTGGTGCCGTTGCTGGTCATCCAGTCTTGAAATCGTTTGGGATCGGTCAGGTTTTGCTGCAAGCGAAAGTCGATAATTGCCTGTTCGATCGCCCCTGGCGGCACTTTTAGATTATCTCCTAGCTCCTGGAGCTCCCGCTCGACGACAAATTGACGAACGATTTCTCCAATGAAGCTATCTAGCTTACGGTTGGCTTGCAGATATCGAAATACCTGCCCCACCGAGATAGGGTGATCATCAATCGTGAGAAATGGTTCGGAGGTCATGCGCCAACTCTGTTAAACTTCAGCACACCCATTATGCCCAAAGTCATGGGAAGTGCGGCAAACCTTGCCGGTTTGTTTAAGGAAAATTACGGAGACGGCATCGAGGCACCGACTGAAGCCGAACGCAACGCGGGACAAACCCTATCTGCGATCGCCCTGTACCTGCAACAAACTGCAATCTTACATTTGGTTCTAAATTTACATTTCTCAGGTAATGTCTTAATTAAAGAAACCTGAGGACAAAAAATTAGGGGCGATCGCCATCGATTTACACCGCCACCCTATTGTTCCGGCGTCTAATCCCCAAAACCCTACCCCCTTTGAGCAGACAGGGCTTACCTATGACTTTTTCAATTCTCAATCTGATTTCCTTTGCCGGAATTTTTGGATTATGTGGGATTGCCTGGATCTTTTCTGAGAACCGTAATCCCAGATATTTCCCCTGGCGAGTCGTGATCATGGGAATCTTGCTGCAACTGATTTTGGGGGCGCTTGTGTTTGCCGTACCCGGAACACGGGATATTCTCAATGGCTTTAGCAAACTGCTCGATGTGGTCTTTGCCGCTGCGGATGCGGGTGCCCGCTTTGTCTTCGGTAAAAATCTGGTTCCTCTGCCGGGGCAAGAGCCGTTCATCCTTTCACCTTTAAGTTCAGGAGCCAGTTGCGCACCGGGAAGTGCCGAAGTAATACCCGGATTTTGTGGCATTCAGTTGGGCTATATCTTTGCTATGCGGGCGTTGCCAGCGGTCATCTTCTTCTCGGGATTAATGGCACTGCTGTATAACCTGGGTGTGATCCAGGTGGTCACAAATATCTTTGCCAAGATTTTTTATACGGTCATGCGCTTGAGCGGTGCTGAAGCCTTGAGTGGTGCCGCCAATATTTTTGTGGGCATTGAAGCGGCGATCGTGGTGAAACCCTTCTTAGCCAAAATGACCCGGAGTGAGCTTTGTGCTATTCTCTCCTGTTGTTTTGGGACAGCCGCCTCTTCGACGCTGGCAATTTACGTCAGTTTCTTGCGTCCCGTCTTTCCCAATATTTTGGGACATTTAGTATCTGCGTCGATCATGGCGATTCCTGCCTGCTTTGTGTTGTCCAAAATTTTGGTGCCGGAAACTGAAGTGCCTCTGACCGCTGGTGGCATTCCCGCTGAAACAGAGCTGCAAGACTGCCCGAACGATGACGACGAATCTGCCCCCCAAGATAGTGTTGGGGGTGAACCCATGCAACGTATGAGTCCGTTAGACTCTGCGATTTTGGGTGCATTGGATGGGGTGAAAATGGCGGTGTCTATTGCGGCGGTCTTGATCTTAATCTTGGGTCTGGTGTATTTGATCAACCAGATTTTCAGCGGATTGGCAGCCTGGAAAGATCTGACAGCCGACAATGTTTACTGGATTTTTCGCCCCATTGTGTTTGTGTTTAATGGGATTGGGCAATTCTTTACCATCGTCACCCTGCAAAACATTCTAGGAGCCTTGTTTTTGCCTCTGACGGCTCTCACGGGCGTTTCTTTAGAATGGCAAGAACTGTGGCAATCTTCCATCATTATTGGCCGACGCTTATTTGAAACCGCCATCCCTCCCTATCAGGCATTAGGTGCCGCCGCCGGGTTGCCTGCCGCCGAACGAGTCATTAGCGATCGCGCCGTGTTGATCATTAGCTATGCGCTTTCCGGATTTGCCCATCTGGCATCCGTTGGCATCTTTGTCGGCGGTACCTCTGCCCTGATTCCGTCTCGCCGTAAAGATATTTCTGAACTTGGCTGGAAAGCCTTATTTGTAGGCACATTAGCCACCTATATGATCGCCTGCATTGCCGGATTGTTCTATAACCCCAATAACCCCAGCATTTTGGGTGAACCCGCAGCACCAACAGAGACAGCCCCGGCTCCCAGCCCAACCAGTTCACCCAGTCCTGCAATATCTCCCAGTGTCGTGCCAACGGCTCCCCCCCTATCTCCGACTCCTGCACCAACGGCAGCGGCTCCGACTCCTGCTACCAGTCCCTGAGACACCCCCATTCAGTACTCTTCAAACGGTATAGGCAAAAGCGCGGCAACGCCGCGCTTTTGCCTATACCCCGTCTGTTTCTAAAATCCGTGATCCTGAATCTCTCCTACAGATAAACAGCCATGAATGTTCTCGCGGTTTTAACGTTGGCGGTGGCACCGGGTCTATTTTGGCTCTGGTTCTTTTACAAGAAAGACTCATTGGAACCAGAACCCAAGCATTTGATTGTCAAAATGTTTTTTTGGGGCGTTTTGTTAGCCATTCCGGTGCTGGTGGTTCAGACCCCATTTTTGTTCTTTCTGCCGGAACTATTTTTATTTACGTTGGTTGCCCCAATTACGGAAGAACTGGGTAAATTTCTGGTGGTGCGTTGGGGTATCTATCATCACACCGAATTTGATGAACCTGTAGACGGTATTATCTACGCGGCGGCAACCGCCTTAGGGTTTGCCTCCATTGAAAATGTAGGCTACTTGTTGGGAACGTATTACGCCCCTACTGCCGCTGCTGGTGGAGAAGCAGTTTCGCCTGCTGCCGCTGTTTTGACCCTGTTTGTTGTGCGATCGCTGTTGTCGGTGCCGGGTCATGCGTTGTGGTCGAGCTTGTGGGGCTATGCCCTGGGGATTGCAAAATTTTCATTGCCAGAGAAAAGAAAGGGTATCATTCGAAATGGGCTGTTGCTCGCAATGGTGTCGCACGGATTATTCAACGGTTTGCTAGTGGTTTTCCCCCTGGCGGCAATCGGTGTATTGTTGCTGATTCCGATCGGATGGCGTATGACTTTTCATCGGATTACGCAAGCGCTGGCAGCTTCTCCCCACGCCCTAAAACCTCCCATCCGTCCTAAAGATAACTAGGGGTCTGTCCATTAAAAATTGACGGTTAAAACGGGTGATGTGCCGCGCTTCGCGCGGCACATCACCCGTCAGACAATAACCTCCCGTGTGGCAAAATTTAGTGTTTGCAACAGGGGTGAAATATCCCAGCTGACAAAAACAATTAAGGAAATTCAGCATTTAATCCGGAACAAGATACACTGAGCGTGATAATTTCTCCCATGGGTAGCCAGAATTACTGGAGAGTCAAGCATTTATGGGTTGGGACTTGAAATATGCAGCATTATGTTGTGGAGTCGTGCTTCCTGGCGGTGTGTTGAGCGTAACACCCGGTTATGCCAGTCTTGTCCCCGAAGTATCGACTTCCACCATCCAAACAACCACCGTTCAGCCGGAAGCCGTGGCTGGAGAAGATTCTGTCTCTTCTGTTGCTGGAGTCTCGGCGGCGCTGCCAGCACTTCCAGAAACAATTTCTCCGCTACAGTTCAGTTCAGGTGAATCTATTCAATCGACCAGTCCTGTTGATTCAGTTCGCCCAGTCACACCGATTGAACGGATCAGCCAAGCAACACCTCCTACTCTGCCAGACCCCAACCCTGACGATCGATTCTTACAATCCCCCTCTACCCCTCTACCCCTGCCGCCAGAAGAGCAAAGCCCACTGGCACCCCCGTTAGAATCCGCGCCCACACCCGCACCGGAATCATTGCCATCGGACGAAACAGTGCAAATTCCGGTTCAACGCATTCAGATAGTGGGTAGTACCGTATTTTCTGAAGCTGACTTTTTGCCGATAGTTCAACCCGTTGAAGGACAGTCGGTTACCCTCGAACAACTGCGCTCTGTTGCCGATCAAGTGACCCAGCTTTATCTCAATGAAGGCTATATCACCTCTAGAGCCGTATTAGTAGAGCAGGTCATCGAACAAGGGGTTGTGCAAATTCGAGTGATTGAAGGAGCGTTAGAAACGATTGAGGTGGAAGGCAATCACCGAGTTGATACCGACTATATTCGCAGTCGAATTCGTTTAGGGGGCAGAACCCCTTTGAGTCAGAGTCGCTTAGAAGACCAGTTGCGGCTTTTGCGCTTAGATCCATTGTTTGAAAATGTGGAAGCCAGTCTCAGGGCTGGAACAGGTCTAGGTCAAAGCATCTTAACCGTACGGGTTGTCGAAGCCAGTCCTTTCTTTGGAAATGTGAGTATAGACAATTACTCACCGCCTAGCGTAGGTTCAGAAAGAATGGGCGTGGGGTTGGGATATCGCAGCCCTACGGGGTTAGGGGACGAACTGTTTGCGTCTTATTATCGCTCGACGACCGGCGGTTCTAATGTGTTTGACTTTAGTTATCAGGTGCCCGTCAATGCCATGAATGGCACGATTCAATTGCGCGTTGCACCTAGCGATTACCGCATTACTGATCCTGAATTTGAAGCCTTTGATATTGAAGGAAATTCAGAGTTGTATGAGTTGAGTTTTCGCCAACCTTTAGTGCGATCGCCTCGCGAGGAATTTGCTCTCTCCGTTGGCTTCACTTACCGTAGCGGCGAAACCTTGATCAGTGGCATCCAGGTCGATCAAAGTAACACCAGCGTCTTTCGATTGGGGCAAGATTATGTCCGACGAGATCCCACAGGTGCCTGGGCAGTGCGATCGCAATTTAACATTGGCACAGGCTTGTTTGATGCCACCCAGGGAGCAGAACCCGACGGGCAATTTATCAGTTGGTTGGGGCAACTGCAACGGGTTCAGATCCTTAACCAGGATCATTTGTTGATTACCCAATTGGATGTGCAACTGACTCCCGATGCGTTACTACCCTCTCAACAATTTGTCATTGGGGGCGGGCAATCGCTGCGGGGCTATCGCCAAAATAGCCGCACAGGAGACAATGGCTTCCGCTTCTCGGTTGAAGATCGGATTGCCATCTTACGCAATGAATCGGGCACACCCATCCTTCAGGTCGCACCCTTTACCGATGTAGGGGCAGTCTGGAATGATGGCGACAATCCCAATCGCTTAGCCGACCAGACCTTCTTAGTGGGGTTGGGGTTGGGTATTCTGTGGAATCCATTACCCGGACTCAATGCCCGATTAGATTTTGCTTTACCCCTGATGGACTTAGATGACCGTGGAGAAAATGCCCAAGATAAGGCAGTTTACTTCAGCGTCAACTATCAGTTTTAGTCAACTGCATTCAAAGTCGGTGTCAGTAGGGCAACCACAAATTCTGTACCATGAGGCGGGGAGGATGAACCTCCTCAATCGTGTATCGTCCTTCATACTCAAGTTCAGCTCATGGCTAAGTTCTACTCCGAACTCGATGACTCTTTGCGGCACTTCATTACAGAGCAAAAAATCTTTTTCACAGCAACGGCTCCCACTCAGGGACGGATTAATCTTTCCCCGAAAGGAATAGATACATTCCGCTGCATTGATTCCAACACCGTTGCCTATCTGGATCTCACAGGCAGTGGCAACGAAACATCCGCCCATCTCAACGAAAACGGGCGAATCACTATCATGTTTTGCAGCTTCTCTGAAAAGCCCCTAATTTTGAGACTCTATGGCACCGGAACGGTAATTCGCCCTCATCATCCCGACTGGGCAACGTGTCATACCTGGTTTGATGGGTTACCGGGAGAGCGCCAAATTATTGTGATGCAAATCGAGTCTGTCCAAACCTCCTGTGGCTTTGGGGTACCCCTGTATGAATTCCAACATCACCGCGATCAGTTAACCGATTGGGCTAATAAAAAGGGAGAAGCGGGTATTCAAGCGTATTGGCAAGAAAAAAATCAAGTCAGTATTGATGGGTTACCGACTCGTATTTTTCCATCCCTATAGAGGTTAGTGGAGTGTTTTTGCATATTCCATTAAAAATGGAAAAAACTCCAAAAAATCAGCTTCTAATTCACCATAGTTACGGATGAGTTCTTGTTGCGATGACGCGAGATTATTGGCTCGTTTCAATCGGTATGAAATCCGGGTAAATGTTAGATCAATCCCTTCCAATGTTTTGTACGATCCTAACCAATTTTGCTCAACGATTTTAGGTAAAATCCGTTGCAAATGAGCAGGTAAATAGTGTTTTTGATCGTCTATAAGGACATAGATGCCATGAATAAAATGTTCCAAACTTTCATGGGAAAAAAGGTGCCAGTGTTTGCAAAGAAAGTGGTCGTAAGAAATATCAATAATAACGCCCGCAAAGCGTCGATGGTCTGAACCAATTCGCCGTTTGCTTCTGCGATAGATCTCATGCTGGTCGGTAAATGCATCAATGTTTCGATGAGCTTTGATGCCATTTAGAATCCCGTCGCTGTAGATTCCAGCAAGAGAGGGTAAGGGACCTTTCACCATATCTCCTAAGAGATTACCCATTCGAGAATCAATCGTTTGATCGGCTAACCGCAGATGAGCGAGATAGTTCATTGATGCACTGCATGAAAAACAATCGGCGTTGCTGATTTTGGGGATGAATGTGAACGTGAACCCTTTGGGTTCACGTTCACATTCATGCCGCTATTAATCAATGCCAAACAATCTTAAGCATGACGGTTGATTTCTTGCTGCAACCATTCATCAACGGGTTGTCCATCCCGACGACGTAATTCAATTTCTACGACTTTGACCAAACCAGATTTCGGTGGAGCGGGTTGTTCATGAAAAATAATATCGTAGGCATTTGCATCTTCGTTGCGATCGCGTAACCAATCCCTCACTTTTGTTTCAGCAAATAAGGCTTGTCCTTCATCAAACATGCGGCTAACTTGCATTTGTAGAGTGTAGGGATTTTGGCGCGCCATAGGGTATATCGAGAATGGTGGAGATAATGAAAACGAGTAGTGTGGGGCGGCTATCTAGCCTCAATGTAAGGATACGAGTTGATGGAGCCAATGCTAGTCAGGATAGATGCGTTAATCCTAGCCTAAAAGAAGATATTTCGTAATCTTGAGGAGTTGAGTAATCTTGAGGAGTTGAGTAGTCTTGAGGAGTCGAGCAGCGGGTATGGTTGCGATTAGGGCAGGTTGATTCCACCCCGTTGTAGCTGAACCAGGATTCGTTGGATACGAGACGCCAGATCCGGATCGTTCTGCATATTCGTGGTAATGGCGTTAAATTGGCTGATAGAAAGGTCATTGCTCTCAACCACCTGGATTGCCCGGTTGCAATAGTCGGTTGCAATTTGGCGAATATTGCCAGGCAGACTCGCTAAACTGTTGGGTCGATGACACGCAATGGAAGGGACTCGGTTTGTGCCCATGATGCCTTGAATTTGGCTGTAGACCTGTTGGCGCATTGGCTCGATTACCAGCACAGACTGAGCATAGCGTATCACCTCTCCGTCAGTCACATTTTGTGCCACAGCCGCGTTCCCGAAAACGATTGAGGGATTCGTGGAGGTCAGGTTAACGCTGGGAATGATTCCCGATACGACCGTTGCTGTAGACACCGCGCCGATGAGTAGCCATTGACAGAGGGAGGAGTTGGATCGTAAACGATGAAACCAAGTATCGTAGCTGGACATATGGATTTCCAATAACCTTGGAATAAACAAAATGGAGTTTTGAAATATAGCGATTCATCAATCTAGAACATTATCTGAACGCTATAGGTTTATTTACTTTGAACTATTTTAGGCGAGGTATGTTCCGGCAATGGTCTGGCAGTTTACAGCCATCCTCGCAGCCGATAGATGGCTAAGCCGATGTATTCTTTGATGGCACGGCTGAACTGATGAAGGCGATCGGCATCCGGAATGAGGTTGAGTAATAACCCCTCGGTACTACTTTGAACTTCTTCTAATTCTTGTTCGGTAATCAAAAAATCTGTGGGGGCTGCGATCGCTTTAATACCTTGCTTTTCAAAAATCTTTAAAGAGCGGGGCATATGCATGGCTGAAGTAACCAGTAGTATTTCATCGATGCCCTGGGCTTGCAGAATTTTTTTGACATTCACAGCGTTTTCGTAGGTATTCAGCGATGTCGGGTCTTGCAATAGGGCGGTTGCTGGAACACCCAGTAGCTCTGCCAGTTTTGCCATATCACCCGATTCAGACGGACCACCACCTTTCCAGGCAATGCGCCCGCCACTCAAAATGACGATTGGGGCTTTGCCCTGACGGTAGAGTTGTGCGCCATACATGACGCGATCGCCAGCTTCGGAAACATCAATCCAGGGGCGCGGCGGAATTTCAGGTTTGATCGAGCCACCCAAAATAACAATCGCATCAGCGTTGGGTAATTCTCCTTGCGGAATATTTTGCCACTCTAGCGATCGCACCAATTGATTGGTGACCCAGCCATTGCCACCAACACACAGCAAAATTAACGCAGCACTGAGGCTAGCCGCCGCCATGGCAGGACGTTTCCATAGCGTTATCAGGGCTACTACAATCAGCAAACACGATAACCCTAAGGGATAGATAAACAGTGGCAAGAGCTTAGAAAGAAATAAAAACATTGGTATTTTTAATCCGTCTGATATGAATTTTCGATAGTAACGACTTAGGGCAAGCGAGTAGAACGAAATGGGGCAATCAAATTAACTCTTACAGCCATTTTCAATGGCTTAAGCCACAGATTTTTTGTTGTGTGCCGCGCTTCGCGCGGCACACAACAAAAAATCTAAACATATCCAATCGCGAAGCGCTGTAATTGCGTGAAGTACACGTTTTAGAGCCGCGTGGAGCGCGGCTCTCTCGCTAAAACCGTGATCGATCGAGGTGCGACGTGCTATCGCTATAGAAATAAAGTGGAGAAATAAAGTTGAATAGACAGGGAATATCCTCCGTTTAAATTTAGCTCTAGATTAGGAATGATAGATGAATTGACCTGCATCATTGATTCGTTGTGGGGGCTTGGCACTGCTAAGCCCCCACAGCAAATATTGCACTGATTGAGTTTATGGTGGTGGGCAAGACTCTCAAGATCACAGATTAATTACCCTGTCATTTTGTTTGGCAGCGCGACGACGTTGCGTTGCTCCTCTCCCAAATAGAATTAGGTTTTATTCAACCTACGATCCTAAATTCATTACCTGTCGTTGAGTAAGGATTGTGGATTTAGTAAAGCCGAAGATTTATGGTTGGAAGCGCGGCGGAGCCGCGCTTCCAACAATAAACTTCCGGGTTTTAATTAATTTGTGATCCTAAGTTGGTTTTGAGGATCATAGTTGAGGATCATATTTGATATGGCAAATCTGTTACTGCCCCTGTTAGCTGAGGTTACTAAAAAAGCCAGAACAAGATTCATCAAGAAAGTTCGTCACACCCATGACGTTCAAGAGACCTTTTTGCGATCGCTTTTGCAAGCGCATCAAAATACCGTACTGGGTCAAGAATATGGCGTATCCAGCATCAAAACGATCGAGCAGTTTCGTGCCCAGGTTCCGGTTTTGCCCTATAGCAGCTATGAACCTTACATCCAACGGATTGCCCAAGGTGAAGCCGGGGTTATGACCCCCGACCCGGTGGTTTATCTCAATTTGACCAGTGGCTCGACGGGAAAACAAAAACTCATCCCGGTGACAACGCGATCGCGGCGAGCATTGGCTCATGCCAAAACTGCCAGCATGGGGTTTGCGATCGCTGCCGCAAAACGGCGAGGTAACTCCCATGGCAAAATGTTGCTCACCAGTTCGGCTCAGCTTTTAGGCTATACCAGCAGTGGCATCCCTTACGGTCCCGTCAGTGTCAGCGACTTACGCCTGTCTAACATCATTTACCAACATCTATTTGCCCACCCCTTTGAAGTCTTGCAAATTGCCGATAGTCTGGCACGTCATTACATCTGTCTCCTCTATGCGTTACGAGACGCTAATCTCAAAGTGATTGGGGCTAACTTTCCGGTCTTAGCATTGCGCCTGGGCGATTATCTAGAGCAATATGCTGAAGAGTTAATTTGGGATCTTGAAACTGGAGCGATCGCCAATTGGCTAAACCTGGAACCAACGCTGCGAGCAAAGTTAGAACGGCGATGGACAGCCCACCCTCAACGGGCTACTCAACTCCGCCATTTGCTGAAAACCGATGGACAACTGACTCCACATCGGGCATGGCAAAACCTCTCATTTATCGTCACAGCGCGGGGGGGGACTTCCAACTTCTACTTTGAGCGCTTTCCCACTTATTTTGGCGACACTCCCATCTTTGGGGGCACCTATGCTTCCGCAGAAGCCACCTTCGGGGTCTATACCGACTTCAATACAGACAGCAATGTGCTCGCCGTTGAGAGTGGCTTTTTTGAATTTATCCCGCCCGATCAATGGGACGTAGACCACCCCAAAACCTTATTGGCAACCGAGTTGCAAGCAGGACAGTATTATCGAATTTTGGTCACCAATTACAGCGGCTTTTACCGCTACGACATTGGCGATGTTGTGGAGGTCGTCGGCTTTTATGAACAGGCACCCCTTCTGGTTTTCCGCCATCGTCGCGGTGGGTTACTCTCCTCGACAACCGAAAAAACCACTGAATTTCATGCCGTCCAGGTCATGCAACTGCTACAGCGAGATTTTAATGTATTCATAGAAAATTTCTGTATCACCCTTTCTGAAGACAGTATCCCCTCTCCTTATTTAGTCAATATTGAGCTTGCGTCAGATTCTCATCTGGATGATCCACAGAAATTTTTGGAACAGTTTGACAAACGACTCAAGGAAATTCATGTTTCCTATGAGGTCAAACGACGCGATCAGGTTCCGCCGCCCCGGTTGCGTATCTTATCACCCGGAAGTTTCGCTACCGTTCGTCAACGGTTGATTCAGCAGGGTATTCCAGAATCGCACTTAAAGTTCCCCCACATCAGCGAAGATCGACAGTTTCTGGCTGGAATATCGGTAGAGCAAGAAGTTTGGCTGACGCAAAAGGAACGGCGTTGAGTCTAGATTAAAACAATAGTGTTGACGGTGAAACCTTTGGTTTCACCGTCAACACTATTGTCTTAAACATCGTGGTCGATAAACCCAATCTTATTTAAAGAAGCGACGGCAAAGCCGTCGCTTCTTTAAATAAAACTAGTACGCCAATTTAAAAGTTTTAGAGGGGTGGAGGGGGTAAAACCCCCTCTTGGGGGCTACGCCCCCATGTTGCAAAATTTCGTGTTTGCAACACTAGAAGGTCATGACTGCAATTTTTTTACCGTCCATTAGCCTCTTACTTTTTGCGACCAGACGCGGGTTGGCAAACCCCAAACATAAATGAACCCTTCGGCTGCTTTGTGGTCAAATTTGTCATCTGCACCATAGGTTGCCAAATCTGGAGTGTAGAGAGAGTTAACAGATTTACGTCCAACAACCGTCGCTGTGCCCTTAAATAAACGGACTCGCGTAATCCCTGAGACTCGTTCTTGGGTTTGCTGAATGAATGCATCAAGGGCAGTCTTAAGTGGACTGTACCAAAGACCGTTGTAAACCAGCTGCGAATAGGTTTCTTCAATCCCCCGTTTGTAATGGGTGACATCTGCGGTCAGTGCCAGACTTTCAAGCTCGCGATGGGCTTGAATCAAAACGAGTAAGGCAGGGGCTTCATAAATTTCTCGTGATTTGATCCCAACCAGGCGGTTTTCGACCATATCAATCCGCCCAACCCCATGATTGCCAACGATGTCATTGAGTTGGCTCACCAGATCAATCGGAGACAGACTAGCGCCATTGAGCGTCGTTGGAATGCCTCGTTCAAACCCGATCTCGATATACTCCGGTTCATCCGGGGTATCGGCGATCGCCTTGGTCAGCGCATAGATTTCTTCGAGCGGCTCTGTCCAGGGATCTTCCAGAGGACCTGCCTCAATACTGCGTCCCAAAAGGTTTCGGTCGATGCTATAGGGCGAAGACTTTTTCACGGGGGTAGGAATGCCAAACCGCTCACCATAGGCGATCGTTTCTTCTCGACTCATGCCCCATTCGCGAGCCGGAGCCAAAACTTTTAAATCGGGATTGAGGGCAGCAATCGAAACATCAAACCGCACCTGATCGTTTCCCTTGCCCGTGCAGCCGTGGGCAACCGCATCGGCACCATATTCTTCGGCAGCTTCGACTAACAACTTGGCAATCAATGGACGCGCCAGAGCTGTGGAAAGAGGATATCGATTTTCATACAACGCGTTCGCCTGAATCGCCGGGAACGCATAATCTTTAATAAAACTCTCTTGCGCATTTGCGACTAAAGACTGTGCCGCACCCGAATCTAAAGCCTTTTTACGAATAGGCTCCAGTTCATCTCCTTGCCCTAAATCAGCGGCGAGTGTGATCACCTCTTTCACTCCCCATTCTTCCTTGAGGTAAGGAATGCAAACAGATGTATCGACTCCACCTGAATATGCCAATATAACCTTCTCGGCGCGACCCATGACTTCTCAACCTAAGTAAACAACGTGAAGCTTATATTATGAAACCAAACCTCATAAATTCTGCTTGGGGCGCACAGGTTTATAGCAATTCTCACGGGCGTGACGTCCATGGTGTTGTGTGAGAGCCTCGCTCCGCGAGGCTCTCACACAACACCCATCATCTATCCCCTCGCATAATTGTGAAAGGGGGACTGGCTAATAGCCAGTCCCCCTTTCACAATTATATTTAATTATTTTATGAGAAAAAAATTAATCGTCAAGGCGCAGTAGCTTCCGGTAAAACCCTTGGGAGAAATCCGCAATGCGCGACCCCTTAAGGTTGAAAATGACATCAATGAGACAATCGACAAACTCAAAGTTTGCCATGGTCACCTCATAGCTCAATTCGGCATTTCCAGTAAACTGGAGACGACAACGAGTGATGTCAGCCGGTAGGGATGAGACCGTCCAGGTTGCAATAAATTGAATCCCTTCGCCCCCTTCAATTTTGCGTTCACCTTCAAAGTTACCTCTTTGGTACAAGCTAATCGCCAGAGGCAGTGCGTTGCGCTTACGCCCCTGGTAATAGGGGGCATAAACGTTGACATCACGAGGGTTTGCAGGTTGAATGTTGTCGATCGCCATGCTCAGATCGTCCTTAAAATCCTGTTGATTTAGCAAATTGGCTCAGCCATTGGAAAAGCTTGATTTCGCAGCCTAGCGGTTTTTCAGCTTTCTATTATGAATCTATAGAGTATGCCCTCTAAATAGCGTTCCTTAGCGTTTTTCGAAGAAATCTCCAAAAAGATTTATTAATTGAGTTTCCCGTCTACCTACGATGTTGGATGTATGAACAGCGATCGCATCGTGACTTATAGCCCTGCCTACACCCTGGTTCCCACCTACGAGTGTTTTAATCGTTGCTCATACTGTAATTTTCGGGTCGATCCGGGTACAGATGAATGGATGACGTTGGAGCAGGCAACCGAAAAATTGCAGTGGCTACGCTCAGAAGGCGTCAGCGAAATTCTCATTTTAAGTGGAGAAGTCCATCCCAACAGCGCTCGACGGGCAGAGTGGTTGCATCGAATTTATCACATCTGCCAGTTGGCGTTACAGATGGGTTTTTTACCCCATACCAATGTGGGCCCGCTGAGTTTTGAGGAAATGCGGTTGCTGAAATCGGGAAATGTCTCCATGGGGTTGATGTTAGAGCAAATGACCCCGGAGTTGTTGCAAACTGTGCATCGTCATGCGCCCAGTAAAGTGCCAACGTTACGGGTGCAGCAATTGCAGTGGGCAGGTGAGCTGCGTATTCCCTTTACAACCGGATTATTGCTAGGCATCGGTGAAACGGAGGCAGATTGGCAAGAAACCCTGATCGCGATCGCCCAGGTTCATCAGCGTTGGGGTCATATTCAAGAAGTGATTTTGCAACCCCACAGTCCCGGACAGCAGCAAGCGTGGCAGGGAGAGCCGTTTCAAATCGAGCAATTATTAAAGGTACTGGCGATCGCCCGTCAGCTTTTGCCGCCAGACATTACCTTACAAATTCCACCCAACCTGATAACAGAACCGTCTTTGCTGCTGGCATGTATTGCAGCGGGAGCCAGAGATCTGGGTGGCATCGGACCGAAAGACGAAGTCAACCCCGACTATCCCCATCCCACTGCCGACCAACTCAGCGCCATTTTGGCAACGGGCAATTGGCAGTTGCAGCCTCGTCTTCCCATTTATCCCCACTACGATCCCTGGCTACCGTCCCCTCTGCGAGAGACGGTGCAGCATTGGCGCGGAAAAATTGGGTAAATGTGGGTCAATATAGCAGCCGAGAGGCTGGTTGAACGGGGTGCAGGGGTTCACCCCTGGCTGGGAGCGCAGCCCCCACCTCCCCACTGTCCTAAACCATCTACTCAATTGCTATAGCGATCTTGAGTCAGTTGTGAAAGCGCCCGCCCTTCGGGCGGGCGCTTTCACAACTGATCATTTTCACCAATCAAATAGGATTGCTATATAGGATAATCCAATTGCTTTTCGTGGCAGCAGCGCCAAGCGCTGCTGCCACGAAAAGATGAAGAGGAAAGATAGTCTCCAGTCGGCTATTCTGTTCTACACCGTAGAATAGTAGAGATGCTCAGCAAAGATTCTCAAAAATACCTATGCCAGTTTTGTCGATAATTGCAGCTCTAGCGGTGTTGATCGTGGTTCATGAACTGGGGCACTTTATGGCAGCCCGACTTCAGGGAATTCATGTCAACCGCTTTTCGGTAGGTTTTGGTCCTGTTTTGTGGAAATACCAAGGTCCAGAAACCGAGTATGCAATCCGAGCAATTCCACTGGGCGGATTTGTAGGCTTTCCCGACGATGACCCGGATAGCGAAATTGCACCCGATGATCCCAATCTCTTGCGCAACCGACCCATTTTAGATCGAGCCATTGTCATTAGTGCCGGGGTCATTGCCAATTTGATCTTTGCCTATCTCGTCTTCGTCATGCAGTTTACGGCAGTTGGTATTCCCGATGGGTTTAACTATCAAGCGGGTGTGTTGATCCCAGAAGTGACCGCGCAGGATACGCCAGCCGCTCAGGCAGGCATTAAGCCGGGAGATATTATTCTGGCGGTCAATGGACAGGCATTACCGGCGGCGGATGCGGCGCGCGAAGAGTTGATGCAATTGATCCAATCCAGTCCCAACCAAACCATTGACATGACCTTGCAAAGAGGCGATCGCACCTTTGATGTCACCATCACACCCAAGGTCGATGCGGATGGCAAAGCTCGGATTGGAGTCCAACTCTTGCCCAATGGCACGTTAAAATACCGCCGACCAACGGGAGTTTTTGAGGTGTTTGGCTTAGCCGCTCAGGCATTCCAGGATATGTCCTCGAAAATTGTGGAGGGCTTTATCTCACTGATCACCCACTTTTCAGAAATGGCAGGTCAAGTTTCAGGACCCGTCGGCATCGTGGCTCAAGGTGCCAACCTTACCCGCTCAGACGCCAGCAACTTATTTCCTTTTACGGCGTTGATCAGCATTAACCTAGCAATCATCAATATCTTGCCGCTACCCGCATTGGATGGAGGGCAGCTGTTCTTTTTATTGATCGAAGCGTTGCGGGGTAAACCCTTGCCCTATCGCATTCAAGAAAATGTGATGCAGACAGGATTGTTTTTGCTGCTGGGGTTGGGCGTTTTCTTAATCGTGCGCGATACAGTGCAACTGGATATTTTTAATCGGTAGACGATAGCCATTCTCAAGGGCGTAACGTACAAGGGGTTGAGAGAGCCGCGCTCTGCGCGGCTCTCTCACGAATGTCATTTAACCAGGCGCGAAGCGCCATCACCAAATATCTGCTGGGTCTTCATCATATGGGAGTGAGTCGAAAACTCGCGGCGAAAAAGCAACGTGCCCTGGAAATTTTGCTGCGGTTAAAACGCCTTTATCCAGATGCAACCTGTTCTCTGGATTACAAGACGCCTGTGCAATTGCTTGTCGCCACCATTCTCTCGGCTCAATGCACCGATGAGCGGGTGAATAAAGTGACCCCCGAGTTATTTCGACAATTTCCGGATGCTCACGCCCTGGCAAGTGCGGAATTGATCGAGATAGAAACGCTGGTGAAATCGACAGGGTTTT
This sequence comes from Calyptranema fuscum S582, assembly GCF_055793305.1. Taxonomy (NCBI): domain Bacteria; kingdom Bacillati; phylum Cyanobacteriota; class Cyanophyceae; order Oculatellales; family Oculatellaceae; genus Calyptranema; species Calyptranema fuscum. Next base: position 42,416 of record NZ_JBSLYH010000037.1, read on the forward strand.
ATCGCAACAAGTCAAAAAATATTCAGGCGGCGTGTCACATGATTGTGACGGAGTTTGGTGGGCAAGTGCCGCAGGTGATGGAGGAGTTGCTCAAACTACCAGGCGTGGCTCGGAAAACTGCCAATGTGGTGTTGGCTCATGCTTTTGGCATTAATGCTGGGGTGACGGTTGATACTCATGTCAAACGCTTGACCAATCGCTTAGGGTTAACGGAACACACCGATCCGGTTCGGATTGAGCGAGATTTGATGGCGCTATTACCCCAGGCTGATTGGGAAAACTGGTCGATTCGACTGATCTATCATGGTCGGGCAGTCTGTATGGCTCGTAATCCGGCGTGCGATCGCTGTCTTCTGGCAGACCTTTGCCCTTCTGTTGATCTGAGCAAAATTACCCCACCACCAACACCCGAGATCATGCCGATCAAGGGCTAAGGAAACCCTGGAAAAATAATGATGTTGGTTGCGCGGGCGTCGCCCACGAAACAAAGAATCACTCCATGCATACCACGACCGAAAAATAAGCCTCTTCCCCTGGGAAATTCATAGGCAGGAGCTAACTAGACCTGTTACTATAGAGAATGCTGTTTAAACTGAAGTAACTTAAGGATTCATGGCAAAAAAGAGCATGATTGCTCGCGAAGCAAAGCGAGAAAAATTGATTGAAAAGTATGCTGAAAAGCGGGCAGAGCTAAAAGAGCAATTCCTTCATGCGACTTCGCAGCAAGAGAAGCTTGAGCTTCATCGCCAACTGCAACAATTACCCCGCAATAGCTGCGCCAATCGTCTGCGCAATCGCTGCTGGTTGACAGGTCGCCCCAGAGGCTATTACCGTGACTTTGGTCTCTCACGCCACGTTATTCGTGAGATGGCGCACCAGGGTCTGTTGCCCGGCGTAGTCAAATCCAGCTGGTAGACCGATCCCCATAGATTTGAAAATCATCCAATCCCTGATGAGGTAAGATTCTGATTGTTAAACGAACAGCATCCACTTCCATCAGGGCAAATTTTTTATAGCCTCGGAGGTCATTTTACCTACCGGGTAGTTGGTGCTTGTTGCCGCCTGTTTGATCGGGAAGAACTGCCCTGGCCCTGCTGTCGTTTGGAGTGGCATGGCAAAGAACCCAGCTGGCGAAGGATCGGCAGGCGGTTTGTTGTCGATCTAGCGTCTCGACAATCTCCCTCTTATGCGGTTGAGATTGTTGGGCATGGATCGAGTGAGTCTTTTGTCTTGACGTTATATTGGGTGCGATTGCCCAAACCTGTGCGGGAGTGGTGGTATTCGCGTAATTCCACAAACGACGAGACGGTCGCCAACTATTTGCTCTCTGATCAGCCAATGTCGTAACGGCGATGCGGCTTATATCGTGTTACGCGCTCAGAACTGGGATGATGAGTTGAAAAGCGCCGCTTTTCAACTCATCACCTAAATATTCACTGTGTTGGCAACAGTATCTGCAACCTGTTGTAAAACAGTGGGTGATGCTGATGAAACGAGGGTGGATGGATAAACCGCATTTCCCCAGGTTGGATGTTGCACGACACAGCAGCCGCTGAATTGGTTGATCGGATATCCCAGAATTGCGTGAGCGATCGCCACATCATCCAAACTTAACGACCCCGGCGTTGATAACAGGGGCAAACCCGTTTTCGGATCAAACACATCGACTAAATAACCCAGCAGCAACAGTTGCTCAGCAATGGGCATGACAAACTCAAAGAATTGTTGTCGGAGTCGGTTTTTGCCAGCTTCGCTAGAGCGGGTTCTGATTACTGAATAACACTGGCTGGGTTGAAATACAAGCAAGACAGACTGTACCGGCAATGACCAATCGGGTAGTAGTCTGTCCTGGTGATTCAAAAGATATCGATTGGGGACGTGCGCAGAATACTGCATTGATAGAAACGCTTCGAGGCGTTGAGGATTGCGGGTGCAGCCTTTCCTTATTGTCCTCAACAACGTTCCATGTCCGTTAGTCTTTGTTGAACCAATTTGGCTCACCTGAGAACCTAGAAATACAGTGCTATGCACTCACAAACCGCAGGTTCCTGAGTACCTGTTGTATAGCAACCGTCGAGACGGTTAAATAAAGAAGTTGTGTGAGAACCCGCGCGGAGCGCGGGTTCTCACACAACCTAGTACACCAACTTAAAAGTTTTAGAGGGGGTGGAGGGGGTAAAACCCCCTCTTGGGGGCGCAGCCCCCAAACCCCCATGTTGCAAAATTTGGTGTTTGCAACACTAGAATGACAGGTTAATGGATCTGATGTCTTTAGCGATTTTTTTCGCCAGCTTCAAACTTATGGGCATAGGCCTGAAGCAATGTGCTGACTTGACCTAACACATCATCTCCAGAATTTTTACCCAAAATCTGCCGTTCTGGATAGAACTCAGGGCGATTGAGGTTGTTGGCGATCGCCTCACTCACTTGTTGGGCAATTAACACTTGTAGTTCATCTTTAGCCCGACCGCGTTGATAGTCCGCCCCTTCTTCGGTCGTGGCATAGAGAGGTGGAAGACGGTTGAGGGCGTATGCCGCAATATCGCCTAAATCAAGGGTGCAGTCACTGGTCGCTTCAATTTCAGCAACACGGGCGATCGCCTCTGTCAGGACGAGTTCTTCCATGACGTTGATAAACTGCTTACGAGGAACTGCTACCACTTCACCCGTTAGCAGCGCTCCCATTAGCCGATCCAACGCCATATATTCTTCGATGGAAAGCTCAGAGGCAGTATCACAAATACGCCCAACTTCCGATTCCATTGCAGGCGTTAGATAACCGTCTTGGAGAGCTTGTTCAACAATTTTCTCAATACTCATATCGCCTTATGTACTCCAGGGCTGCATTAAAAATTGGCAAGATTGGTGTGTTCTTACTTAATCCCTCTGCTCTAGTGTGCCCTAGAATCCGGAAAAGGCAATAAATTAATTGACTGATTGTATCAAGATTTTATTCAAAGCCGTCATACCGCCAGGGCACCGGGTCAACCGACTCGCCATGCACAAATAGACCCCAGTGCAGGTTAGGGCCTGTTGCAGAGCCAGTGGCACCGAGCGCGCCGATGCGCTGATTAGCCGTGACGACATCTCCTTCTGCCACATCAATGCGGCTGAGATGAATGAAAACGCTCGTCACACCCTGCCCATGGTCGATGCCGATAGTATTGCCATGTAAGACAAACCCATCGGATTCACGCCCGACCAGCACGACCCGACCCGACGCGGGGGCAACCACTGCCGAACCCTGCCCACCTGCATAATCAACACCCTTGTGGTAATAGTCATTGGCAAAAACGCCGTTGTAATATCGCTGTACCCCATAAACGGTGGTGACTTCACCGGCATTGGGACGATCGAAGGGACCATTCCAGAACTTTTCGGGTGTTAATGTTTCTTTAAGTTGAGCAATACGACTAAATTCTAGATCGGTACCACCCGAACCACCGCCTCTCACCGTAATCCGTTGCGTTGGGAAGGAGCGATCGCGGAGTGAGACTGCCAGCGTCTGCACCTCTCCAGCCCCACTCACCCGAATATCTTTGCGACCGGGTGAGTCGAAGGGAGTAGTTGGCAGCAATGCCCGATAGCGATTATTCCCCAGTGGAAACGCCGGGGCTGTGACTTGCCCCATGACCACGCTGGGATTGTCAGACAGGGGTGTATCGGTTTGGATGATGACTGAAATGGTGTCGCCCAATTGAGGGTTTGTCGGGTGGACTTGCACCTGAAACGCCTGTGCTGGCGTTGCCAGGATAGAAATCAACGTTGCCAGCCCCAAAATGGCACTGATGAGGAAACGATGACGGCTGATAAACTGACGAACCGGGATCAGAGCGGCGATCGCGGGTGTGGGTTTTCCAGTGGTAAGCATGGGGTCGTGAGCGGATTCGGTGGGATGAGGAGCAGTCATAGACAATCAGCTGCGAATACGATCAGCTTCAAAGGGATTTTGAACAGATAGCCTAACATTCCTGGAAAAAATCTTCCAGAGGTTGTTGGTTAGATTAGACGTCAGTGCGGCTGGGTCAGGACAACAACTTCAATAAAATTCAATTTCTGCTGATACCGATCTAACGTGAAGATGTGTCTTATTCAACCCCCGGCTGCCGCCGTCCCCCTTGCCAAAGGGGACTACAGGGAGTTCTAGTTTGGCGCACCTTTATAAAAGATTGGTATGAGGATCGGGGATTGAATGAAACCGAAGATTATGTTTGGCAGCGCGGCATTGCCGCGCTGCCAAACATAATCTTCGGTTTATCTCCTAAGCAAGTGACGACGCCATCGACTGCCCACAGAAAATGACGGTGTAATTTATTTTTGATGTTTCGGACAGCGTCAGGAGTGCGACCAATTTGCGATCGCTACATAAAACGTTACAACGACTATTCCAGCCAGGGAAATCCCAGTCTGAACCATCAACTGGCGATCGCTCTAGCAATCGGCGCGATCGCTCTGGGTCAACCCGTTCTCTGGTGAATTGGGTCTTGCCCGATAAACTTGCCCTGGGACGATTGCCACGACCGGGCGATGAGGTTGCATTATCTAACGCTGGCATTGGCATCATTATTTCTCTCTGTGCGCCATCTGAAGGACAACTGCCATCCCGTTTTACAGAGACATTTCACTGCATCCGCTACATTTTGCCCGATAGCAGTTTTATTGTGCCGTTACGGGTGGAACAGCTTGCCCATGCCGTTCATTTGTTGCACCAACAGATCCAAACGGGACAGCCTGTTTATCTCCATTGTTTAGCCGGAATTCAGCGATCGCCTACAGTTTGCATTGCCTATCTGTGTCGCTATCACCAGTTAGAACTGTGGGAAGCGATCCAATATGTGCGACAGGTGCGCTCTAAAGTGTCGTTGACCGAAGCCCACATTCAGGTGATTCAAGCCTTCCTGGCGGCAGATGCTATTTAGAGTAGCTCCCGATTTTTAGTCCGTACTCGTTCATATAATTCTTCCATCACTTCAATAAAAGACGTATCTTTTGTCCAAAAGGGTGGAAAATCGCCTTGTTTTTTAATCAGAATTGCCGGAACGATGGCTTGCTGCGAGCTGGTTTCCAGGGTCTGAGGCAGACGATGAGACCCCAACCAAAACTCTTTTAAGCTAACGGAATGGTCGGGCGATCGCGGGATCGGTCGGGTATGGTAAGACGCAACCGGGGTCGGTGCCTGGGTGGTGGCATCCAGTTCATCGGATAAAGCCATTCCGAGCGGCGATTTTGCTAACTCTGTCTTAAGGGCTTCGCGAGACAATCCTCGCAGTTCAAATAACAAGAAAGGATCGCGATCGAGTTCAGCTGCCAGTAGATAATACACGCCAGCAATATGCTTGCAGGGGTTGCTGTAGTCGGGACAAGAACAGGTTGCTTTGAAGTCTGAATTGTTGCTGGGTAAGAGGTTGAGGTTAAGGGTTGCGAAGGTGTCCTCGATATTTTCGGGAATCTCATTGAGCAGCAACCGTGAAATCAAGCTGGCTTTAGAGGCAATCAGGGCGATCGCTGCCGACCATTTTGCGGCGCTAATGGGTTGAAATTCAATCACGGTAGTATACAGCGGTTCCTTATAGACACCAAAGTAGGGATTGACCGATCCCCTGACCTTGGCTTTAGCCACCCCCTGGTTGATCTCAAAGCTTTTGACCTTACCGCCTCTGGCATAGGAACGTCCGCGACTGAGACGACCATCATCGGTTAACCGTTCCATCGCTTCGATAAATTTTTGTCCCCACCAACTGCGACTAAACTCTGCCATGGTTGTTCACTCCAAAATTGCGCTGCGATTGAGGCTGATTAATTGTTTAAAGGCGTCGTTATCCAGTTCGGTTAACCAGGATTCGTCCGCACCGACGATCGAACCTGCGAGTTTCTTTTTGTCTTCGATCATCTGATCAATGCGTTCTTCTAACGTTCCTAACGCAACAAATTTGTGGACAAAGACGTTTTTCTTTTGACCAATACGAAAGGCGCGATCGGTTGCCTGATCTTCAACTGCCGGGTTCCACCACCGATCAAAATGAAACACATGATTCGCTTTGGTGAGCGTAATCCCAACGCCGCCTGCTTTGAGTGACAGGATGAAGGCTGACGGTTCCGTATCAGGATCTTGAAACTCGGTGATCATGCGTTCGCGTTTGTCTCGATTTGTACCCCCGTGAATGTAATAGGTGTTGTAACGGCAGGTATGACGCAGATACTTTTCGATCGCATCGCTAATCTCTGTGAATTGTGAAAAGATCAGGAAGCTCTCGCCTTCTTCTATGACTTCCTCTACCATCTCTAACAGACGGCTGAGTTTGTGCGATCGCTCTGGCGTGAATTCACTGTTGTCTTGCAAAAACTGCATCGGATGATTGCAAATTTGCTTGAGCTTGGTCAACGTTGCCAAGATCAATCCCTGACGTTGAATCCCGTCCAGGGTATTAATTTTCTCCTCGACATCTTTCACCACGGCTTCGTACAACGAAGCTTGTTCTTTGGTCAAATTGCAGTACAGTTTTTGCTCGACCTTATCGGGTAGATCTTTGATGATGGATTGATCAGTCTTCACCCGCCGTAAAATAAACGGTTCTACCAATCGCTTCAGCGTGGTCGATTGCCGGGTGTCATTGTTTTTTTGAATCGGTAGCTCAAAACTCTTGCGAAACTGAGTTTCGTTGCCCAAATAACCCGGATTGAGAAAATTGAAGATAGACCAGAGATCTAACAAGCGGTTTTCAACCGGCGTTCCGGTCAATGCCAAGCGATGAGTGGCAGGTAGTTTGAGGATTGCCTTAGTCTGCGCGGCTTTGGGATTTTTGATATTTTGGGCTTCATCCACCACAATCCGTTGCCAGGTGACTTGATTGAGCAAGGCAGCATCTTTTCGTGCCAGGGTGAAGGAGGTAATCACCACATCATGGTTCTGAACGGTGGTCAAAAACTCTTGCTCCGCCTGGATTCGCTGACTGCCATGATGCACCGTTGCTCGCAATTTTGGGGCAAATTTTTCGATTTCCTTGTACCAGTTGCCGATCACCGACGTTGGCGCGATCAACAAAGTGGGCGGCACGGTTTGTATCCCATTGGCATGGGCTTGCTCTCGTTCTTGCACCAGACGGGCAATCACCTGAACGGTCTTCCCTAAACCCATGTCATCTGCCAGACAACCGTTTAAACCCAGCGTTTCCAGATATGCCAACCACGACAACCCTCGCTTTTGATAGTCTCGCAAGGTGCCCTGAAACTGGTCGGGTTCTGAAGTTAACGCCATCTGGCTTTTGTCGTTGAGTTTGGTGAGCATATCCGTCAAAGCTTGATCGCGCTCAAACTCAATTTCTAACGCCTCTTCTTCCGCAGCGGCAAGTTTCATGAAGTCCAGCAGACTTAGTTCCGGATTTTCTTTTTGCTGTTTCTGCCAAAACTCCAGCATTTGCTGCATTTTGTCGCGATCCAGTTCCATCCATTGCCCGCGAAATTGCACTAACGAAGCTTTGGCATTCACCAGTTGTTGCCATTCTTTTTCGGAGACGACTTCCCCGGCGATCGCCAACTCATATTGATATTCCACCAGTGTTGAAAACGAGAAGTAGCCTGTGTTGCTATTTTTTCCCGCCGTCTGAGATTTGCCTTTGGCTCTCAACCGCACCTTTGCCCGTTGTCTACCTTTGGGTGTCCACCAGGCGGGCACGATGACCTTATATCCGGCATCTTCTAACACCCATGCCGATTCCTTCAGAAAGGCGAAAGCCGTATTGAGATCCACCGTGACACCAATCGGCTCGTCGGTTTCTAAGCCTTCCCAGAATTTGGGATAAATGCGAGCAGCATATCCCAGTTCTAACAGCAGATCTTGTTCAAAGCGATCACCAAATTGCTTATGTAATTGTTTTTGTTGGCTGGTGCGTAATCGCCAATAGTCTTGGAGTGAGAGGCGTAGAGAGGGATCATGCTTTGCCGAGACTTGAAACTGGATCTGCCATGCATCCTCCGGTTTATTCGGTTCTAGCAACTGAAACCCCAGATAAAACGTGCCCGGAGACTGGGTACGACGAATGCGATCGCGCCAGGTTTGCCACTGTTGATAGTGCTCTAGACGAGTGGGAGACGTCCAGGGAATCCCGATTTGTTCCGATCGCAAACACTCCTCAATCAGGGAACCTGAAACTTTCTTATCAAACGCTGAGGTTGATTGCAAGTGCGTCACAATGTCTGTTAGCAGACATTCAGAAAAGTGGCGCAATAAACTTTCGCGATCGTGTAATTGTGGCGTCTCAGGAACGTCCGTAAATCCGCTGGCACACGCCAACGGCATATAGTCGAGATAACGCTGAATCATCGACTCATATTGGTCGCCAATAAGCTCCCAGGCAGGGTAAATTTCAAACGCGGGGTGTGTGTCTACCTGGGATGATTTATTTTTAGAAGATGTTTTGCTCTGCGTTGTTTTGCTCTGCGTTGTTTTGCTAGATTTCCGTTTTGTAGTGCCAGGAGATGAAGTTGAGGCTTCAAGTTCGCGATACTTTAGCGATGGAATGTAGTGATCTTTAAAAATGATCTGTTTGAAGGATTGGGTGTAGTGATACCAAAAGAGTAAATCTGAACCCAGTTGAATATCTGCTACGTTATACCGGGTTAAGAAGTGCAGGTCATTCAGCAACGGGATCACGTTCGTGGCAGGTGCAGAACTGTACGTTCCGGCTTTAACCCATGCCAGTGTTGCGTAGCAATCAATTTGCCAATACTGCCATTCAAACGTTTCAGGACTCTCTTCTTCCAGATAGCGAGACAGCTCCAACGACGGCAGTGGTTGACCTGCAACCGTAGGCAACAAAAAATACCGGGGAAAAATCAGATCGTCCAGGGTTTTATAGGATGGATCTTTAATGCCTAATTCCTGTTTCAAGCACGATTCCAGCGCAGGCTTGGGTAGTTGACGGGGATGAATATTGCCTGTCTTTTTCCGCTGTTTTGCTACCTCAGTTGACTCTATCCAGAGGTAGAAAGCTCCTTTTTGCACAAATCCTTCGTCTGCCTGCGGAATCCAAGTTCCGTGAAGAATTTTCATAGCCGTACATTCCTGGATAGCATTGCTCCTGATTTTTTGAGAGAGCGACGGCTTTGCCGTCGCTCTCTCAAAAAGAACTGTGAGTGAAAATTTAGTGTGGGAAGCGTGGCGAAGCCACGCTTCCCACACTAAATTTCAGTTTTATTCAATCGATGGCTCTTATGGAAAATTTTATCGTTGATATTTGTTTAACTTACAAATTATTGCGAATTGTTGTGACCCGGAACGGTGGAAATCTGACGAAAGTCGAAGAATTTTGTAGTGAGTGCGACAGAATTGCCCTGAATCTGCCCTGAGTTCGCCTAGAATCGCGTTCAGAGCTTAAGAACTTATTAAGAGTAGGCTTAATTTCGATTTCTAAGGATACCTTGGATTTCAAGATACCTCCTAACTGCGTCTCCAGCCTCATCTGCGTTCCCTACGGGGTAAGTCAGGTGAGGCTGATATTTTGCATGATGGATTGAGGACTGTTGAAATCCACCGAACCATCGAGCGGTCGGAGCATTCCACAGTTAGAGTTTTGGGAGGATACCGTCATGACGGGCGTATCAGGGAAAAGCAGATGGCAATCTCGGTTTAGTCTAGGATTAGGAGCGATCGCCCTTTTGGCTATGGGGCTTCCATCGTTGGTGCGATCGCTGCCGTTACCGACTCTTCCCACCCCCGCAGACGCGCTCCAGCAAGCAGAGCAACTGACGCCTGAAGAATTAACTGGATTAGAAATTGATGCCGACATCCGCGATCGCCTGCGATTTGATCCGGCATGGCAAGAGATCCATCGAGCCGTACAGCAAGACATCATGATCTTGAAATGGGGCGACGGTCGGCTGGATAACCCCATCTGGAAGCAATATGGAGCCAAGGTTTATCCGTTGCTGGCATACTATGCCCGATCGGCAGATCCGACCCGACAAACCTATGGCATTGTGGGCATTCGTGCTCTGGGTAAACCCTATACAACGCTGTGGTTAGAGCAACACCTTCAGCAGCATCGCCACGCGCCCGATTTTTATCTGTTGATGACGAATCCGGCGCTGCTTCTAGATACGAGTGCTGATGTGCCGTATGACGTAGATTGGCAAGCTGAGTTTGGCTTAGATGATTCAGCGACCCGCGATCGCCTCTTACAAATTGCCCGCGATAACCTGGAACCGCCCGATGCTCCGGGATATTACAACCAGTTCAATCTATATTTCTTAGAAGCGATGTTGGGCTATGAAGCGGTGATGCCGCCCCAACCCGAAACACCCGATCCGGCTCTCGATCCGGCTGTGACGCCGTGGAATCAACTTGAATCCATTAACGCACCCACCGAACACCAGATCCAGCAGGCGATCGCCCTCTACCATTCCCTGACTCCAACAACCCGTGACTACGTGTTGGTGACCCGATTGGGTAAGGTTGAAGCGGGTGACATTTCGCCCATAGGCAATGCTCTGTTGCAAGCTCTGGCAGCCGATGCGACTGACCCCGACCGGGTTTGGGCGATCGCTGAATTGGATCGCCATGGTGACTCCGACGTCAGTACCCAACTACAAGATATCCTCAATCACCATCTCGATCAGCTTGCACCCCTGTCAAAATGGGCGTCTTACGAAGGTCAAATCTATTCTCCCTACATCGATCGGGGCACCCAAGCTTACTATTTGCTATTGGGCATGGTGGAGACGTATCCCCAATCGCGCTTTGCGCAAGCTGCTAAAGCGTATGGCGACCTGCGGGGGCACTCTTACTTTGGCGGTGAATGGCGTCCTCAAGCACTGCTTGATCAGATTGCCCAGAAAACACCGGCACAAACGTTGGCAGACTGGCAAAACTGGCTACAACGTTATCCCGATCATCCCGGTGCGGATGATGCTACCTACTTCCTCGCTCGTAGTTTGCAAGACAATGATCGCGTTCTAGATGCCATGCATCTGTGGCTGAAAATGATGTCGGCACCGATTGGCGATAGTGATGCCCGCTATCTGGCATGGGGTCACGTGCGAACCTTGCTGGATGTGGGATTGTCTACAGATCAAATTGCGACGTTAGTTGAAGCCTATCAGGATCAGGCGATCGCACCGTTGCTGCGTTATGCTCTAGCCGTGCGGTATGCCCGAGCGCAGGACTATGACAAAGCCCTGGTTACAGCAGATGGTCTGGATCTGGCAGCCATGGATGCGAAAATTTTGGGGAGCTATTACGATGTTTTGCCCTGGTATGGTGATGGCGATCGCCGTTCCCAAGTCCAACGCTATATGCAAGCAATGCTGACTGAGCAACGCCAGCGTTGGCAACATTTGCAACAACTTCAGGCAGACAATACGCCCACAGCAAAGTATGAACTAGCGTCGGATTGGGCAGGCGAAGGCGGCTGGAAAAACGGCTATCTGGCAGTGTGGGAGACAGGACGCACGTATTACCTGCCCACGGGTGATTGGAGTAATGAATCATGCCAAATTTACTGGATTTGTAACGCCGCATTGCGCGATCCGGATGCGATTCGTGCCAGTTATCAACAATCGAGTCAAAATGCGATCGCGTTACAGTTGTATCAGGCTCAATTGGACGATCCGACTACACCGAGACTACTGCGCGAGAAAACGCTGTACATGGTGGCATCGACGTTGTTGTGGCAGTGGGAAGATCATCCCCTGGGCGAAACCTTGCGGATGCATCCTCCCGCCGGACTGACAGCGGGTTCGATCCAAATTCCTACCGATGCAACGTATTCGTATGAGCGCTGGCAAGCGATCGATGAGCAACTGCAACGCGATTATGAACGTAAACTGGATGCGATCATAGCCACGCTCAAAGTTGAGTTTCCGCGCAGTCCTTTTATTGACGACCTATTGTTCTCTCGTTACGCCATCAGTGGGAATATCCAATTTCTGCAACAAATCGTCGAACGCTACCCCGATGGCGATCGCTTACCAGAAGCTCAGTTTCTTCTCTCTCGTCAGTCCGGTTAAACAGGGTGAGAACTGCGCGATCGGGGTGCGATATGATCGACATAGCGCTCAGGAGACATGGGCATGATCACCCCAGCCAGTGTTCAACCAACCATCATCCGCACCGAACGGGGACTGACCATATCTGGAACCCGCATTACAATTTACGATGTGCTAGATTACCTGAAATCTCAATATCCTACTAAGTTTATTCGCGATGCGTTGAATTTGAGTGGTGAGCAGATGGGTGCAGCTCTGGCTTACATCGACATCCACCGAGCAGCCGTTGAAACCGAATATCAGGAAATTGTGCAAACAGCGGCAGAAATTCGGCAGTATTGGGAAGATCGTAATCGTGAACACTTTGCCCAACGTGCCACAGCCCCACCTCGCTCTGGGTATGAAGCGGTTCGAGCCAAATTGCAAGCACGCAAAGCTCAACGGCAATGATGATTCTGGCAGATTACAATCTTAATCGGCAAGCTCTATTGCTTTCCGGTAGCCTTATTGCAGGAGGATGGCTAGATCTGATTTCCATTCGGATTGTGACTTTCGAAGATGTTGGTCTATCAGCAAATACCAATGACCGAGAGGTTTGGCGATTTATTCAGACTCACCAAATGCTGCTACTCACAGCCAATCGTAATGCAAAAGGCAAGGATGCTTTAGAACAAGTGATCCGCCAAGAAAATATGGCAACATCGTTTCCTACCATTACAATTGGCGATCCGGATCGAATCAATGAATATGACTATCGAGAACGTTGTGTAGAACGACTGATTGAAATTGTGATTGATATTCAAGATTTTATGGGAACAGGTCGCTTGTTCATTCCATAAGGGACTGGCAACAAAATAAAATTTGGGCTGTGTTGTGGCGTAGCTCAAATTTTATTGAGCAACAAATCCCTAAAAGGGCGATCGCTTAAAACGCGGTCGCGTCAATCTGGCTCTTCTATTTCGAAATACCCGACTCTCAGATCACCATCCATGTCTACTAGAATCATCCAGAAATCCATGTAGGCATCAATATCCAGCTCAAAGGCTTCTTCTTCGGTGGGTAAAAATTGCAACTTCATCCACTGACGAAAATTATTGGCAGTGATTTCGCTAGAAATCTCTCGCTGTGGTGCATAGGAACGAGGTGCCAGCAGATCTGAAAGTTGGCAAGTATTCCAGCCGATCGCATAGTCTTGGGGATGAAAATCGCCTTCTACTTGACTGGCGTCCAGAGTCAATTGCACTTCAGATTGAATCCGTTCAGCCAGTTGTTCAGACGAAAGAGTGGACTGGAGCCAGGGAGCCAGTAACCCGTGGGCAGCCACAAAGTTTTTCGCCATAATGGCTTGGGCGAAGGTTGCAGCAAATGCTTGATAGGCTGGGTTGAGTTCCAAGGTGGCGTTCCTGATTGGAATTTTCAATGGCATGAAGGACACATTGTTGTGTGAGAGTTGCACTCTGCACGACTCTCACACAACAACCGTAATCTATCCAGACGCGAAGCGCTATAGCCGTTATGCTTACAAATTATTAATGAGGATCGGTGTTCCCTGATGCTTTTGCGGTGAAGCGGCATTTTCTATCGTCACCGCAACTTTCGCAACAAATTCTCTAGAACGGAAAACCGCAGGAACGGCGATGGTATGAGAAAAGTTACCTTGCGGATCGGGCTGAAAGACTTCCGTTAAAATAGCTCCTTTAGTATCTGTCGTGAAGGGTGCATCGGGTGTCAGCACCGTCCATAGGGCATAAACCTTTCCGGGTGGCAGGGGCGGTAAGTTCTGAATATTGAGTGAGGCTTCTAAATCAACCGGATTCACCACAACTTCTGCAACCACATTTTGATAGGTGTCGGTGCCCTGTAAGGCATACTGCCATTGTTCGGTGGGCACATCTGCTTTGAGGGCGTTCAGTTCTCGCCCAAGCCGGTAGTTATTAATCCCCAATGCCACAATCAAACTTGCGGCAACTGCCCCCATAACTTGAGTCCAGGGGATAGGACGCCGTTGCGATCGCCCATCACGCCCTCTCATTGGTCTGACAGTATGCAGAGGAGTGGGTTCAGAAGTGGGGCTTGGAGATGTCAGGGATGCGGAACTAGGTTCTGAACTGGGCGCAGTCAGTGCATTCAAAATCGTCGATCGCAGGTGATCTGGAGGAGACACCTCTGCCGGGGCATAGGAGAGTTCTAAAGCAGTCTGCATCTGTGCCACTTCTGCGGCGATCGCTGGATCACTGGCTAAAAGCCGCTCAAACTCCTCTGCCTCGGTCGGATCGAGATCCCCAAGGACATACCCCGCAATCAATAGTTGTAACTCTTCTGAAGGCATCGACAAAGCCATAACCGTAAACTATCTAATAAAATCTTTGAGGGTTTCACGGAGTTTGAGCAAGCCTCGCCGAGATCTCGCTTTCACTGTCCCCAACGGGATGCTTAATCGTCCGGCAATTTCTGATTGGCTTAATCCATCGTAATAAGCCATTTGCAAGATTTGTTGTTGTTCGCTAGACAACTGAGCCAGGGCAGAACGCACCTCTTGCGATCGCTCATCTTCAGATACGTACTCCAGGGGTGGATTGGATGCGATCTCTTGTTGTCGGGTGGATTGTAGCTTGCCAATAAATTCAGTTGCCGTAGTGCGCGATCGCACCCGGTCGATCGCACGCGATCGGGTTAAAACGGCAAGGAAGGTTCGCAAAGACCCGCGCTTTGCATCATAGGAACAGCCCCGTGCCAAGGTGAGAAAAATATCTTGCGTTAAATCTTCTGCTTCTTGAGCATTGCCTAGAACTTTGAAGGCTAATCCATACACTAATCGAGAGTGGCGATCGTAGAGAATACCCAAAACTGCCGTTTGCCCTGAGCGCAAGACGGCAAATAGTTCGGCATCGGTCTGGCTCGCTAATGGATTGTCTGTGGAATTAGATGGCTCAGACTGCATACAGAACTGTACTTATGAAGTAACCAGAAACCCTTATACCCCTAGGTGTGTTTTAAAACTCGCTAAGGATCACAAATTAATTAAAACCCGGACGTTCATGTTTGGAAGCGCGGCGGAGCCGCGCTTCCAAACATAAATCTTCGGGTTTATTAAATCCACAATCCTAAGAGGGTTGTTTTTTCGTGCGCTTCGCGCGCGAAAAAATAACTTTTAAAACAGACCCTAGCTATTCTATAGCGATTTGCGATCGCAGAGCAGGTAAATGAAGATGTGCGGATGACCTTACCTAATCATAGCGATCGCTCTAGTAGCTTAGAATCCTCATGAAAATAACTTGAATTACTTTTTGGGGAGCGCGCAGCGGAGCTGCGCGCTCCCCAAAAAAGTTGTGATTTTTAATTTTATAAGGATCCTTATGGATAAGCTTATACGATAAGAAACCCGGTATTGCTACCGGGATTTTGGTGCATCAGTGAAGCGTACCTAGGAGCATGCACCAAAGCTAAAACATCATTTCAAACTTGATAGATAGCCCCTCCAGTGAAACGCTCGCTAGAGGGGATTGTTAACCAAAGACTCAAATAAGTTTAGTAGACTCAATCAAAAGCTTTGCAACGGGGTGCAGGGGTTCTACCCCTGCGTGGGGGCACTGCCCCCACCACCCATGTTGCAAAATTTAGTACGTGCACCATTAGTTTGCTAGATTTGAATCGATGACTGATACCAATTTGAATTAAGAGCATGATGGATTTCTGTACGGACTTGGCACTGCCAAGCCCCTCCTGAACTTCAATGCGCCCAAAAATTCGTTTGAATTGGTATGAAATCAGCAGATTCCCAGGCATCTATCTATCCTTTGATCTGGGCTTCGACGTCGCTCAGCCCACAAATCCTAAGGGTTGAACGCGATTGAAATGCGACATTACAAGAATCCAGATGCTTTCTTTGGCAGGAATCTTCTAAGCCTATTAATGATTCATGTCGCCGTAGAGAGACTCAAGCTGACGTTCTACGGCAGACAAATAGCCCCGATTGTTGATTGTATCAGCAGGCAATCTGCGCATATTGATGGCAACTTCAACCAAATCCTCAGAAGTCACGCGACCAGCTTGATGCTCAGTAATCAAGCTGTTGAATTTGGGAATTCCTTCGTTTTCAAAAAAGCCTTGATAGGCTAGAAACACCAGGTTAAATGGTGTAACTGCCATACCAAGCGTTTCAGCATTTTCTGGAGGGGCTTCTGAAGTAGCCTGTGCAAGGGCTGCGGGAGCAGCAGCAGTAGAGAGCAACAGAAGAGAGAGACCACCGAGAATGATTCGTTTCATGGAACTAAGCTCCTAATAGAATGGGTTGGCATCAGTGTTGACTTCACTGTGACTACTAGCTTCTTCTGGTTGACTGAGAATCAACTGAGTGCCGTCTGATAAATCTGAAAGAGTTAGTAGAGAAAATCATCAGAGAATTTGTATCGGTTTCTCAGAGAAAAATCATCAGATTCACGCTAACCTCCTACAGAATTGCGGATCAACAGACACAACTTCTTGTTAGTTTGATCATGAATGTTCTTCGTCGTCATTATCCAGAGTATTTAATAGAAGCTGCTAGCTTGGGTATTTTCCTGATTGCTGCCAGTATAGTCGCTACTGTTTTTCAACATCCCAGTTCCCCCATTCGACACGCGATCGCCGATCCCTTCATGCGCCGATTCATGATTGCAATTGTGATGGGATCCATCGCGATCGCCCTGATCTATTCGCCCTGGGGCAAACAATCGGGTGCGCATATCAATCCAGTCGTGACCTTCACGTTTTTCCGGCTGGGTAAAATCAAACCGATGGATGCATTGTTTTATATCATTGCTCAATTTATCGGAGGGTTGTTGGGCGTGCTAGTGGCGGCGAGGTTATTGCGGGGTGCGATCGCCGATCCAAGTGTCAATTATATTGTAACGGTTCCAGGACATGGCGGGGCAAGTATTGCCTTTGTGGCGGAATTCATCATCTCGTTTGGCATCATGATGATGATTTTGATAGTGTCTAATACGCCAAAACTATCGCGGTTTACCGGACTATTTGCCGGGATTTTGATTGCAATTTACATTACGATCGAAGCCCCCTTGTCGGGGATGAGTATGAATCCAGCTCGCACATTGGCATCTGCCCTGCCATCGGGCAATTGGACAGCCCTCTGGGTTTACTTCACAGCACCTTTGATCGGGATGCTGTCAGCCGCAGAACTCTATGTACGGGTGAAGGGACGCGCCGCTGTCCGGTGTGCCAAGCTACATCACGATAACCATTACCGATGTATTTTTCGCTGCGGCTATCGTCAGTTTTCTATCACCCACCCAGAGCAGATTTTGAGCGATCGCTTACCCGGTTCTTAATCGAGAGCAATTCCTTGACTGAAGCCAGCACAAAGCCCTGTAAAAGACTAGGTGACTTAAGAGAAATTAGTATGTTTGAAAGTTTAGGACGTATCCACAATCCATTACTCAGAAGTCTGATTGCGGCAACAACAGCGGCTTCAATCATGACGTTTGCGACGGCAACTGTCATAGGTATTCGTAATACAAAAGATGAATCTGCTTATCAAGCGAGTTTGTATGCGTCCCTATTAGCGGGTGGATGTGGTGCATTGTTTGGGTTAGTTTATCGCGATCGCAAAACTACACCATCAACCCAATTCTCGAATGATGTCTTAAGGACTTCTTTAAGCATCGATACCAAGCCAGTAGAGTGGAAGGATTGGCGTAATTTTGTGGTTGTTCGCAAGGTTCAAGAGAGCGAAGAAATTACGTCATTTTATTTACAACCAGATGATGGAAAGAAACTTCCTGCCTTCCAACCCGGACAATTTTTGACCATTCGTCTGGATATTCCCGGACACTCTCGACCGATTATTCGCACCTACTCTCTGTCAGACTATACCGAAGACCTTACCTACTATCGTCTTTCCATCAAACGGGAACTTGCCCCTAGCGGCTTGGATGTTGCTCCCGGTCTGGCGTCTAACTTTATGCACGATCAGATTCAAGTTGGATCAATCATTTCGGCAAAGCCGCCCAATGGCACGTTTGTTTTAGATGCTCAAAAATCTATCCCTGCGGTTTTGATCAGTAATGGGGTAGGTATCACTCCAATGATCAGCATGGCAAAGGCTTGTAGTCGTTTGAATCCAAATCGACCCATCTATTTTCTGCACGGTGCCAGAGATGGTAGATTTCATGCCTTTCGCGATGAAGTCATGGCGATCGCTCAACACAACCCCAATCTCAAGCTGCATTTTGCCTACAGCCGTCCACGAACTGAAGATGAAGGCAACTATCACAGCGTCGGATATGTTGATGCAATGCTGGTGCAAGGGCTTGTCAGACAAGACGCCGAGTATTTTTTGTGTGGTTCTCCATCGTTTATGCAAGCCTTGCGTGATGGATTGAAGCAAGCCGGTGTCTTGGAAAGCAATGTCTTTTTTGAATCCTTCAGCAAACCGGGAAAACCAATGCCTGCGGTTCAACCTGCGGTTCAATCTGCGGTTGAACCATTGGCTCAATCTGCCCATGACGTAGAGATCGTATTTGCTGCATCCGGCAAAACGCTGTCTTGGACAGATGAGCATGATAGTATTCTTGAGTTTGCTGAAGCCAATGATATCAACCCTCCTTATAGTTGTCGTGCCGGAATTTGTGGCACCTGTATGTGCAAGATTCAATCCGGTGAAGTTGACTACCAAGAGACACCTACAGCGGCGATCGATGATGATGCGGTGCTAATTTGTATTGCAAAACCTAAAACAGCGACAGTGGTTCTAGATATCTAAATCCAAACATTCAATCTGGACGTTTAAGGATTACTTCTTACAGCGCTTCGCGCTTGGATATGGTTAGATTTTTTGTTGTGTGCCGCACTCCGTGCGGCACACAACAAAAAATCTGTGGCTTAATCAATTGAAAATGGCTGTAATGGATAGCGAGGTTATTATATGAAACTCAAGTACTACTTTACTCTTAGCATAGTTTCATTCTTGATGGTGAGTTGTACAAGCAACAGTACTCCGCCATTAGACGAGCGGTCTGTGACTCAATCTAGCCCCAGTGCGATCGCTCAATCTGCTCGTCCTGATTCATCATCAGCCACCTCAGAAACTATTTTGAAATCGGGTATGTTTGTAGCTGGAGAACAGCCCACAGCAGGGACGGTACGCCTGATTTCTCGCGAGGATGGTGTAGTTTTACACCTTGATTCAGACTTCAGCACCTCTGAGCAAGGCCCCGATTTAGTTGTAATTTTACATCGCTCGAATGATGTGATTGGTGCGACGGAGCCACCTGCACATGCGATTAACCAAGGGGATTATGTCGTGCTTGCGCCTTTGCAACAGTTTAGGGGTGCTCAAAGTTACGTTATCCCCGATACGGTCAATCTGGCAGACTATCAATCTGCCGGAATTTGGTGCCGCAAGTTTAATGCCCTGTTTGGTGCCGCTGCTTTGCAATAATAAAGGTGCAATCATAACGACTCTATTCCAATGTTCCCATTCCTAAGGATCGTGGATTTATAAAACCGAAGATTTATGTTTGGAAGCGCGGCGGAGCCGCGCTTCCAAACATAAATCTTCGGTTTTTAATTAATTTGTGATCCTAAGGCGATCGTTTCTTTTGGGATGCTTAACATGCCTGATGATCTGTTAGGCTTTCAACGCGAGTTTTTAGCCCACGATTTGGATCGTTGTGGGATACGTATCGTGGCGCAATAGGTTGATAAACGGTCGTTTCTGATTCTGGGCATGTCTGTGAACGCACAACCAAAGTTGCGCGTTCACAAACATCTTCCGATCAAGCGATGCCCATAAACTGCCGACTGATGAGAGAATTCATAGATTATCGTCTGAAGGCATCGTCACGCATGTTCATCGACAAAAGGGAACTTCTACTCGACAATCCAGTTCAGCTCAATTACGGTATCGCTGTCTCTGACGTAGATGCCGATGGCAAGTTTGAACTGTTTGTCGCAGGATTTGGAGGACGCAATCTGATCCTGAAATGGCATGGGTCAGGGTTTGTCAATATCGCCGATGAAACCTTGGCAGATGTGGGTCGGCAGGCGATCGGGGTAGCCGCAGGCGATCTGGATGGAGATGGTCGCGAAGAAATTTATGTCCTCAATACCGACTCATTTACGGGACGGAAACGGTTTGGCGATCGCCTGTTTGATTGGCAAGATGGCAGTTGGCAAGATTTATTTTCTTTGCCAAAAAATCAAGATGCGTTGAATTTAACTGCCGGACGATCGGTTGCCTGGTTAGACCGTAACGGGGATGGTCAATATGGCTGTTTGGTAGCAAATTATGGCGGTCCGTTACGTCTGTATGAATTGAATGGCGATGGTATGTTAGCCGATGTTGCTCCTGAAGCAGGGTTAGATGCGATTACCAGTGGACGCGGATTGGTAGCGTTGCCACTGGTTTCCAATCGCATGGATATTTTTGCTGCCAATGAAAACGGGGCAAATTATCTGTTTCGCAATCAGGGCGACGGCACGTTTGTCGATATTGCGGCGATCGCCAATCTTTGCGATATCTACGAACATGGACGGGGTATTGCCGTATTGGACGGTGATGGCGATGGGCGCTTTGATCTGGTGTATGGCAACTGGGAAGGACCCCATCGGTTTTTTGTCCAACAAGAACAAGGGAAATTCCGCGACATTGCGCCGAACTCGATGTCCAGACCGTCTCGCATTCGTACGGTGATCGCGGCTGACTTTGACAATGATGGCTACGAAGAATTGTTTTTTAATAACATTGGGCAACCCAATCGCTTATTTGGCTATCGCCAGGGCAGATGGGCAGAGATAGAGATGGGTGATGCCCTGGAGCCGGTTGGCATGGGTACCGGAGCTGCTGTGGGCGATTTTGATGACGACGGCTGTTTAGAATTGGTGATTGCTCACGGTGAATCTGCTGCTCAACCCCTATCGCTCTACCATACAACCCCCAATCGAAATGCCTGGTTGCGGGTATTGCCGCTGACTTCTCAAGGGGCACCGGCACGCGGTGCCGTCGTTTCTCTCATCGCTAATGGACGGCAACAAATTCGGGCGATCGATGCGGGGAGTGGCTATCTCTGTCAGATGGAGCCGGTTGCCCATTTTGGCTTGGGTGCGAATCCAGAGATTGAATCAGTAGAAGTGCGCTGGTTGGATGGCAAAATCGTCAAAATCGACCATCCCCAACCAAACCAAACTCTCAAGGTTACCCACAGCTAATTCAACCGGGTGATCAGGCGGGTGGATTGGGTGCGCCCAGAGGGCGCACCCAATCCACCCAATTCTGCTTCGCTGTTGTTGATTTTGGGAAGAGTGCGGCTCCGCCGCACTCTTCCCAAAAGTTTTGGGTTTTGATGTTGTCATACCGATTTAATGTGAAGCTGCACCTTATTCAACCCCCGGCTGTCGCCGTCCCCCTTGGCAAGGGGGACCACAGGGGGTTCTAGTTTGGCGCAACTTCATAAAAGATTGGTATCAGGATTCTAAGCAATGCCATTTAATTTCTGGCGATCGAGGTTTGCGGGGTGGGGTTTAGTTTGGGATATGCAATCCGTTGATGGTTATATTGCAACCAGACCTGGACAAAAATTTCAGCAATTTTATTCATTTCCGCACGTGTTAGCCCACAGTCTGTCAGTTGGTTATCTTGCCAGCGTGCCCTGAGAATGCGATTGACCATTGCCAGTGCTTCGTCTGGAGTCGCATCTCTGAGCGATCGCAACGCCGCTTCACAGGAATCTGCCAGCATGACAATGCCTGTTTCTCGACTTTGGGGAATCGGACCATCGTAGCGAAAATCTGCTTCATTAACGACGATGGTCGCATCAACTTTGGCACGCTGTTGTGCTTCATGGTAAAAATAAGCGATTAACATCGTTCCCTGATGTTCTGGAATAAACGCTTCAATGGCTTTCGGCAAACGATATTTGCGCGCCATGACCAGCCCTTCACTCACATGTTTTTTAATAATTCGGGCGCTCTTCCAGGGATCGTTGATCGCATCGTGCTTATTGGGACCCCCCATCTGATTTTCGATAAAGCCTAGTGGATCATGCATTTTGCCAATGTCATGATAAAGCGTACCGGCTCGCACTAACTCGACATTACACCCCAGTGCCCGTGCTGCCGCTTCTGCCAAACTGGCAACAAAAAGCGTATGTTGAAACGTGCCCGGAGCTTCAGACGCCAGTCGTTTCAGCAACGGGCGGTTGGGATTCGAGAGTTCTGCCAAGCGGATGGGTGTGACCAGGTCAAAGCCATGCTCTAAATAGGGACTGATGCCCATGGCTACCACACTCCAGGCAATGCCCAATAAGCCTTGCAGCCCAGCTGCTGTCAACACGGCATACCAAACCGGACTGGGAGTATTGAGAATCAGACTGATCAGCAAATATGTCATTCCCTGACTCAGCCCAACAGCAAAGCCCAATAGTGCCAACTCTTCTCGCGATCGCGACTTGCCTGCCATCAGAGAACCCAACAGGCTGCCGACTGTAGTTGCAATCAAATGACTCCAGCCAATGGCCATGCCCATGGGCAACGTCACCCCCAGCAAGGCAATCAAAATTCCTCCCATTGCCGAGCCGTAGAAACTACCCACCAACAACCCCACCAGGGGCAAACTTGTGGCTGGAAATTTCAACGCAACCAATGGCGGAATTGTAAAAACCAGCAACAGGATCAGGATATAGTCGCGTCGTCGTAAACCGGGATGAAAGCGACGTTCTGCGGCTAAAAAAATCACCACAGCGGTTGAAATCCACACCCCAAACCCAACTAACCCAAACCAATTCACCCGTCTGCGGCTCATACCAAAATGGTCGAGCAAGACAAAGTCTGACTGCGTAATCTTCTCGTTGGCTCGAACAATGACCTCACCCCGACGAATCTGTACCAAGACCGGGTCAACAGCTTGAGCGGCTTGTTCGGCTAACAATTTGGTTTGCTCGACATCTTGTATTAAGTTCGGTTGAGCAACAGCAACCAAAACATCCGTCGCAATTTTAACTCCTCCAGACGGAACATCGAGGACAACCTGATTTCTAACCGCACTTTTAAGAATGCTCTTGGGCAACCCTGGCGGGATCCCCTGCGTTAAAATCCGTTCCAACGCATTGCGGATACCCGTTCTCGTCTCCGACCACTCAGCATCGGTAAGATTGAGCAGCGATGCGTCATAAAAAATTCGAGGCTCACTCTGAATAGCCATCGTCTTAAGCACGCCAACATAGCGCTGACGAGCCCGAAAAATTCCCTGTTGCAGCGATGCAAAATCTTCAGCAGAATGAGTCCGCAGATAGTTTTGCAATTCGACTAATACGAGTCTTTCAGCTGGCTCAATCGGCGTTTTAGGCTCGATCTCCACACCTGGACTTGTACTGGGTGAATCGGTTGTCTGCGGTGTTTTTAAGCGGTTCATGATCGCTTGCAACGTATGTTCGTCTACGCGAAGCAAATATTGCTGAGCATCACTAGACAGCATCGACGTATCAATGTAGGGGAAACCGCCGGCCTGTTGCCGCAAATCATCCCCCTGATCGAGCAAGCGCTGAAGCGATTGATAAATTTCTTGGTTGACGGACTGATCAATCATCAACACCGGAATCGCACCTGTACGGGCAGCTTTGCGATTCTCTTCAGTCGTTTCTATATCTTCTACAACGGCTGTATCGGGTGCCCGTAATGTTTGGGGAGCGATCGTGTCTACAGCGAGTTGCGGTTCATTATAAAAGCGATAGCCAATGGTGCTGGTCAGAGAGACGACGACCACTGCAAAGATAGCTCGCGGATGGGGCGATTTCTTTTGTCGTGGCTTGCGTTTTAAGAATGGAGGATGTAGAGCGATCGCTATCCATTGCTCGGGTTTTAGTTGCCGCAAGTCCTTCCAGGAATGATGAAGCTGAGCCGAATCGGTGTATTGTTTGGCTCGATCAACCGCTTTGTTCAAGGCGTGATTGAACCGATTTTTCGGGAAAATCGGCGAAGGCTTTCGCCACCATTGACCTATCTGCTGCGTTAAACGTCGGAAAGATTTCATTAGTGCACCAAAGTTACACTAGCGTTGATCGCTCTGGCAACCGCCAATTTGGGCAGCAGTTTCACTTAACTATCCACATCACTCAATTTACAAATCAACCTTTTACCCGTCAGCCTTTTATCCATCAGCGTTCCAATATCTGGGGATCATGAATTCAATCAGCCTGAAGCGTTACGTTAGGATAACCAATTCATAAAACCTAAGGAATAGGAATTAAATAACTCCGATGATTTGCTGTACGGGCGAACGGCCGTTCGCCCCTCCAAACGATTCAATATTCGATCTTATTTAATCCACGATCCTAAGAGCTTGTCGCAGATCTCCCTAAATCCCCCTTCCCGCAGGGTAGGAGGGCGAGGGGAGATTAAAGCCACGATCCATGAATAAGCACAACAGTGTCACTCTTACAAAATTAAGTGTCTGAGTTTTCTGTGATGGGTCATCCTGAAATAACCACCCCCAATATAACTGGAAGATCACTCCGTCTATAGTATATCTAAGGCATTTTGAGCAACAGCGTGTTATCCGTTAATACCTAAATCGATCGTAAATCCACTACCGAGGACGAATAATATTAGGTGCGCTAACGGCAACAAGAGAAGCTGCCTGCGACTCAGGATTGTAGATGCCTGACCAGCTTGCTAGAAGTCGATCCGCACCATTTAACAACGCAGATTCGACCGGAGCAGGGTGAGAAGATGTCAAGAAATGTTTACTTGTGCCCCATGCTTGCAACTGACTGCGCCAGTCGATGGGTAAGCCTGATATGCCAACATAGGCACCGGATAATGCACCTGCGATCGCACATGTGATTTGAGTTTCGTACCGAGATAGCCCGCTTCGCACCACAGTTAACCGAAAATCTTCGGGCGTGCTAATAAAGCTATAAAGCGCGATCGCCATACTATTTAGCAACATCCAGCTTTCAGGTGAGCCTTCAGCCAGGTTGCCATCGGCACAGGGATTCGGTGAATCTCTGACTAACTTTTCGACAGCAGTTAATCCAGCCCTGGTATGCAATAGATGTTGAACCTGATTCAATTTCCGCTGAACAGCGTTGGGACGGGTCGTATGGGCAAGCTTTGCATCAAACGTTAATGCGTTGAGAACTGTTGCCAGCCAGTGATTGGGGTGGAGCTGATCTCTTAGGGCAAGAGACAGGCTATAGGCAAACACAAGGAATACGTCTGCCAGAACTAAGTCCATTTTAGCGTCCGATATCCAAATCGCGATCGCTCGACGCAGACTGTCTAGATCGTCATGAAAAAATAAGGCGATCGCCATCAGGGTTCCTACTCGCGTTTTTAAGGTGGCGGTATCGGTTAGCCTGTCGCCTCTATCAATCGCTTGTGCCTGATCGGGTGGGCTGTTTGGCGGATGGACAAGCGGCTGACCTGCGTATGCCAACATGTGCCCCTGGATTAAGCCTTCAGCTCCCTCTAGAATGCCTTGGCTGACAGCCCAGGCGAGAGCGCTAGTGGCAGTCCCCTTGTTCGCTTGAGGTGGTGTCAACCATGAGGTTGCGTTTGTGCCAGGGGGATGAACACTGCCCCACAGTTCTGCGATCGCCGCACCCAACACAGCTCCCCGAAAGCGATTTGAAAGCGAATAGCGCATGAAACGTTTGCATCCTTAAAAATACGTAAATTGGATGAGTAGACGTCAACTCTGTACGGCACAACGGGCATTGACTTCCGTTTTGCTCTGTGAGTCGCACGGTACACGATGTTGCACTTTTGTCGAACGACATTAAAAATCTGTGAAAGTTGATCCAAGTCGGTTGATTAGGTTAAATTAAATTAACATTCCTTCTCAGATTATTTTTTGTGCTTTAAGATTCCAGCCGCTAAATTTAATATCTCTACGGGATATGTGCTTCGGCACTTTGGCGGCATCTTTTGGTTTGGAGTAGTGTATTTTTCGGGCAATTTCCAGTTGCTTGTTTAATCTGTCAAGAGATATTTCTTTACGTTTACCGCTTTAGAGGCTACTAGAAATTATGAAAATTTCCTGGAGAGTTATCCTTCTCTGGACATTGCCAGCTCTGGTCATCGGCTTTTTTCTATGGCAAGGTGCTTTCTCATCTTCTCCGATGGAGATGGGGAAAAATACGGCAAGCACCCGCATGACCTACGGACGGTTCTTAGAATATCTCAATGCCGGTCGGGTGACAGAGGTTGACCTGTATGATAGTGGACGCACGGCTATTGTAGAAGCGGTCGATCCTGAATTGGATAATCGGGTTCAGCGCTTGCGAGTTGACCTACCTGGCAATGCATCAGAGTTGATTTCCAGGTTCAGAAAAGATGGGATTAACATCGATTTCCATCCTCCGCGTAATGATGGAGCCATCTGGGGGCTGTTGGGCAACCTGATTTTCCCAATTTTGTTGATTGGTGGGCTTTTCTTCCTGTTCCGTCGGTCTAGCAATGTGCCGGGGGGCCCTGGGCAGGCGATGAATTTTGGTAAATCCAAAGCTCGGTTCATGATGGAAGCCAAAACTGGCGTCATGTTCGACGATGTGGCTGGGATTGAAGAAGCGAAAGAAGAATTGCAGGAAGTTGTCACATTTCTGAAAAAGCCTGAGCGATTTACAGCGGTGGGAGCC
The DNA here is from genome assembly GCF_055793305.1 of Calyptranema fuscum S582. Classification (NCBI taxonomy): domain Bacteria; kingdom Bacillati; phylum Cyanobacteriota; class Cyanophyceae; order Oculatellales; family Oculatellaceae; genus Calyptranema; species Calyptranema fuscum. Next base: position 69,031 of record NZ_JBSLYH010000037.1, read on the forward strand.
AAGATTCCTAAGGGTGTTTTGTTGGTCGGCCCTCCGGGTACAGGTAAAACCTTGCTGGCAAAGGCGATCGCTGGTGAGTCGGGTGTTCCTTTCTTCAGCATTTCTGGATCTGAGTTTGTCGAAATGTTCGTTGGGGTCGGTGCTTCCCGCGTCCGCGACTTGTTCAAAAAAGCGAAAGAAAATGCCCCCTGTATCGTGTTTATCGATGAAATTGACGCGGTCGGCCGGCAACGGGGCGCTGGCATCGGCGGTGGCAATGATGAGCGGGAGCAAACCCTCAACCAGCTGTTGACCGAAATGGATGGATTTGAAGGGAACACCGGCATCATTATCATTGCGGCAACGAACCGCTCAGATGTGCTGGATTCGGCGTTACTGCGTCCCGGTCGTTTCGATCGCCAGATTATGGTCGATCCGCCCGATATCAAAGGTCGCCTGGAAGTGCTCAGAGTTCATTCACGTAACAAGAAACTGGCGTCTGAAGTGTCTTTAGATGCGATCGCCCGTCGTACTCCCGGTTTTACTGGCGCAGATTTGGCAAACTTGCTCAACGAAGCTGCCATTCTCACGGCACGTCGGCGCAAGGATGCGATTACCATGCTGGAGATCGATGATGCCGTCGATCGCGTGGTTGCAGGTATGGAAGGAACGCCTTTAGTAGACAGCAAGAGCAAGCGCCTGATTGCGTATCACGAAGTTGGTCACGCGTTAGTGGGCACCGTTGTCAAAGACCATGACCCGGTTCAGAAAGTGACGTTGATCCCGCGTGGTCAGGCACAAGGGTTAACCTGGTTTATGCCTAACGAAGACCAAGGGTTGATCTCTCGTGCTCAAATTATGGCTCGAATTACAGGTGCCCTGGGCGGACGTGCCGCAGAGCATGTCATTTTTGGAGATGCCGAAGTCACAACGGGTGCAGGTAATGACTTACAACAGGTCACCACAATGGCGCGCCAGATGGTAACGCGATTTGGTATGTCAGATCTGGGACCTTTGTCGCTAGAAGGTCAGCAAGGCGAAGTCTTTTTGGGTCGTGACTGGATGATGCGGTCAGAATATTCTGAAGAGATTGCCTCCCGGATCGATGCTCAGGTGCGTTCGATTGTCGAGCATTGCTATGAAGATGCCTGCCGCTTGATGCGCGAAAACCGTGCCGTGATCGATCGCCTGGTCGATTTGCTCATTGAGAAAGAGACGATTGATGGTGAAGAATTCCGCCAAATTGTGGCTGAATACACCAACGTTCCGGAAAAAGAGCGGTTTATCCCACAGCTCTAAGAGTGCGATAAGGCTGCCATCGCGGCTAAAAATCAAAAAAATTGCAACGGGGTCGGTCAGCCCCGTTTTTTAATTGCTAGGCTAGATCTGTAGGATTTTCATCCTTGGCAAGTAGCAACGCTCTCACGCAACATCCAGCTGCATCAGGACTACGGATGTGTTAAGACTGTTGTCAAGAGTCTTTTGATTTCGAGCTACTGCCCAACAAATTGGATAGGCTAGTTTTTTAGATTTGTGTCGCTGCTATCTCTGTATATACGCCAAAAAGGATATTGAGCCATGGGATTGTTTGACCGTGTCAGCCGAGTTGTTCGGTCTAATCTGAATGCTGCTGTGAGCGCTGCTGAAGATCCTGAAAAGATCTTAGACCAAGCATTGATCGACATGCAGGAGGATCTAATCCAGATGCGTCAGGCAGTTGCCAGTGCGATCGCCAGTCAAAAACGCATCCAGCAGCAATATAACCAGGCACAAACAGAAGCAGGAAACTGGGATCAGCGGGCGCGACTCGCTTTACAAAAAGGAGACGAGACGCTGGCGCGGGAAGCGCTCAACCGCAAAAAGGTGCAAGCCGAGACGGCGGCTGCACTCAAAGCCCAAATGGATCAGCAGACTTCTACGGTTGATACCCTCAAGCGCAATCTGATCGCCCTGGAAGGCAAGATTTCTGAGGCAAAAACCAAGAAAGATATGCTCAAGGCAAGAGCCAGTGCTGCTAAGGCCAATGAACAATTGCAAAGCACGATGGGGCGCTTGGGTACCAGTAGCGCCATGGCAGCCTTTGAGCGCATGGAAGAAAAAGTGTTGCAAATCGAAGCGCGATCGCAAGCAGCGGCTGAATTGGCGGGAGCCGATTTAGAAAGCCAATTTGCTGCCTTAGAATCTGGATCAGATGTCGATGCCGAGTTGGAAGCGATGAAAGCTCAACTGTTGGGTGGTTCTGCCCCGGCAAATCAAGCATTGCCCTCATCTCAACCGACGACTACTGCCCCTGCTGATGCCAGTGTCGATGCTGAGTTAGAAGCCTTAAAGACCCAACTCGATCAGCTTTAGAGCTTTGTCAACTCTCAGAGGTGGAGTGACGCCGAGATGTTAGACTTCTGAGGTTTTGAAAACCTTGGAAGTCTCAGGGAATGCAATTAGAGACCAGTTTTAGGATCCTGAGAAAACTAACGTAAATAACATTTGTGGGAGAGCGCGGCCCTGCCGCGCTCTCCCACAAATGTTTTGGTTTTTAATTATACTTGCATCATCCCCATTACGTCGTGACTATGTCTCAAACACCATACCCAGTGGCGATCGCAGCGATCGAAGCTCCCTTACGGACGACACCTTCCAATTACCCAGAGCCTTTTGCATCTCAGATGAAAGGGAGAGAGAAACGCCCTCTTGGGAATTTGTTTGGGCTGACCAACTTCGGCGTCAACCTCACACGCTTAGCGCCCAATGCTATTTCTGCACTGCGTCATGCTCATTCTCGACAAGACGAATTTATCTACATCTTGCAAGGGCAACCAATCCTCCAAACAGATGCAGGTCGGATGCAATTATCGCCAGGTATGTGTGCAGGTTTCAAAGCGGGTACTGGCAATGCGCACCATTTGATCAACGAGACAGCAGAAGACGTGTTGTATCTCGAAATGGGCGATCGCACTCCGGGTGATGAAGGTACGTATCCAGATGATGATCTACAAGCCTTGCTGGTAGAAGGTGGGTGGCAGTTTGCTCATAAGGATGGTACGCCATATTAGGAGTCTTGTAGAAATAACGCTGAGTTAGGGTGTGGTTTAAAACTCGCTAAGAGGGTTGTTTTTCGTACGCGAAGCGCACGAAAAAACAACTTTTAAAACAGACACCAGGACAGGTGATGTATTAAACAGCCGTGTGGAGTACTACTGTTCAATACATCATGCTGTCGCTGAGTGCATGGCGCTACAAATTCTCCTAGAGGAAGATGTAAGGGCTTGATTTTGCCCCTAGGATTCTACTTATTGCGAAATTCTGGAATGAATTGGCATGGGAAGACTTCAGTGTCCCATGCCAATTCATTCCTGATGCCAGCAACACTTTTAACTGAGAGAACTCTGGGAGAACCTGACCATTTTGGGAGTCGTCAAGTAGATGGAAGAGTTTGCATCTGCTGATGCGATGGATGCGATCGCCGCTAACGTGCCTGAGGAAACCGCCTTGTTACATGGGATAACCATCATTGCATCGGTTCAACCCAAAATGCGATCGCTGGCTACAAGCTTGAATGCGTCGAAAGATGAAATTCGCACCAGCTTGAAAGCGTCCACGTTGGATGGAGTCTTTGCCACCTTATTTTCTAATGTCACTGGTGGCGTGTTGCTGACGAACTTTTTGTTAGAACTGGGTGCAGGAGCGACCGAGATCGGCATACTTGCCTCCATTCCCATGCTGGCAAATCTGATGCAGCCCATTGGTGCTTATTTTTCTGAGCAAACAACCAGCCGTCACGACTATTGCCGCTGGGTTTACAGCAGTGCTCGATTGCTGTGGCTAGGGCTGGCGATCGCTATCTTTTGGATTGGCAAACATCATGCAGCACCTGATATTTTGATTGCGATCGCTCTGGGTGTTACTCTGCTCAGCTACTTTTTAGGAGCACTGGGTAGTGCCGCATGGCTCAGTTGGATGGCAGCACTTGTGCCCCGACCTTTGCGAGGTCGCTACTTTGGCTTACGCAACAGCGCTGCTAACTTAACCAACTTGATCTCAATTCCGTTACTTGGACTGCTAATTTCTCGCTGGTGGGGTGGTTCAATTCAAGGCTATGGTGTTGTACTGATTGGGGCGATCGCCGCTGGATTGGTCAGCATTCATTTTCAAAATTTCATGGTAGATATTAATCCCCAACAGAAGCAAATCTCTGGCAGCCCCACCCTTGAACCTGATATGTCGGTCAGCTCCGCCAGTAGTCAATCCTTGTTTCAACCCATTTCATTCATTAGCTTCTGGCAAGATTCCAACTTCCTCAAATTCCTGATTTATTTCAATCTGTGGACGTTTTCAGTTAACCTCAGTGCACCTTTTTTCAATGTCTATATGCTCAATGACTTGGCATTAGATATTAGCCAGGTGACGCTTTATAATAGCTTGTCGGCTGGGGCAAACTTGCTGCTATTGATGGTTTGGGGAAAGTTAGCTGATCGGATTGGCAATCGTCCTATTTTGATGGGTGTGGGGATTATATTTGCTGTCTTCCCGTTGCTGTGGCTGTTGACGGGCACCCACTCATTGTCTATTTGGCTGTGGCTACCTTTGCTGCATCTCATTGCCGGAGGCACAGCCGCAGCGATCGACCTGTGTTCAAACAACTTACAGATGGGCATTGCACCTACCCATAACCAATCTACTTATTTTGGTGTAGCCGCTGCCTTTGCGGGCATGAGCGGCGCACTGGGAACCACAGCAGGAGGGTTTTTAGCGCAGTTTGGCTATGGTGGTTTATTGGGGCTGTTTGCGTTTTCCAGCATCCTGCGACTTGCCGCGTTGTTACCCCTCGTGTTTGTGCATGAGCGTCCCTTAGCCCCAAAATGATTTGGCTTGCAAGTATTTCCCCCATTACTGCTTTGGGTGCTCTCGTCAGTGTTATTGAAGCGCTATGCGGTTGATTCAGTGCAGGATTGTGGGGCGCTCCGCGCCCCACAACCCTATTGCTGGACTGCACAAACTTGCACACGGCTATATTAAAACCCTTATCAAGAGGGTGTTGTCCCCTTTACCCTCCGTTGCTGTTCCAACTCCCATTGCCGCTGTTTTTCGGCTTGTCGCGCCTGCTTTTCGGGGGTGAGCGAAGCGATGCAATGGGGACAGCAAATCCCTTCCTGATAATCGGGCGATCGCTTTTCTGCATCTGTAATCGGGTGTCCACAACTGCGACACATATCATGGGTGCCCAATTCTAAGCCATGCTGGACGGCAATTCGTTCATCAAATACAAAGCATTCGCCTTGCCAGAGGCTGGATTCGGGAGGAACATCTTCTAAATATTTAAGAATCCCTCCTTGCAGGTGGTAAACCTCCTGAAAACCTTGCCGTAGCATAAATGCAGACGCTTTTTCGCAGCGAATCCCACCCGTGCAAAACATCGCTACTTTTTTGTGTTGGGTCGGGTCAAGGTGGGTTTGGACAAATTCGGGAAACTCTCGAAAAGCATGGGTTTGAGGATTTGTTGCCCGCTGGAAGGTACCGATACTGACTTCATAGTCGTTGCGTGTATCGATGACAACGACATCTGGATCTGAAATCAACCTATTCCAGTCTTTGGGAGCCACATAGGTGCCGACTTGCTCTGTCGGACTCACCTCTGGAATACCCAGGGTCACAATTTCGCGTTTGAGCTTGACCTTCATCCGTTCAAACGGAGCCGTTGTCGCGATCGATTCTTTGTGCTCCAGATCTGCCAGACGCGGGTCAGATTTCAGCGCAACCAGAACCGCATCAATGTTCTGTCGAGATCCGGCGATCGTGCCATTAATCCCTTCGTCTGCCAGCAAGATCGTGCCTTTTATCTGGTGTTCCTGGCAAAGCGCTAAGAGTGGCGATCGCTTTTCGGCAAAATCGGGCAGTTTGACAAATTTATAGAAGGTAGCAACAACGAAGGACATAGAGATCAAACAGGCTGGAGTTTCTAGATGTAAGTTGGATTTATCGCGCGTCGCGCCTGGAGAGATGACAGTTGTTGAGTCAGGTTAATCACTCTGTGATTCTTACGTGGATAATTGGGTGAATTCCAGTTGAATGCCATCCAAATCTAAAACGAAGGCAAGGCGAGCAACAATTTTGCCTGTCCGAGGCGGCATTAAGGGTTTCGCCCCAAGCTGAAGGGCACGTTCAAAACTTTGATCGACAGACGGAACGGTGAAGGCAAGGTGTCTCAAACCAGTTTGGGTAAAGCCAAAACTAGAAAAAAGTTCTGAACTATCTTGTTGTTCGACGTTCGCTTTTTCTACAATTTCTAACCGGGCACCTCCAGAACCCAGCAGTAATACTGCCGTTAGCCCATCGTCTGGTCTACTCCACTCACCGACCTTCTCCAGCGCAAAAAGGCTTTGATAAAAAGCAACAGAACGCTTCAGATCTGAAACACATATTGCACAGTGAGAGAGCGTTGCCGTTGGAAGGTCTGACAAATTTTGCTGCATGGTAGTGCCAACCGATGAGGAGCCATATCACCTGATATTCAACCACAGCTAGCGGTTGAACATGCTTAATTGTAGCAAGGTATTGTGAGAGAGCCACGCGGAGCGTGGCTCTCTCACAACATCCGCAATCTATCCAGGCGCGACGTGCTATCAGCAATGCCCTATCCCTTATTCTGTCGGGTCTTCATCTTTCCCGGCTCGTTTGCGATAGCGTTTAGCTTTGTCTTGGAGAACTTGAAAGAAGTCGGATTCGGTAATTTCAGCAACTTGTTTGGCACGCTTGGCTTCGTCGATTTCAATCCGCAGTTCCAGTAATTGTTCTTTGAGTTTGGCTTCGCGTTGTCGAGCTTCTTCCATTTGTTGCTCATGGAAACGCGCACTTTCGATGGCAGGTGCAGATTGTAGGGCGATCGCCGTCAGCAATTTCAGTTCGGCAGCGGTATAGTTCACCATCTCGCCATTGCCGATACAGAGCACCCCAATGACACGTTCTTGGGCTTTGAGGGGGGCGCATAGCATCGAGCAGGTGTCAGGATTGATCGCCCGATAACGGACATCGGTGACGACATCATTGACAATTTCGGCTTTACCCGTAGAAGCGATCCAGCCTTCGATGCCTTCGCCCAACTTCAAGATGGGTTTGTCGGCAGGTTGCCAGCCTGACGTCAACAAGATTTCCAACTGATTGCTCTGGGCATTCAACAGCATCAACGTCGCACTAGTCGCTCGAATCAAACGTTGAGCTTCTTCTATAGCAACCTTGGCAACAGCTGCTAAATTACGGCAAGCCGTTAATTTATCGGCAATGTTGTAAAGCAAGTTGATTTCTCGGTATTTATCCAAGACTTCACTGGCTAAGAGTTTTTGTTCCAGTTCTTTGGCAGCTAATTGAGATAGTAACTGAGCCACAGGCAATGCGGCATCGTGCCCGGTGACCCAACCAATTACTTCTTCTGCAACGGTAATGGGATGTTTGTGTTCAAACGGTAATGCATCATTGCCAATGACAAATGTCTCGGCAGCATCATAGATGCCAACCAATGCCCCTGTGCTATTGACAATGCTGTTAAGGAGAGGAGCCAGCTCTTTTGTCAGTAGTCGCTTGAGTTTGATCTGAGCCATATCAAGCTGATAATCCCAACACTTTTTGTGACTTTTCTAGAATTTCGTCTGGGTCAAAGGGCTTGGTCATGTAGACATCTGCCCCAACCTCTTGCCCTTTTTGTTTATCTAGCTCCTGACCTTTAGCCGTGAGCATGACGATGTAGATATCTTTAAAGCCCAACTCATTTTTCACGGTGCTGCACACTTCGTAGCCATTCATTTTGGGCATCATGACATCTAAAAACACCAGTTGAGGATGCTCAGCTTGAATCATGTCCAGAGCTTCTTGCCCGTTGCTGGCGGTGAGCAATTCAACGCCTTCATCTTCCAGATCTTCCAGGGTTTGCTCGATCAATCGGCGGATATGCGGTTCATCATCAACAATCAGAATTTTTTGAGTCATAATTCGTCACGTTTTTATTAAAGAATTGAGAGTTGAAAGCGGTTGATCTGGCAGAACCTTGAGCGGGGAAGTATTACTTCCATGCTAACCCTATCGCTAGGAAACAGGGTCATCGCTAGGTTGCGCGGGCTGATCGGTCAGCAAGAAAAAGCTGATATTTTCTAAGCCCTGTTTCAGGCGGAGGGTTTTTGCCAGGTCATGTTGAGCTGCATAGGTCGCATTGGCAATCACCATATCAGGTTTTACCGATTCAGTCTTGTCGATACAGTCTTGCAGGTTGAAAGCTTCAAGTACGTCATACCCTTTGGTTCGCAACAACTCTGCCAGGGTGTGAACTGCCGAGGTGTTTTCGTCCACAATCAGGACGGTTTTTTTAGTAGTATTTTGCGAGATCAGTTGTCCGACGGCTTGCAGTAGCACGTCTGTGTCAATCGGCTTGGTGAAATAGCGATCGACCCCCAGGCGGAATCCCCGTTCTTTATCCTCTGCAATAGAGACGATGACGATGGGAATATTCATCGTTTGTGGATCATTGCGTAGCACGGCAGTGACATCAAACCCATTCAGTTCAGGCATGACGACATCCAAAATAATCAAGTCTGGCAATGCTTGTTTGACCTGGGCGATCGCCTCTGCCCCATCTTTAGCTTCGCGCACAACATAACCTTGCGCCTCTAACTCTTGCCGCAATAGTTCCCGGATATGAGGATCATCATCGACCACCAAGACAGTTTTAGGCTGGTCGGTCTGCAAGGGGGTAGCTAAGGCAACTTGTTCTTTGAGCTGGCGAATCAGTGTATCCAGATTCATTCCTTCAGACGGAGAGGTTTGGGGCAGGTTGATCGGCAAGCTAAAGGAAAAGGTACTGCCTTTGCCCAGTTCACTTTCAACCCAAATTTCACCGCTATGATGCTCCACAATCTGTTTGCAAATGGGCAATCCTAATCCCGTACCCTGAGGTTTGTCGGTCAACGTATCACCAACCTGTTTGAATTTTTCAAATACTTTAGGTTGATCGACTTCGGCAATGCCAATGCCATTATCAACAATGCTAACAATCAGGGTTTGATCACGCTGTTTTGCCCGACAGATAATTGCTCCTTCATTGGTAAATTTGACGGCATTGGATAGCAGGTTAATCACGACTTGCAACAGACGATCGCGATCGCCCTCAACCATGGGTAGATTGGCATCTATATCGCGGTGCAATCCCAGTTGTTTGTGTTCAAATAGAGCAGAAGTTGCGGCGATCGCCCGTTCAATCAACTCGTCAATTGCCAGCGGTTGCATATTCCAATCAACGCGCCCTGCCTCCATCTTGGCAATATCCAGAACCTCATTAATTAAGTTCGTCAGACGTTCCCCTTCGGAGACGATGATATCGATATTGTCGCCGACCTGTTGAATGGCTCGATTCACCTTTTTGTCATCTGTTTGGACAATCGGCAGAATGTTTTCCTGAAGCTTTTTCTTAATAATCTTGGCAAAGCCTAATACAGACGTAAGGGGTGTTCGGAGTTCGTGCGATACCGTAGAAATAAAGTCGGTTTTCATCCGATCAACTTCTTTCTCGGTAGTGATATCTTGCAAAAGAATCACCGTGCCGATGTGAATTGGAGTCTGGTCATGGGGGTCGGTTGCGGCTGCCTGCGTTTCGTCCGATTCATCTGCTACAGGTTCATCCGCATAATCTTTCAAAATGGCAGTAGCAGAAGCTTTACCGACGCGCCCTTCAGACAATGCCACTTCAGTCATAACAACCTGTTGGTGAGCTTGAGGGGCAGATTGAATCAGAGCCAGCAAATTGGCGCTAAAGAGGTCGTCAGGTGCTTTCGTTTTGATATCCGTCGCTCTGAGACCCAACATCTTGAGTAATGCCGGGTTAAAGCGGGTGATTTTGCCCTCCGCATTCGTCACCAATAGCCCATCTGCCATGTTATCGATGATAGAAGCCAGATATGCCAGGGTATCTTGTAAGTCTTGAGTGGCTTCACTCACCCGCAATTCCAACGTGCGGCTATAGTCCGACAATTGTTGGTTTGATTGTTTTAGCTGAGTGGTCATCTGATTAAATGCCCGAGCCAGCAAGCCAATTTCATCTTCCGTTAGCACGGGAGCTCGTAACGACAAATCTCCTCCGGCTACCTGAATGGCAGTATCGGTAATTGCCAGAATCGGTTGGGTAATTCGCCGCGACAGCAAATAGACGGCAACCAGCAACAATCCCGCAGAACTCAGCCCAATCAACAAGATTTCCCGTGCCAATTCACGAGCAGGACGAAAAGCTTCTTTCTGTTTAATTTCGGCGATCAGTGCCAGGTTACCTTTGGTTAACCAGTTATAGACCCCAATGACACGATCTCCAGCATAGTTGCGAAAATGACCCTGGATATCTTTTTTAGCGATCGCCGAATCAATGCCTGTGCTATGAATTCCGGTTTCTGGTTGGGCGTTTTCAGAGCTATCATCGTCCTCATTACTGTCCTGGCGGGACATAAACGCCGTTCTTGCGCCCGATTTGCCCACCAGATAAGTTTCTGCCGTTTCCCCTAAGCCTGTATTTTCACGAATCAATCGATCAATATCCTGCAAGTCCAAATCCACTGTAAGCGCTGCCATCCGCACCCCTTTAGGATCAATGATGGGAGTCGCAAAGGTAATGGCAGAGCGACCTGTAGCCGATGAACTATAAAAATTAGGAACGAGAGAACTCGCACCTTCGCGAGTGAAATAGGTGGTTGGCTCACCCAACGGCTTGTATTTACCTAACAGTGATTCATCTGCTGATGAAAAGATGACAAACCCACCATTGGTGGTAATGATGATTGTTTTTAGCGTGGGTTTCACGGCTGTTAAATCAGCAAAATACTTCGACAACCGTTGATAGGCAGCAATATGATTGGCATCTTTCTCATCGGTTGTCAGTAAGATGGCGATTTCTGCTTGTACCTCTGGCAATTGGCTAATGGTCAACACATCTTCGCGCTGAACATCCAACCATTCATTTAGCTGAAATTCCTTCAAAGACGTGGCAACCGTTAACCGATCAATCACCGATTGCTCCAGAGAATCTTTGGCACGATTGTAAGCGGCGATCGACACAATCCCCACCATGACAACCGATAACAGAGAGAAATAACTGACGAGTTGAGCCAGCAGGCTACTTTTCCAGAATTTCATGTCCACTCCGCAAAGGTTTTTTTGATTTGGGCGATCGCTTCATCGGCTGCTTGTCGGGGCGAGGTGCCATTTTCAATCACGCTCAAAATAGCTTTTGCCCAGACATTGTCTTTCAAGACCTGGCTATAGGCAGGCGCATACACTTGATAGGACGGGCGAGTAGGCTGCTCGTATTGCTTGAGCGCCACAGACCTGTGGGGATCATTGGGGTCATTCCAAAACTGATCCTTCAGCAATTCTGGCATCACTGGAAAGAAGCGCCCTTTGGTTGCCAATTGCAAAAACTGACTGACCCGCTCGGGTTTAGAAAAATAGGTGAGAAAACTCAAGGCTTCTTTTCGGTGTTCTGAATCTTCCAGCAACGCAACTTGCTTGATACTCAGAATCGAGCGTAACACTTGTCCATCAGGCTTTTTCGGCCATAGCGTGGTACGGATTTTATTGAAATACAGATCTTTGGAAAGCTGATTGTAAGAATTGTCTGGCTGTTTTTGGGTCAAAGGAATGGATAAGGTGCTGTTTGCCGTCATTACCGAGCGGCTTTCGAGGAAACTAACGTTATTACCCGAATCTGTCCATTCCAGAGCTTTGGGGGGTACATATTCATCTTTGTAAAAGTTGGCAAACTCCTGAATGATATTGGCGATCGCCTCTTTGACACCGGGTTTGTCGAGTTGTAACTGCCCATTCGTATCGACCACCTGGATGTTATGCGCTTCTAAAAAGTGCTCAAATACCCAGAGTGTATCCACGCCCAAATCCGATAAACTCAAGCCCAACCCATACACAGAGTCAACTCCTTTTTGCCGCAAGCGGTCTTGCACCTGGTGCCAAAATGCCCAAAACTCATCCCATTGCTGCGGAATGTCATTCCTCGAAAAACCCGCTTCTTCAATCAAGTTTTCCCAAAAATGTAAATGAACGGTTTGTTTGGCAAACGGAACAGCATAGTAACTGCGCTGTTTCGTCACGTTATTAAGGTAGTTCACCGCTTCTAACGCCACCGGGCTGTATACCGTTTGGTATGACTGGATTAGCTCGGACACATCTGCCAGTTTGCCATTCCAGGCTAACCACGGAATCAGGTTCGTATCACCCTCGTAGCTAAACAAAATATCGGGCGCATGACCTTCCTCTACAGCATTTTGCGTATCGTGCAAAATATCGCGATCGGGTAGCAACACCAGGTCGGCTTCGTAGCCTGATTCCTTTCGCCAGTCTGCCACCAGACGAATGATGACCTCATTTTCTTCGGGCAAGAATCCCTGAGTCCACCAGATCTGCATCTTCGAGACAGGCTCGTCAGCATTGGACGTAACGGTTGTAGTCGGGCTAGTTGCCGTCGGGCTACGGCTGGGTGAAGTGGAGCTATTGGAACACGTAACCACACCAAAAGCAAAAAAGCATATCAGTAAAAATGTAAAGAAACGCTTAGGCATAGATTAAATCAACATCATTGGCGCAAGGGGTGGAGAGG
>NZ_JBSLYH010000038.1:0-79703 GCF_055793305.1 Calyptranema fuscum S582
TTATCCGACCCTGGCGGTGTGCAAGTTCGTTAAGTCCAGAAACGCTGCTGTGGAGCGCAGAGCTCTCCACAGCAGCGTATTGGATCAACCCGCACAGCGACACGGGATGAGAAGACTTAATGATCGGTATTGCCTGACAGGGCATGAATCTGGACATGAACCCAAAGGGTTCATGTCCAGATTTACGAAAAAATTAGCCCCGCTAATTCTCTGAATAGGCTTTTATTGCACGTTGTCGGATGAGTCGAGCGTAGAGACGGGTTCTCTTTCTGAAGAGGGAGCTGCGTTACTGGCTCCGTTGTTGGGGGCAGGGGCAGGGGCAACTGGCTCAGGAAGCGGTGGTGCGGGTGGCGCAACGTCGGCTGGTGGTTCTACCTCAGGCGGTTGTTTATCAGGCGGTTCAAACTCTGAGCTAGTTGGCTCGATTTCTTTAGGGGGTGCTTCCACAGTTGGTTCTGGGGCACGGTCTGAGGCACGGTCTGAGGCGCGGTCTGGAGCGGAATATCCAGGGTTTTCCACGGCGGCAGGTTCAGGAACGCGATTGTATTGCACCCGATCTCGTCGGGGAGCGGCGATCGCATTCGATGGCTCCCATTCATCGGTGGTAGAAAAGTCAGACGTATCTGTAACCGGCCAATCCTCTAACGGGGGGAAGGATTGTTCTTTACCAAAATTGAACAAGGGCGTATCACCGGCAGCTTCGGTCGGAGATGCATCACTGGTTTGACCAAACCGTAAGACCCAACCCACGCTGGCTCCGCCTAAGCCCCCCACGATGGCAGTCACCATCAGTGCCAGGGGCAGCAAACGCTGAGGCTGAAAGCCAGACTGAGGCGATGAGGGAGGTGCCGTCTTACCTTTCCCTTTGCCTTTTTGCCCACTGACAAGCACCGTTGTTTTTGGCTTTCCTGATAGCGCTGATTTACCATTTACACCCGAGTCTACAGCCGCTTGAGGAGGCGAGGTCTTCCCATTCTGCGGATTAGGTTCCAGCTCTATCACCCCGTCTGATAAAGACACCACAGGCGTCTGTTCAGAGTGCGGAACAGCATCAATAGCAGCTTCTACCCCTGCCGCAGGAACCGTATTAGATGATTCCATCACAATCGGTGATGGTGTGAAATCCGACCGTTCCGGGATGCTGGGTTCAGGAGGCAAACTGGGCGTTGCTGTGGGTTCAGCCGTGATTAACTGAGTCAGGGGCAGCCAGTCTCGTAGTTTGGGCAAGGGTTGTTGCGGCACGATTTCGAGCACCACAAACGGCATGTCTGCTTCTTCAAAGCCGTCTAAAATCCTGAGACCAGAGTCGTTTTGCCCACCGGAACGTCGCCGTACTTCGGCAATAAATAACTGGCGCAACTGCTCAAACCGATGGTGCTCGCGCAAGCACTCGTTAAAACTTTGGATCAGAACGGCATGGTTTAAGTAAGGGTGTACAGCCCGATACGTGATACTAAAGTCACTCTGGTGCAGGGTTTCCTGAATGACATATTTACCACTTTGCAGCGTCGAGCCAGCCGTTAGGGTCATAAGAATCTCAGCTAAGAATGAAAACTTGATTAGAAATTCAAGAAAATACTTCCAACTATGCTATCGCTTTCAGGAAATTCTGGGTGAAAATTGACGGTGCAAAAATGCTTCGGCTTCGGCGCGATCGCTCACCACACCATCCAACGTAGCTGCCAGCATCGCCTCCAGAATCACCTTAAATCCGGGACCCGGTTTATAGCCCATTGCCTTCAAGTCATTGCCATCTAATAAGGGTTTGACCTGCGACCAGCAAGTTAAATAGCGCCAGATCGGTTGACGCACTAATCGGGGCAGATTGACACCCAATAGCGTCAGGGTTGCCAGATTGTGGGAATTGAGACAGGCAACGATTTCACTGGGGCGGCTGTAGTGAGGTAGCGATCGCTCCATCGTCTGTTGCAGATTGACAAAGTCTTGTAAGCGCTCCATGCTATCGGCGGGCAGTTGCAGATTTGTCGCAACGTTGCCTCGATCGTCGGCAGGCACATCAAGAATCAGCAATTCTAACAGCAGCAGCCAATGATCTAAGGTGTGATCAGGGTCAAACCGTTTCAACCACCGATCGACCAATTTCAGTTTTTTCCACAGGCGATCGCTCAATTCCAATTGCGGATGAATACAGCGCAATGCCCCCAGATCTGCCAATAGACGAATGGCAGGTCGCCAGTAGGGTGCCTGCAAAATATATTTCAACTCACGCCGCAGACGGGTTTGCAGCGCTGGGGTGCGTTCCATTTCTGACTGAATACGGTAATAAATGCCACTGGCGATCGCATGGCGAATGTACCCTTCGGTTTGGGATTCGAGTTGGCAACCCAAACGCACCGCAAACCGCACTGCCCGATAAATCCGAGTTGGATCTTCAATAAAACTATTGGCATGCAGCACGCGAATTTGTCGCGTTTGCAAATCCATTAAGCCCCCGAAAAAGTCGAGCAATTCACCTGTACGGGGAGCTGTTAACCGCACGGCTAGAGCATTGATTGTAAAATCGCGGCGATAGAGATCTTGCCGAATCGAGCTGGCTTCCACTTCTGGATTGGCTGCCGGATAAGGATAAAACTCCGTGCGAGCCGTGGCAATATCAATCCACAAGGAATCGAGTTCCGGGTCATTGTGCCAGAGCAATGCTGCCGTCTGAAACCGCCCATGCACTTGCAATCGGGCATGGGGATAGTGCTGTCGCAGAGTCCGGGCAAGTTCTACCCCTGCTCCCTGGTCGGCGGCACGATGAAATCCATCGACCACCAGATCAATATCATCCAGCAGCAACGATTCATCGGGATCTGCCAGCAAAAGATCACGCACTGCACCACCGACTAAATACAGTTGCCAACCCCGTCGGTCAGCTTCAACCGCTGCCGCATTTAAAACCATCCACAACGGTTGAGCCAGGCGATCGCGCAAGAGATCCCGCACCATTTGCGGCACGCTACAGGTTGCCAGCACTTCATCCTCTGCCCACGACTTGCCCCCGATCGCCTTTTCCTGGTGCAGTTGCCGTAACACATCGGTACGGGTGACGATTCCGACCAATTCGCCCTGATCCAGCACGGGCAAGCGTCCAATATCATAAGTCACCATCAGGGACTCAATGTCGGGTAATGACGTCTCTGGAGTAATGGTTTTGAGATTGGGGGTCATGTAGCCCTTGACCGGGGCATGGCTGAACCCGTGATGTAAAGCAATATCAATATCTCGCCGCGAAATAATACCAACCAGGCGATCGCCCTCATCCACGACTGACAATCCCGAATGCCCATAGCGCAGCAGAATACGCTGAGCCTCGGCAATCGTCGTATCAGGCCGGATCGTGCGCACCGGAGACGACATCAGCTCTCTAGCTGTCGGGGCTTGGGGAATATGATCCTTAAGGGTATGCAACAGGTTATCCAGCACGGCTTGGGGGTCGGTGCTGCGTAGAGCCGCCGCTGCCGCTTTGGCATGACCACCCCCACCCAGAGGTGCAAACAGCGATCGCAGATCAATTTGATTAATGTGTGACCCTCCCGATGACCACCCCCGCACCCGACCAATTAGCGTCAAGCGTTCTTCTAATGGATCGGTCGAGGGATATCGAGCTGCCAATAACAGCACATCACTTTCGGTCAGATCCATCAGCCGCGATGCCAGGTTTGATAAACCGGGAACATAGTTCTCCGTTTGCAGCATCACCCAGCCCAGGGTTAAGCCATGAATCGTTTCGGTTTGCAGCGTATCTAGTGCGATCGTCAGGACATCTTGCAGCTGGGGGGATAATCCCGGTTCCACATATTCGGCGATCGCCCGTAAACTAGCCCCTTGCTGCATCAACCAGGTCAACGCTGCCGCATCCCGCACCGTCGTGTGATCAAACGTTAACGATCCCGTATCCACATGAATGCCCAATGCCATCACCGTCGCTTCGATCGACGATAGCGTCATCTGTTCAGCCTGAAGTCGCTCGGCAATCAACGTGGCTGTTGCCCCTACCGATTCAACATGGACATGGTGAGCCGGAATATCAGAAGACAGATTGAGATGATGATCGTACAGGGTGATGTCGATATCCGCTAAATCAAACCACTCGGCAGCTTTACCCAGGCGATCGCGCCATTGCGTATCCACCACAAACAGCGATCGAATGGTTTGCGGATTGACCGATCGCCGTTCGATCAGAGCATACTCATCGCGATGCAATGCCAAAAAATCTCGCACCGTCGGATGGCATCCACCCGTCAGCACAATTCTTGCTCCAGGCAGCAAACGGCTCAGACCCACCGCCGCGCCCAGCGTATCAAAATCAGCCGTAGTATGACAAAGAATCAGATCCATCGATAATCACGATCCGCTTAAAGAATGGGGCTGTGATCCTAATGCCACAACTCCTGGCAGGAAAACCAGCTTTACTCGCCCCCTTTACCTATTACTATGACGAGAAATCATCAGGACGCAGAGGGAGGAAACCCCGGCATGGGGGCTGTGCCCCACCCCTTTGGGTTGAAGTTGCCATTCGTTACAACGATCTTGACAGAGAAAGGATCGAGGGGTGGCAATTTCTGATAGCTTACTAACTGGAGGGCTATAAGAACAAAATATTTATTTGGACTTATCAGTCATTTATCAGCCGTTATTAAAGCCCTTTCGTTTTCTGGGAGGAAAAACTGATGTCTATTCTGTTTCAATTAGCTTTAGCTGCTCTAGTGATTTTGTCATTTGCCATGATTGTTGGGGTTCCGGTTGCATATGCCTCTCCCCAAAATTGGGATCAATCCAAGCGTCTTATCCTATTGGGTTCGTTGGTTTGGGTTGTGTTGGTGTTAGTCGTCGGCGGACTCAATTATCTGGTTGTTTAAAACATCTATATCTCCACTAAAACCCAACTTTTTAGATGGTTTAGGCTGCTTCTCTTCTATCTAAAAAGCTGGGTTTTACTGCGTATTGATCCTAAGCTTGATATACAGCAATTCTAATTGAAACCGTTATGACAGTTTTCGAGGGCACTTTTACACAAACCGAGTCTTTCCGATTTGCCATTGTCATCGGTCGTTTTAATGATCTGGTCACGGGCAAACTTTTGGAAGGCTGTCAGGATTGTCTCAAACGTCATGGCATTGACCCCGATCCTAACGGCACGCAAGTCGATTATGCATGGGTACCCGGTAGCTTTGAGATTCCCTTAGTGGCTCGTCAATTGGCGTTATCTAACCGTTACGATGCCATTATTTGCATGGGTGCTGTCATTAAAGGGCAAACGCCCCATTTTGACTATGTCGCCGCAGAAGTCTCAAAGGGCATTGCCGCTGCTGGGTATCAAACTGGGGTTCCGGTTGTGTTTGGCATTTTGACCACTGATACGTTGCAACAGGCATTGGAACGTGCCGGCATCAAAAGTAACAAAGGTTGGGACTTTGCCATGAGTGCGATCGAAATGGCAAGCCTGATGAAACAGGTCAAAACTCTAAACGGTGAGTCTTATAACAATTTATTAGGAGGGACTCAAGCGCAGCCCCTGCCGGGGGCACCAACCAAGAGCGCGGCAACTGAATCAGAGCCCTAGATCAACGGTTGATCTAAACCGATGACTGAACCCGATCAAAAAAATTGAATTCTTTGCGGTTTGTGGCTTGACATACCGTTTAGTTTTTGAGATTCTAAATAAGCGCCTAAATTCGCGGGTATAGCTCAGTGGTAGAGCGTCACCTTGCCAAGGTGAATGTCGCGCGTTCGAATCGCGTTACCCGCTTCCAAACTTCTCATAAATTCTAGAAAGGGCATCGGCTGAGCCGATGCCCTTCTCCTTTGCAACGGATTAACTGACAGATCTTTGTAAGGGCAGGTTTAGCAAATTCCTGATCGGTTGACAGTCAGCGTTTCGGTAAAACCTGCCCCTACGGTGGAATACGCCTTCTGGCGCTTTTGTCAGTCGATCAGCCTTTGCAATCTGGCATGGCTTCATAGCGGGATGCATTTGCACATGGGAGCAAGTGACATCTCCGGTGTCACTTGCTCCCACAGAATTACAGATGAATTAATCTGTGGTTCTAGCGGTTGGAATTTTGCGCCAGGTTGACTTGTTGAAGTGTGGCGATCGCCTGGGCACGAGTCATTCCGGCTTGAATTTCGGGACGATAGAGCATGGAAATCACCGTTCTATCAAGGTCAGTGTATTGCGTTACATCTGTCCATCCCTGGTAGAAAATACTGTCTCTGTAGCGGCTAGAGTCTTGCATTAACCCCAGAGATTGGGTTAACTCTTCCCGCAGCAAATGAGATCGTTCTTGTTGAGTCACCCCGTCGGTTGTGACTAAAATTCTCGCACGATTCAAAATATTGTTACTCCACCATGTCCAGAAAAAGCCCATGTTGATAGGGCGATAGTTTGGCTCATATTGGCTGAACTGCCTTTCGGGGACATAGTAAATTTCAATATTGGGATTGGAGTCGGTGATTTGCAGATCGATTCCTTCGGTCAAAGTGTTCAATTCGTTCACAACCGATCGCACGGTAGCCAGGTCGGTTTGGGTTGGGTTGCCATTGATTTTGATGCGAATGGTACCGCTCCACTTTCTAATCGATGAACTGGAGGAGCCAAATTCAGCACCCATAGCAACTTCTAGAAAGTAATTAATTTGCTCTTGGGTATAACCACTAAAGTTAGGCTGACCGGGAGACGAGCTGGGTTGGGGTGTGGGGGTCGGGTTGGGCGAACTGGCAGGTCGGGTAATTAAAAGGATGCCCGGAAAAGCGTTGCGGTTTTGGGAGGTTGGGGGAGTAGTCTGTGCCAGGGTAGGAAGGGTCACACTCAACAGTGCGGTAGTCGCGGCGAGTCCTACGGTGAGGCGAAGGGTAGAGCGTTTGGCGATCGCCAACACAGAATTAAACATAGTTTGAGTGTGCATAGGGCGTCTGACTTCCTGAGGTAGCAAGATCGGAATAATGGGTATGGATGACAAATTAGATAGAACCCGGACGTTCATGTTGGGTTTTATCGCATCCACAATCCCAAGGTAGTGGGGTAGTGCGAGGCTTCGAGGTCTTTTTGATTCTTACAATCTTCTGCGATCGCCATAATCAGCAGGGACACTATCAGGTGAGTTGAACAACTGTTACATGATGGTTCGATTAATCCGGAAATCAAGAACACGATTGTAATCTATACCCTAAGAGCGATGCATCCTTCAGTTAGGCGATGCGGCAGCAACAGTTAAGCCGGGAGGCGCTAGTCAGATGGCAAGCTGGCACAGGCTGATTTACCCAGGGTTTGTTCAACGTATGCTGACCGAAAAATCTAGAAACCCACAAGCAACTCAACTCATGGCATTATTCACGACTCACTTCAAAATAGTTTTCCCACTTTTGGGGTTACTGCACCTGAGCCTGCTACTCAGTGCGTGTTGGTTTAACCCCAGTTCCAACCCTGAGTCCTCGCCAACTTCAGCCGCAACCCAGATTGAACCGATTGCTGCCAGCAGGGATGACTATGCAGCGATCGCCCTTGATAGCCTGCCGTCGAATGCGGTGTTAGTTGGAACCGATCCAGTGGCGATCGCCCTGACGATATGGGGTAGAAATCCGGAGGAGCAAGAAGGGGCGTTTGAACAAACCGTCGATCTCGACACCCGCGATGCAGACCAGCCGGTTGTAACGATTACCCACATGAATCTGAGTGATGATTCGGTGCGAGGTATGCGCTACCGGGTTGAGTTTGAACCCACGGATACGACGGAATCTGCTCAATGGCAAATCGTATGGGTCGGACAGCAGCAGATCTGTTGGCAGGGTCGAGGGGCACAAACCTGGACGCCAGAACCCTGCCTATAGAAAAGGATTTAGAGCCACGTATCGCAATGTTTACAGCGCTTCGCGTTTGAGTATGTTTAGATTTTTTGTTGTGTGCCGCGCTCCGCGCGGCACACAACAAAAAATCTGTGGCTCAATCAATTGAAAATGGCTGTAATGGAGTGATGTGAGAGCCTCGCAGAGCGAGGCTCTCACATCACTCCCGTTATTTGTCCTGGCACAATGGGCTGATGTAGCAACTGAATGGTTCATTAAGACGGAGTACAGGGATGAAACCCTTGCGTGGGAGCGGTGCCCTCACATTCCTGATGTCTTGACTAGATTATGTATAGCAGCCGAGAGACGGGTTGAACGGGGTGCAGGGGTGGAACCCCTGGCTGGGGGCGCAGCCCCCACGCCTCCACTATCCTGACTAGATTGAGTAGAACTATACATCAGGATTATGAAGATCTGCACAAAAGCACTAGAGGGTTCCCCGACGGGGAACCCTCTAGTGCTCAAGTTCGATGCAGTATAGATCACCAGGGGATGTTCTAGATCTAGTGTTATGGTTTCGCAAGGTCGCGGAGCGCGCCTTTCCAAAACAATAACAACCCCTTTGCAAACCTACCGATTACCGATCGGTGGGGCGAGGCAGACGCCCCCGATCTATTGAAGGTGGGCGATCGCGTCGATTAGGACGATCATCCCGTTCATCTCGATTATTCCGGTCATCACGATCATCGCGGTCGTCACGATCATCACGGTCATCGCGATCGGGACGAGTAATCCGATCGAAAAGAGATCGAGAGCGACGGTTGATGCGGTCAGTGCGGATGTAACCGCGTTGCCCGATGCTATCGACGGCAGATACATACTCGCGATCGTCAATTTCACGAGTATCATCCCAATTCACCTCAACATCTTCCCCTCGGTAAAACTCAAATAACTCTCGCCCATTGGCAGCACGAGCGGTTGTTTGCTCGGTTACAGTTACCCGTTGCCAATCGCGATCGTCATCGGAGGAATACCAGGGATCGTCATCATCGTCATCATCATCGTCATCGTCGTCATAATGCTCCCTATCTGGGGCGATCGCCCCAACTGGCATGAAATAGGTATCCCCGTCGAGGTACACCTGCACGTACGTCACATTATCCACTCGGATATCGTCCGAAAGATCGGCATACACCATATCCCCTCGAAACACTGTACGAACGGGTTCTAACCCAAACAAACGCCGTTCAAAAAGGGGTACAGGTGAAAGCACCGTATACCGATCAAACCGCGAGGGAATATCATCATCGTCATCGTTATGATCTTTGAGTGCTGTGTCGGCTCCAGGATGTCCCATCGGATTTGCTGAAGCAGCCACAGGCACAGATAATATAGAGCCACACGTTACAGTTGCTAACACCATAGCAACTAGCGACAGTCTTTTCACGTCAGTTCACCACAGTAGTCTCAAGCGTTTGAGATAGTGTTTAGTACTGCTCTGCACACGTAGGATTCGGATATGAGGGGAGATGGGGGCACTACCCCCTGCACCTCAATTCCAGCACCGACTGGTGGCGAAGTGTACTTAGTATAAAAAATTCAATAAAACCCGGATGTCTATTCTTAGGATCGTGGATTTAATAAACCCGAAGATTTATTTTTGGAAGCGCGGCGACGCCGCGCTTCCAAAAATAAACGTCCGGGTTTTAATTAATTTGTGATCCTTAGCAACACGACCACACTACACGGTTAAAACTATAGCGCTTCGCACCTGGATAGATTACGAGTATTGAGTGAGAGCTGCCCGGAGCGTGACTCTTACTTAATACCTTGTACTGCACGCCATTGAGAAGTGCTATAAATCTTCGGCTTTATTAAACCTATACCTCTATGACGGACATAGGAGGCACTAAGTTTCTTGGGATTTAAAGATGAATGATGTATAGCTTTACGTAGTCACGTTAGGACGTTGGGGTGTTGGGCGGTGCCCCACGCAGGGGTTTTACCCCTGCACCCCGTCCTAACCTAAGTGCGTAGCGCTATATCTAATCAGACATAGTATATCCGTCTGATCCGGTACATATTGCTATAAAACCCAATGGTTTTGAAAGCGTGACGGCGAAGTCATTATGCTCTCAAAACCATTGAGTTCATTAATCTGTGTTCCTTAGGGATTCGTTGTTTAATCTAGCCCCAGGTTTATTTTTAGACCATTTAAGGCTTATAGGGTCAATGACTGCGGGTTAGTTTCAATCAGTTTTGCCAGATCTTGGAGGAAAGCAGCAGCATGAGCACCGTAGATGACACGATGATCGCACGTAATATTGACCTGCATCTGTTGACGCATTCCCATCATCCCATCTGGGCTGGCAACCACCTGCGGACGAGATGCCCCGATCGCCAAAATAGAGCCTTGACCCGGTGGCAAAATCGCATCGAAGCGATCGACCCCAAACATACCCAAATTCGATAGGGTGAAGGTGCCTGTATTGTATTCTTCGGGTTGCAGTTGCTTGTTTCTCGCCCGATCCACCAGGTCTTTCCAGGTGCGCGACAACGAATAAATATCAACCTGGTCAGCCCGACGCAACACGGGGGTAATTAAACCGCCATCATCCATCGCTACAGCAATAGACACATTAATCTCACTCTGATACTGGATCCCTTGATCGGTATAGCAGGCATTCACTAGCGGATGCTTTTGCAAGGTAACAGCGACTGCCTTAGCTAACAGCGCTGTCATCGTCACCCCTTTGGACTTAATTTGTTTGTAGAGTTTGTCCAGCTGATCGGTGGTGATCGTGTAGCCCACCCGGAAGGTCGGCACCTGAAGGCTAACCATCATATTCCGAATAACCGCATTCTGTAGGGTGTTAAACGGAACGATCTGACCGGGCACTGCGGGGGCAGGGGTTGCAGCGACGGGGGGTTTAGCGGCTACAGGTGCCGGTGCTGCGGTTGGTGCCGGGGTTGCGATCGGCGTCGGGGTTGGTGCAGCCGTTGGTTGACTAATCTTAGCCACCGAGGCTTCTACGTCTTGCGCCACGATTCGACCATGAGGACCGCTACCTTTGACAGTTGCCAGATCGACCTTCAATTCTTTCGCGACTTTCCGTGCCCGAGGGGACGCAATAATTCTGCCGCTGGGGGCTGATACACCATTATTGGCAGGTTCAGATGTAGTGGCTGCCGTAACAGGTGCCGCAACAGGTTGTGCCGGTGCTGCGGTTGGAGCAGGGGCTTGGACTTGACTCGCCTGAGCCTTTGCAGTCTCGATTTCAGCTTCTGTTTCAGCGACCAACGCGATCGCCGCACCCACAGGAGCGCTCTCTCCGGCAGACACAATGATCGTTGCTAAATATCCCTCCTGAAACGATTCCACATCCATGTCTGCTTTATCAGACTCGACAATCACAACCGTTTCACCCTTCTCTACTTTATCTCCCGGCGATTTGACCCAGGAGACAATTTTGCCTTCGGTCATGGTAGAGCTGAGGGCAGGCATGAAGACTTCGTGAATCATGGAGCGGCTTCCAAATAATTTAGATAACGAACAACAACTGAACTATAAACAACAATAGAGCAGCAAAACAGAATTGTATCGTGACAGTCGCCTCAGCGATACAACAGAATCTAAGACCCAGAACCAGAGCAACGGCGACCGATGGCGAGGTGGAGATTGCACCCCCACATCCCTTTATCCATCGTAACCTTTGTTGAAATGGGTATTAGATTACATGACATACACCAGACGGTTGTGAACCAATCGCCATCAGCGATTACTCATACTCTTGATTGAGCACAAAAGGAAGTCAGAGGGCTACGCCGCCTGATGGGAACGTCGTCCCCACATCCTTTTGGGATCACAAATTAATAAAACCCGGAGATTGATTTTCAGGAACGCGGCGACGCCGCGTTCCTGAAAATCAACCTTTTGCATGACGGGAGTTACAACTCTCCCCGGATTTCTTCTACAACTCCATCTTTTAACAAGACTTCAACTTGCATTTTGCGAACCATATTGTCTCCAGTTTCGACCCGGAAGAATCCTTCAATCTGTCCTTGGTTGACTTCCTGATTCATCTCTAGCAGTTGAACTTGTTGGAGTTGTTGCAAGACCTGGTTCTTGCGTTCTAAAATTTCACTTTTCTTTTGATTGACCTGCGCTTGGATATTCCCAACTTGCTGCTGTATTGCAGTGTCAGCTGCTTGACCACTTTGCTTTTGCAATTCAGCAGCCATGCGTTGACCCTGGTTTTCTAGTTGCTGAAGCTGAGCATCTAGCTGATTAATTTGGGTTTGCAACTGCTGTTGCACTTCTTCTTTCCAGCGAGGGGTAACGATGGCTTTAATATTGACTGCTCGTTTGAGAAGCAAATGAGGCTTTGAAGCATCCATGAGGAACTGGTGGAGGAACAACAACTAAAGATTAAAGAACGATTGTGGTGCATAGGCTTCAGCGCTGTTGCACCATCAGACAAACATCTCGTCAATCATACCGCGATAGCGTTCCATCACAACGGGTCTGCGAAGTTTTAGGGTTTGGGTTAGCGTACCGTTCTCTATTGTGAAGGGTTCTGCCATGAGGCGGAAGGGATGGATGCGATCGTCGGGACGATAGCCAGGGCGATTTTGAACTTCGCGGGTCAGCTCTTGACGAAAGAGGTCTTGAACTGCTTTATTCCCCAGATCAAGCGTTTGGTCGGGATTGTGAATTGATAGATTTCGCTCGGTTGCCCATTTTTCTAAGGCTTCCAGGTTAGGAACGATCAAGGCACCCAGCGATCGCTGATCTTGACCTACCAGCATAATCTGATCGACAAACGGACTCCGCAAACAGGCATCTTCGATCGGCTGTGGCTCAATATTTTCACCATTCGTTAATACGATGGTGTCTTTTGCTCGTCCGGTAATAATTAAATCGTCCTGCTCAGTCACCCACCCCAGATCACCCGTATCAAACCAACCGTCCGGGTCAATGGCTTTAGCCGTTGCTTCGGGATTTTTGTAGTAACCCTGCATCACTTGCGGGCCGCGAATCAAGACTAACCCCTGCTTCAGTGGCGGTAACGGCTGGCGCGTTTCCAGATCAACAATACGCGTTTCAGTCAGTGGCAGAGGTTGCCCATCTCCGCCCCGCAAATTGCGCCAGGGACGACGCACATGGGTAATGGGAGAGGTTTCCGTTAGCCCATACCCACCCAAAATCTCAATGCCGATGATTTCAAAGAAATCTTCTAGATGCTCGGCAATTGAACCACCGCCGCTGACTACATACTTGATGCGGCTCCCAGTTGCTGCCCGGACGGTTTTGTAGACGAGTTTGTCACCCAGCCGATGCAAAGGCGTTAAAAACGGCAGTTGCAGCCAAGCGCTCAGTTTTTGGGTGGCTGAGGGCTGAAGATTTTCTAAGCTCAATCCTTGAACGATTCGTTTGGCTTGGATATAGCGCTGGCTGATGCCCAGAAAAAAGTTGATCAACCGCTGTTTGCTGGCGGGTTGCTCCCGAAATTGCTTTTGTACGCCTTCGTAGATGGACTCCCACAAGCGGGGCACAGCCACCATATACTGCGGCTGAAAGGTTTGTAGATCTTTTTTGACGTGGCGGATAGTGGTGTAAATCTGGGTGCAGCCGTTCGAGAAGATGAAATATTCAAAGGTGCGCTCGTAACAGTGCCAAATCGGCAGAATACTCAGCACGCCATCACCGGGCTGGGGTTGCACCACCGTTGGACACGCCGACATTTGAGCAATTAAATTGCCGTGGCTGAGCATCACTCCCTTGGGCATTCCCGACGTGCCAGAGGTATACATCAGTGTGGCGAGGGTTTCACGGGTTTGGGAAACGGGTTGCAGGGTATGCGTTGCCCCTACGTCTAGCAGTTGCTTAAAGTTAAACACTTTCAGGTCTGCGATCGCCATCGGATGTTCATCAGACAGCAGCACAATAAACCGCAGAGGCAAATTAGCTAATTGATCCGCCAGCTTTTTCAGGGTTGCCTGGTCTTGAATCACCAGCGCCACGCTATCGCTATGAGCCAGGATAAACAACAATTCTTCTCGGTCTGCCTGGGAACCCCGCACCGCATCAACTGCACCAGCGATCATAATCCCCTGGTCAGCCACCAACCAGCGGGGGTTGTTGTCAGAGAATAGGGCAATGCGATCGCCTGCTTGTATCCCCAGTGACTGCAACCCGGCAGCAAAGTGCTGCATCTGCTGATAGAGTTCAGCGTAGGTTAGCTGAACCGCAGGTTTGACATGGGGGTCGCGTACGGCAACGATCTGGCTAAACTGTTGGGCAGCGATCGCCCAAACCTGAGGAACAGACTGAATAGTATGCCAATGGATAAAATGCTGAGATGCATCCTGAGCTGGCGAAACGGACGGGCTAGCGAGACGACTCATTGAACTCATGACTCCCAAACAGCCTATTGACTAAGTGACTAAGGATCACAAATTAATTAAACCCCGGACGTTTATTTTTGGAAGCGCGGCGACGCCGCGCCCCCAAAAATAACCCTGCGGTTTTACTCAATCCACAATCTTGAATAAGTAGCTAAACAAAATAAATGACGCAGTGTTTAGAAGCGCGCCTTCAGCACTCACTCCTAAAAAATAGGGTATGTCATTATTTCGGTGCCTCTACTGAACCTGAAGATGGAGTTTTAACGGGGAGATCAAGGGTGGGAAACGCTCGCGAAGCGAGCGTTTCCCACCCTTGATCTCCCGTTCGAGACCCACACCCCCATGTAATATTCCCGGACGAGGCAATGACAACATTGAACGGTTTGAACAGGACTATCGTCTTCACTGCCCAGAGTCAAAACGATTGTCTCACCGTCAACCCTTCCCAAAACCTGGACGTTTATTTTTAGAACTGCGGCGATGCCGTGCTTCCAAAAATAACCCGTTGGTTTAATTAAATCTATGATCCTCAGAGAAAATTAGTCGTTGCAGGGGCGATCGCTCCCTCAATTTTGCACACATACGGGAAGATGAGGATCAGAATCTCGGCTTGTTTATACCTTATTGCTTAGAGCGCTAGAATATGCAGTTGGTGGGACAGAAACCCAATCCGTCTCTCAGTATGTTTGTAGCTGTCGATCCGACAACAGCCACACTCCTCCCAACCCATTTCAAACACCAGTTAGGAAATTCTAGGACTTTCATTTATGCCCAAAGCAATCTGGAACGGTACGGTCATTGCAGAAAGCGACAACTGTGAAGTGGTAGAAGGCAATCAGTATTTTCCCCCGGATGCCATCAAATCAGAGTATTTCAAGCCAAGTGACACCCATACCACCTGCCCCTGGAAAGGGATTGCCAGCTATTACAGCATTGATGTCGATGGACAGATCAACAAAGATGCTGCTTGGTACTACCCAAACCCCAAAGATGCGGCTAAACAAATCAAAGGCTATGTTGCCTTCTGGCGGGGGGTCAATGTTGAAGTTTGAAATAACATAACGATTCAATACAACATATGAAGAACAGATTTGTTTGACTGAGGATCGTAGATTTAATTAAAACCAAACGGTTGGTTTAGTAGATCGGCGTTGCCCTCCTGCCCAACCCCTTAACGCCCAGTTTTTATCTAAAATTGGCGAGCCTGAGTCTTAATCTGTCACTATCGGTCAATCGGTCAATTTGTTGATTGATTCCCAGCAGTTGTTCCAGCCTTGATCCTTGACGGTATAAATTTGGGCATACTATTTGCGTATGATGGAGGCTGCTGTTGCGTTGTAGCATCCTCATCTGACTCCGCATTTTTCAAGGGTTGGGCATCAAAGCGTTGAGTTTGCTCTCTCTCAGTTTGAGATTCAGAGGTAGAGAGGGCGTAGTTTGATAAAATCCTGCTGAACATTTACGTGAGGGTAATGCAAGTTAACAGTTCACCCACTCAATTCAATCCGGCGATGCTAGATCTGTTATCCGATCCGTCCATAGCAGATGAGGTTTGCCCTCGCAGAGCGCGAATGCAGCTTGATCTATTGCTTCTGGCAATCGAGGCTTTGGACTTAGGTGGTTCTGAAGCGTTGCTCAAAGCTGCTCAAGAGCTAGATCTGCAAGGAATTGTAAAAAATCGGGTTAGTCTTTGGCGATTACGAAACACCAACCCTCTCAGGCGGTTTAGTCAGCGTAATCCATTAAATTTGACCGAGGCAAAGGCATTAGTGCTGATTACTTGCCATGTCGCACGCCGACTCACGACCCTGGTGCGATCGCTATTATTGGCACACCAACAGTTAGAAGAAAAACAACTGTCACTCGATCATCACTTCCGTTTGGCAGATTATCTGGAACGGTTTCGGGCGCACTTCCGCTCACGGATGAATCCGAAACGAGCGGCGGTTATGACCTATAGTACAGACGAAAAGTTAAATTTATTGGCAATATCGTTGCTCAACCAGTTATTGTTTTGCACCGGGACAGCAGGTGTCCAACGGCTCTGGAATAGCTTGTTTGATGGAGAAGTGGCATGACGATCCAACGGCAATATAGTTTGCCCAATTGCAAGCTGATCTTAGAAGGGTTGGGTGATGAGGCAATGTCTGTCTCACCCACCACAGGTCGCCCCTTAGTGTCTATCGTCGTCAATGCCGAGTGTCACTTTATTGGCTGTGAAAAATCTCTCAGTGGCGGACGTGAATTTTTAGAGAGTTTGGTCACCGCTGCCAGTCAGTATGCGCAAGAGTGCTTGAGCGGAATTCCTCGCCCTCCCTTGTATAGCGCCTCTAAGATGGTGCAAATCCATAAAATTGCCCCTAACCTACACCGTTTGCGCTATGACCCCAAGCCAGAGCATACCGGAAACGTGAATGGACACGGGGAAGTGGTGCAGCTTGACCTGCGAACCTTACAGATTTTTGATTTAGTCGAAGCGGTCGATCAGCTGTTTGCCGATGCCCAAACCTTACCAGATTTAACGCTGAAGCTATCGCCCCTGGCAAAGCGCTATGTGGTTTCACAAGAACCTCTCTTGAAACGGGCAACTCCAGTTGCCATCGGTTTCTCGGGTTTAGCCGCAGCGGCGATCGCTCTGTTCTTCTTACCCGTTCCGGAAGTTCGCAAACCCGAACCCGAACCTGCTGCCCAAGAATCTCCGACCTCTCCCACCCCTGTCGCATCTGGAACGCCACTACCTTCCCCGACTTCTACCCCAGAAACTCCAGACGATGTCTCTCCATCTCCAGAGCCGATTGAATCCAATGCGACGGAGTCTCCCGATCCTGCCAATGTCAGCCCGACAGACGCCCAACAGTCTCTAGAAACCCTGTTAAATTCAGCACCACAAATCACCGATCCCGAGACCATCGATCAACTCACTGAGACACTGCGAGATGAAGTTTCGAGTGCCTGGGAGCGAGAGAACCTGACTTTCTCTGAGGATCTGGTATATCGGGTAGGTGTGGCAGAAAACGGGGATATTTTAGGCTTTAAGCAAACCGATCAGGCTGCCATCGACTATACCGACGAAACCCCGTTACTGGGCTTGCTCTATCAGCCGGTAGACGCAGCTGCCAACCGTCAGGAACCGATCGCAGAATTTCGGGTTGTCTTCCGACCCAATGGCGTGGTCGAGGTCAGCCCCTGGCGTGGCAGAGTGATTGAATAGACGCCCTAATCCTGAAGATTAAACCCAACCGAGCGTAAAAGCCGGAGTTCTTCCTGAGGAAGAACTCCGGCTTTTGTACTAAAAGACTGCTGAACGCTTGTTTTGGTGGGCATTGGTGACTTGGGGCAATGGAAGTTATAGCGCTGTACGGGTTGATTCAGAACGGTGTTGTGGAGCGCTCCGCGCTCCACAACACCGTTTCTGTGCTTAACGCACTTACAACACCGCCATAGTGTGAGCGCCGCACAGAGTGCAGCGCTCACATTAAATTGCATTGCTGGATTAAACCGTACCTGAGACAGTAGCCCAGCAATTTTGCCCCATCCCTTTGCTTTTCGGTACATATGTACTAAACTGAATAAATACATTAGTACTATAAAGCTTTTACAAAGCTGCGATTTTGTCTCGTAAAACCACCGTCACACGACCGGACATCGTCACACGTTTGGAACTGGGCAAAGCACAGAGATATTAAACATCTACCCATCTCAGTTAGTTGAGTGAGAAACGAGTTGTGCCGATGACTTCGCCAACATACGTTTTCTCACTCTCGTTTGACGCACTCTTATCCACTTAATTCTTATCACTCACCCTCACCACCCACGCCCCATCAGGAGTTTTCACCATGCAGATTAAGCAAGACCCGTGGAGCCTACCCACAGAAACCGATCCGCTAGAAGAAACCTATGTCAATTTGCCACCTCAAGCGCCTGTATCGCGGCGATCGCCCTCTGATAGCAGTATTTTGCATCCCCCCAGCGATTTTGCTTCGGCGTTATGGGATGGGATTGCCTGGATTGGCGGAGCCGTCGTGTTGCGGTTGGGCGTCAATCTGATGCTGACCTATTCGGCTGGGTTGTGGATTCCCAGCATTATTGTGCTGTCGATTCCAGCGGCGATCGCATTGATTTTAGCGACCGTTATGCCTCGGTTAAGTTGGGTGGTGGGCTATCGACTGGTGCTGGTGATGTTTGGTTTGTTATTAGGAGGACGGTTATGACGCTGATGATCAGTGCAGTCTGGCTGACAGTTGTGTTGTCTTGTCTGGTGATGGCAAGCCGGAGGAACCGCCCATGAGACGAAAATCGCGACGACCTCACCCCTCCTCTGCCGACCCCAAAATTGACGTGCGCTACCTGATTGCCGGGGGTTCCATGCTGGCAATGATGGGAGTGCTGATTGATTTTCGAGAATTGATCAAACCTCCTGCCACAACCTCTAGTCACGTCTGTGAAACCATGGTTGCCCCACAGTCGGTGTTGTCTAGAGATGAACTGGCTCAATTGCTGACCGTACCCGAACGCGATCGCAAAGATGCCGTTCGAGACAAGATCAGTGACCCTTACTGCACCTTACCCAGCCTGGAAATTCGGGCAGGTGTAGAAGCAACCCGAGAGGCATACCCCCTGGAGTTTGACCCGCAAACCTGGTTTGTCGTGCTCTATGAGGGCGATGAATATGCCGGGTATTCCTTTGTGTTCCAGCGATAGTCATGGTTGAAGTATGGGCTGCGATAGATTTATGAAAAACGCCAAGTTGTACTGCTTTGTTTTATTCACGTTGGCAGCGATCGCCCTGGGTGCTGTGCCTGCCCAAGCAACCGACATAGAATCTGTCGCCTTAGACTTTTCTCTCTCCCCTGGCAAATCTGATGTGCCCGATCCAACGGCAACGGCGAGGGTAAACGAGCAACCGTTAGCCATTCCCAACAGCGGCGAGTTGGCACCCCTGGGCAGATTTGATAGCGACAAAGCCTATGCAGAACTGCCACCCCCACCCCCTGCCCAAGAGATAGAAGTGGCACAACAACCGGCGATCGCCCAGCCAGCCCCAGATCCAGCACCAGTACCAGATTCAACCCTAGATCCAACCCCAGAGGCACCGTTATCTATAGCAACCCCACCTGATCCCGATCTAAATCGAGAAGTACCGTTATCCACAGCAACCCTACCTGCACCTGATCCATCGACCGGAACCGCTCCCGATCCAGCCCCAGAGGCACCGTTATCGGCGGCTGCCGCACCTGAACCCGATCCATCGACCGGAACGGCAGATCTGGAATTCGAGCCGTTTGAACTGGATAGCATCAGCCACCTACCGTTGTTTCAAGACAGTCCCAACAGTTCCAATAGTTCTAATAGTTTCAATAACGAGAATGCTGCACCCAATCCATCGGCAGACAGGACTGATCAAGCAGCGGCACCCAAACTAGAAGCGTTATTTTCTGGAGGGCCTAATTCCTTAGTTGCCCGTGCCATTGGAGCAGCTGAAGGGACACGCACCCCTGACGGAGGTCGGACTCGTGCTTATAGAGGTCATACCGATCCGGGGAACGGGCACTGGAATCTTGGGACTTTCTCTTATCAACACGGAGCCAATTCACCGGAAGAAGCCGACGAAAAACAACTTCAGCGATTGCAAGGGCAGGGGCAAACGTTGATGCAGCAAGCAACCCAGGCAGGCATCCAGCTCAACACCGAAGAAAAACTGAATGGTCTAGATCTGGCAAATCAATCGCCCAGAGCCGCATTAAATGCAGGGGGATATGTCGATCGGCTGAAACAAGCCAGGGAAATGGGGTTGACCGGCAGCGAAGCTGTTTTGTGGGCACGGACACGCTCGTTCCTTGATCCTGATACCAATAAGTGGAATGCACCTGGATTAGGCAATACGGTGCAAAGCATTACTGCCGATCAGGAACGCCGACTGAAGGCGATCGCCAGAGCTATCGATGCCCAACCTGGGGTAGACGATCAACCAACCCCTATAGCCAACGTGCCAGCAGCCTTATCGTCTGGCTCAGCTCCTGACCCGGAGGGTGATGATGCGCGATCGCTTGAAGCCGACAACGCCGATCAGATTGTGCAGTTTGATCTTCCCAGTGAACCGTTGGTGCCAGATGAGCGATCGCTTCAACCTGCCGCAGGCTAAGAATGACAAATTAATTAAAACCCGAAGATTCATTGTTGCAAGCGCGGCGACGCCGCGCTTGCAACAATGAATCTTCGGGTTTATTCAATCCACGATCCTAAGTCGTGATTAATATTGGCAGGCTTTGGCAAAGTCGCCGATGGCATAGCAAATTGTTTTTAGACTTTCGATCGCCTGTCGTTCTAACTTTGCATCCTGGACAGTGCGGGCAACGACTAATCGTTTTTCATAACAGTCAATCGCCTTGTTGTACTCTCCCATGGCATCGTAAATCACACCGAGGCTTTCCAGGGCTTGTTCTTCGTTGCGATGATCGCGCAAGTCATGGGCAATGGTGAGGCGTTGTTCGTGGTAGGCGATCGCTTTAATGTAATCGCCCATGGTGTAACAGGCGCTTGCCAGATTTTTGAGAATTTGTCCTTCGATATGGCGATCGGGCAATTGGCGCGCGATCGAGAGTAATTGTTCATAACAATCCACCGTGCGGGCATAGTTAGCCAGCGCATGGTGGGCATTACCCAAATTGCGTAAGACTTGTCCCTCAATCTGATGGTCTTTGAGTTCGCGGGCGATCGCTAAACTCTGCTCATAATAGTTAATGGCAGCGTAGCAATCTCCCATTGCTTTGTATGCCATGCCCAAATTGTTTAATGCCGCCATCTCACCCCGCCGATCAGCAATTTCGCGGGAAACCATGAGGCTCTGGCGCTTATACTCAATGGCGCGGGAATAGTCTTCAAGATGGCGATAGGCATTGCCTAAAGTCGCCAATGCTTGCCGTTCGGTGCGGCGATCCATCATTTGTCGGGCGATCGCCAAACTTTGATGCGAATAGGCGATCGCATCCCCATAATTGCTCAGTGCATAGTGAGCTAAGCCCAAACCCACCAATGCCTTGGCTTCTCCTGGCAGATCTTGAGTTTCGCAATAAATCGCTAGGGCACTGACAAAGGTTTTAAGCGCCTTGTTAAATTCTCGAATCTGGTGCTGCTCAATGCCCAGTTCTAACAGTTGATCGGCTTCTGCCTTACGGGGAGAATCTTTGATTTGCGTCGAGCGTTGCTCATCCCAGGTTCTTTCAGTCGGTGGGACGTAGGTACTATTGTATTCATCAAAGGGTTTAGACATCGTCATCACACTGTCCCTGAAACCAGTTTTAAGGCTGACTTGTTAAGGTGATTGCAATAGGAGTTTGATAATTTATGCATATCTTCAGGTTTATCTGTAAATCTTTAAAGTGCCCACGGTATATGTTCTGAACTGCGAAGATTTGTTCATAAATTGCTCTCCGTGCATTATCCGAGGAAACTCGGAGTCAGGGTTGCATCTTTGCCATGCTTGATCTGCCAGGAGATAGAGCTATCCGGAGAATCTGTCACATTAGCGTGCGTTATTAAAGTCAATATGAAAAATTCTCTGTTTGAGGCTGAGCATCTCCTGTTTCAACCGGCATCACCTGAATCGGATGCGATCGCCACCATCTTTGCCTTTCCCAATGAATATAGTGTTGGCATCACCAGTCTGGGCTATCAAGTGGTCTGGGCAACCCTGGCAACGCGCCGCGATGTGCAGGTGAGTCGGCTGTTTACCGATGGTCATGAGCCCCTACCCACACAGCCGCAACTGGTTGGATTTTCTCTGTCGTGGGAACTGGATTATGCCAATCTCTTGAGTTTGCTAGAGGTTTTGCAGATTCCCCTGCGTGCGGCAGATCGAACTGAACACCATCCTCTGGTTTTTGGTGGCGGTCCCGTTTTAACAGCGAACCCCGAACCCTTTGCCGACTTTTTTGATCTGGTGTTACTGGGAGACGGGGAAACCCTGGTCGATGACTTTATCAGCGCTTACCAAGCTGTAAAAACTGCCGATCGCAGTACGCAACTTCATCATCTAGCCCAGATTCCGGGGATTTACGTACCCAGCCTTTACCAGGTTAACTACACCAGTACGGATGGCGCGATCGCCAGCATTCAACCCATAGCATCAGACATTCCGGCAGAGGTTGAAAAACAAACCTATCGGGGCAATGTTTTATCGGCATCCACAGTGGTGACAGAAAAAGCTGCCTGGGAGAGCATTTACATGGTGGAAGTGGTGCGCAGTTGTCCGGAGATGTGCCGCTTTTGCCTTGCCAGCTATCTCACCCTGCCCTTTCGCACCGCCAGCCTGGAAGCATCGTTAATCCCAGCAATTGAAAAAGGTCTGAACGTCACCCATCGTCTGGGTTTGCTCGGTGCTTCGGTGACCCAACATCCAGAATTTGAAGCGTTGCTCGACCATCTCAATGCTCCTCAATATGACGACGTGAGACTTAGTATTGCGTCGGTGAGAACGAATACGGTGACGCAAAAATTGGTGGAAACCCTGGTCAAGCATGATACGCGCTCAATCACCATTGCCGTCGAAAGTGGTAGCGATCGCTTGCGCCAAATTATCAACAAAAAATTGACCAATGACGAGATTCTTCAGGCAGCCGTGAATGCCAAGGCGGGCGGGTTAAGTAACATCAAACTGTATGGCATGGTTGGGGTTCCGGGTGAAGCGTGGGATGACCTGGAACAGACCGTTACCCTGATGCATACCCTGAAGCAAGTCGCCCCCGGCTTGCGTCTGACTCTGGGATGCAGTACGTTCGTGCCCAAAGCCCATACCCCATTTCAATGGTTTGGGGTCAATCCCGATGCCGAAAAACGCTTGAAATTTTTACAAAAACAGTTGCGGTCGCAAGGGGTTGACGTTCGTCCCGAAAGCTATAACTGGTCGGTCATTCAGGCATTGATCTCACGGGGCGATCGCCGTCTTTCAAAGGTGCTGGAGCTGGTGCGTCACTATGGCGATTCTTTAGGAAGTTACCGTCGTGCGTTTAAGGAATTGCGGGGTCAAGTGCCCGAGTTAGATTTTTATGTGCATCAGCAGTGGGCAACCGACCAAATCCTCCCCTGGCACCATATTCAGGGACCCTTGCCGCCAGCGACGTTAGTGAAGCATCTCAACAGTGCTCACATTTAGCCCGGTTCTGCATAGAGTTCGGTGGTGGTGTGAGGGCGCAGCGGCTCTGCCGCTGCGCCCTCACGGAATTGGGGTTGATTCACGCCACGCGGCTTACGAAACTGGGATGCTGGGACGAATAGTAGAGCGATCGCTTTCCACGAATCCAGCAGTCTCATTCGATAAAGGGTCTTGACTAACTCTAGGGCGATCGCTCCGAACCAGGGCTGTATGTTTGATCGGGAGTCTGATCGTAATCTGCGTTCCCTTTCCAGGCTGAGAGCTAACGTTGAGATGACCCTTGTGCTGATGCACAATCGTCTGATAGCACACGGCTAAACCGAGTCCGGTGCCTTTGCCCACGGGTTTAGTGGTGAAGAAGGGATCAAAAATCTTGGGCTGCACGTCCGGCAAAATTCCGCAACCATTGTCCGCTACGATAATCTGTATCCAGTCAGCTTCGGTTAATTCGTCGATCTGGTGTTCGGTGGTGATGTGAATGGTTTTCGGCGACTGCGATGACTCAGCCAATGCTTCCGCAGCATTAATCAGCAGATTCATAAACACCTGACTGAGCAACCGGGGATACCCTTCCATCAGGGGTAAAGAGCTGTAGTTGCAATTCAATTGAATCCCTTCTGGAATGTGGTTTTGCAACACAAATAAGGCGTTGTTAATCACATCGTGCAATTGCAACACTTGCCGTTCGGCACCATCGACCTGCGAAAAGCTGCGCAGAGTGGCAATAATGTCGCGCACTCGGCTTGCCCCAACTTTCATCGAGGTAAGAATTTTGGGTAAATCGTTTAAAAGAAACTCAAACTCAATTTCCTCGGTCAAAGCAGTCAGAGCTGCATCCGTTTGGGGCAAACGAGTTTGATACGCCTCAATCAGCCGCACCAGATCTTTAACATACTGATCGACAAAGGGAATGTTGCCGTAGATAAAACTGATGGGGTTGTTAATCTCATGGGCTAAGCCTGCGATCATCTGACCCAGACTCGACATTTTTTCGCTCTGTACCAGTTGGGACTGGGCTTTTTTCAAATTATCCAGGGTAGCACTCAGGTGCTGGGCTTGAGCCGCACTGGCGATCGCCTGTTGTTGAGTCCGGGCATAGAGTTGGGCTTGTTTGATCGACAGTGCCAGTTGATCGGCAACCGCCTGCGCTAATTTTTGGTCGTCTTTTGACCAATAGCGAACATGCGCACATTGGTTGAGATAGAGAATTGCCTGGAGTCTGCCATTGGCTTGCACCGGCAGCACCAGAGACGATTTAATTTGAGCCAGCTGGTATTCAACGTTATCCGGCGCAATCCGCGGATCTTGAGTAATATCTGCAATTACCACCGTCTGACGATTTTGGATTACCCACTGAGTAATCGGTCCGTTGGTATCAAAGTGTTCGATCGAAGGCGAAAAGGGATTACGAAATGCCTCAAACAAGTGGCGACGGCGAAAGCTCGTATGCGCTAACTCAACCAGATTGTCGTCTTTGCTAGGCGACTGTTCGACATTTTCGACCAAATGCACCAGACAGCGATCGACTTCTAGCACATCCAACAATTGGGCGATCGCCTGTCGCAGAATCGTGCTGAGATCTAAGCTCTGACGCGTTTGCGTTGTAATTTGATTGACCAATTGCTCACGGCGCGCCTGTTTCTGCGTTGTTTCGTAGAGTTGTGCCTGTCGAATGGCAATCTCAAGCTGTTGCGCCACCATTTGCACAAACTCTAACTCTGACGGCAACCAACGCCGAGGTTGGTTCATCAGACACACCATAAAGCCACTACACCCGTGCAATTCCTTCACCGGAACCAGTAGACTTGCCTGCGCCCCCAGGAGTGAGGGCTGACCAGGAGCAGGGACTGAAGCCTGAAGGGCGAATGCCTGGGCAATCCGTGCTAAGCCGGATGCTGCTGAAAGGTATCCCGTATTGGCAATCAGCTCCTCAGTTTGCAAGAGTGCTGCACTATCACCCAGTTTATCGAAGGGATAGTGACCCACATAGGTTTTCTGCCCCGACGTCACGCACTCACACACGATATGAATCTGTTGTAAGTCGTTAAAAGTCCAGAAAAATAGGCAAGCATCTGCCTTGAGAAATTGGGCAACTTCATCGGTAGCCGTTTGCAGAACGACTTTCAACTCTAAGGAGTTGCGAATTCGATCCACAATTTTGCTAAAAAATGTACTTTTCCAATCTGCCTGACGAAATCTCTGATCAAACCACTCGGCAATCGATGCGGTAATAGGAATCACGCGAAAAATACCAAATATGGCTAAGGTTGAGCTGTAATTGATAAAGGCTTTAACCAAACTATTCAGCTCGAAACAGTTCTTTGATTCTCTTCTAAAGCCTGACTGTAGCAGTCTTAAAACTATCCTGAGACCTCTTAGCTAAGACTGTTATCAGTGCCGAGACGACTCATTACTTGAGTACAACAACGTTGAGTAGAAAAATCCTGACGGCTAAAAGAAGATGAAGCAAAGAAGAGGTATTTGGTAGAACGCACCTGAAATCCAAATAAAAAGCCTATTATCCAGAATCCAGGATTACGCAAGATAAATTCAGTAGCCTAACGAACGCTTTTCCTATCTATCGTGATTTTACGGAGAGGATGGGTAGGGAGGGGCAATATCCTTTCCACATCGCTCAGTCCAGTTTTAAAGATTAGATAGACTTCTGATATATTTCTTGCACCTTCTCCTAAAAGATACTGATAAAAAACTGGGTCAAATTGAGAATAAAGCCATGCTTTACAATTACTTTGCATTGGCTTGAAATTGAGATGAATTATGGCTTTACTGTCTTACGATTTACTCTTACGTCATTGCCGTTTGCTAAATCCTGCGGGTGTATCAGAAGCAACGGTTGATATTGCGATCGCCAATGGCATGATTGTGGCAATTGATCCCCATATTGATCAGCTTGCCCAGAGAGAATTAGATGTCCGTGGTCAACTGGTCAGCCCACCGTTTGTGGAGTCCCATATTCATCTCGATTCTGCCCTGACCGCCGGTGATCCCCGGTGGAATCAATCGGGCACGTTGTTTGAAGGAATCGAAATCTGGCGCGATCGCAAGCAATCTCTCACCCTCGACGATGTCACTCAACGGGCGATCGCCACACTGCAACAACAAGCGATGCAGGGGGTGTTATTTGTGCGGTCTCATGCCGATGTCAGCGAAAAAAATCTGATTGCTCTGCAAGGTCTATTGGCAGCCCGAGAGCAGGTCAAAGATTGGATTCATTTGCAGATTGTGGCGTTTCCTCAAGATGGCATCTATGGCAGCCCTCACAATCAAGAGCTGATGGAAGAAGCCTTGAAGCTCGGAGCCGATGTCGTAGGCGGCATCCCTCATTATGAGTTGACTCGTGAAGATGGTGTGCGATCGCTTCATCACATCTTTGCTTTAGCAGAAAAGTATGATCGATTAATCGATGTCCATTGCGATGAAATTGATGATGACCAGTCGCGCTTTTTAGAAGTGATCGTGGCAAATGCCATTCGAACAGGCATGGGATCGCGGGTAACAGCCAGCCATACCACTGCCTTTGGGTCATACAACAATGCCTATGCATTTAAACTCATGGGCTTTTTACAACGCACAGCGATCAATTTCATCGCCAACCCCTTGATCAACATTACCCTTCAGGGGCGTGCCGATACCTATCCCAAACGGCGCGGCGTTACTCGGGTCAAAGAACTCTGGCAGCAAGGACAAAACGTTAGCCTGGGGCATGATTGTGTGCAAGATCCTTGGTATTCGTTAGGGACAGGCAATATGTTAGATGTTGCCAGTATGGCAGTGCATGTCTGTCAGATGACGGGAACCACGGAGATCGATGCCTGCTATGACATGGTGACCTGGAATGCTGCCAAGACGTTGCAAGTAGACGATCAATACGGCATTGAGGTGGGTAAGCCAGCCAATCTGATCGTTTTAGATGCCGACAGTCGATATGACGCCATTCGTCGCCGCGCAACCGTACATTATGTGATTTCCAACGGAATCTTGATTGCCCAAACCGATCCACCCCGCCCACACTGGCACCCATAGGCACCCACACGAGAATGAATGGTTCGTGCCCTTTGGGTACGAACCATCCTTTCTCTAGAGATCAGACCTCAGGAGATTTCTAGAAAACAAATTCCCCGCTGGTTTCGACTCCGCTCAACCAGCACGCGCCCTGAGCGAAGTCGAAGGGCAACCGACCAAGTAAACTCTGGGTGAAAAATCGCCTTAACGGTCAGGGGGCGATCGGTTGTCGAGTACTTAAATTAAAGCGATATCCCTGCGGCAAAATATGTAGCTTCACACCAAATACAGACAGCGGCTCATCCTTCAGCAAACGATCGATGTTGTTATACGTGGTTTGCGACTCATCGACAACCGTAACTGCTCCTTCCCCAATCACCTGAAATTCTTCGCCATCGACAATGACCGCTGTATTTTCGTCAATACCAAAGCCCAGCACTGTTGGCTGGGTTAGCAATGCCGTCAGCAATCGCCCCAACCGCCCCCGCTGGGCAAAGTGTTGATCGACGACGACACCGGGCAAAAAGCCCATTCCCGGCCCCATTTCTACCACTTCCACCCGTGGATTGGTACCCGACTCCCCTTCTACAATCATCACATCCGGCATCATGGCAGCTCCGGCACTCGTTCCGCCAATCACGGCTCCGGTTGCATGGCGATCGTGAATCGCTGCATCGAGCTGTGTGCCTTTAATAAATTCCACAATCCGCGCTTGGTCACCCCCGGTAAAGAAAATTCCCGATGCTCTCTGAATGATTTCTAACGATTCTGGGCGATCGGCATCTTCCCGTCGCTCTGTATCAATCACCTCTACAGATTCCACACCCAACCGTTCAAACACTCGAATGTAGTCATTGCCGACTTCTCTAGGAAGGCTTGTTGCTGCTGTCAATACCGCAATATGAGCTTTCACGCCACCAGCACAGCGAATAAACTCTCGCAAGACCGTACACTTGTCTTCCTTATCTTCTGCCCCACCAATAATTACGAGTTGCCCTTTGCGTTGATTAGAAATCATG
Source organism: Calyptranema fuscum S582 (assembly GCF_055793305.1). NCBI lineage: Bacteria > Bacillati > Cyanobacteriota > Cyanophyceae > Oculatellales > Oculatellaceae > Calyptranema > Calyptranema fuscum. The sequence goes on from NZ_JBSLYH010000038.1 coordinate 28,390, forward strand.
AGTTTGCATCCTCTCAAAAGTTATGTGGCAAAGTGTAGGGTTGCTTTCCATCTTACGATTGCCTTCCGACGCCGTCTGTTGATGGCGGAAATGCTGGCTGAGTGAGCATTTTCCAACCATTACCCAGACCTCTAGACCCTTGCCAATGGGCTGGACAGACACCCATTTGTTTTAGATGAGCAACTCACTTTCACTTATCTCGTAAAAATACGATTAATCGTAGGGTGACGAATACTATCCGAAGACGTTGATATTTTCACGAGTTAATCAGGCTGGGATCATGGATTTAGTAAAATCTCCGTCTTAAGGAAGAGAAACACACGTCTAGATCCCCCTCTCAAACCTGATTGACTGACGGATCTTTGTAAGGGCAGGTTTAGCAAATTATTGAACGGTTTACAGTCAGCGTTTCGGCAAAACCTGCCCCTACGGTGGATTGCAAATTAAGGGTTTGGCATTAGTTTGGGCGGGGGCTTCGCCCCCGCCCAAACTAATCTGCAAGGGATCTAATGATGTTGGGTGGCGCGGGCAAAGCCCGCGCCACCCAAAATCATTACTTTTTCAGGATGACTCGACAGGTCTTTAAGCTCTGCTCCTAATTGAGAGGAAGGAGGCAGGGTTTGAGTTAGCCTCGAGCGCAAAACTGACGAATATGTAAGGTCATTTCCCCATGATCGGGAATCCAGACCAGCCAATGGTCATCTGAACAGGGGCAGAGAAGCAACGCTTCATCAAAACTAAAGGGACTGGGCAGTTCTAAAAGTTGTACCCAGTAGCCTGCTTGCAGATGAGCAACCGATCGCGTGTCATAGGTCTGAGCAGTCGAACGAATGGCAAAAGATGAGGCGAGTGGTTCTGACGTTGAACAGGGAAGGCTATAAGTCACGGTCGGTTGCTCCAAGTGATAGCGGTTGATGCGAGACGATGCGGCAATGGGCTAGCAAAACCAGAGCGAACGATCATAAACGTTGCTGATCTTGGGGATGGATTTGACCGTGAAACCTTGGTTTCACGGTCAAATCCATGCCACTATTCAGTCATGTCGGATAGGATTACGTTCGCGGGTAATGACGACCCTCATTTTTTGAAAATCACTTCGTTTCTGTATCGTAAAATACAGTTTTTAATTCGGTGAATTCTTGTATTAGAACTTCACAGCCCGGTCGTCCTACAAACTCGTGACGGGATTACCGTTCCCTTCTGCCCCATTAGTTTTTGAGAAAAACTTCTTGCCAGTTTTGACTGCCAAACTCTTTTTGAAATTCGCTGATCACCCAGGAAATCGACTTGCCCTGACGTTGAGCGATCGCTGCTAAATACCGTTTATACGCATGTTTTTCTGCCAGAGTTGGATTAGCGCCAAACGTGGAACCCAGGCACCAGGAATCTTCCGGCAGAATATTGTACTTCTCAAAACAGATGCGCATTGCCCAATTGGGTGCTGCCCCTTCCCGAAAACACTTGCGCCGTTGGGCATGAAAAAACTGCCGCATCTCATGGGCAGTATCAACGGTGGGGACTTCGCGAGATTCGTTGAGCACTTCCACCAGATCTTCGGTATGAATCTGGGGTGCTTCGATCAGCCATTGATGACCACAGCCCGGACAGACCATAACCGAGGCATAAACCACCATGCTGCAAGCCGGACACAATTTCTTTGGGGCTGCTCCCGGTTCCCCAGATTTGCGACTGGTGGGTAGACTGTATTCCGTCAGATCTTCAGGAAATCCCAGCCGATATAGATTGCCTGCCTGATCGAGCATCGTGCCGTGGGTTTTGCCTGTGTGGGGCGAGATCCGCATTACCCGCCCAATTTGCTGATGGTGCAACGCTTTAGATTGAGTTGGCCGCAGCAATAAGCCCACTTCCACACTGGGTTCGTCAAAGCCGATGCTAATCACGTTGCAGGACGTTAGAACCAGCAGTTTCCCCAAGCGCAGATCGGTATAGAGTCGCTGACGATCTTTAATTGCGGTACTGCCATCCACCACACCCGCCGGAATATTTGCCATACGGAAGGCATCGGCAACGTGACGGGCATGATCTACATCGACACAAAAGGCGATCGTCCGGCGATCGGGGGTGAGGCGAAACCATTCCTGAACAATGCGTTCGATCAATTCAGGGCGATCGCAGGCATTTTTCAAATCCCGTTCGTCAAAATCTCCGGCAACCGTACGCACCTCTGACAAATCAATTTGTTCTTCCGCAGGCATGCCGTAATATTTCATGGGTGCCAAGAAGCCCATTTGCTGAAGCACAGAAGGCACGGGTGACGCCACAAATGTCTGCATATGATCGCCTAACTGTCCCTTTCCCAGCCGATAGGGCGTAGCCGTCAGAGCTAAATGAACCGATTGCCGATGGGTTTCATACAACAGCTTTTGCCCCACCTGGCTAAAAATCGTTGTGTGCCCCTCGTCATACAGCACCACGTCAGCATGCCACTTGCACCACCAGGTGCGTTTCATCATGGTCTGGACGCTGGCAATTTGGATCGGTGCAGATGGGTCTTCCCGCCAGCCCGCTTTAATAAAACCGCAATGCAACCCAAACGACTTCATCTTGTCGTAGGTCTGCCCCACCAACACATCCAGATGCACAAGAAATAGCAGACGACAGCCCCGCGACTCAGCGTGGGCACAGATTTGTCCGGCAATTACAGTTTTTCCGGCTCCGGTACCCGCAATCACGGCAACCCGCGTGTATCCCTGACCCAGCGTATCGTAGAGATCTTTGATCAGTTTTACCTGATAAGGGCGCAAAACGGGAGTTTGAGGAGAATCAGAAATAGGGGACGCCTGCATTCAACGTTTGCTGAGGATCGTGGATTAAATAAGATCGAATATTGAATCGTTTGGAGGGGCGAACGGCCGTTCGCCCGTATAACAAATCACCGGAGTTATTAAATTCCCATTCCTGAGGAAACAATACAATCGGATGATTCACCAAAGCGAGCTCAATAGTCTAACCGTTACAGTTGATCAGCCAAGCTAACCGGACTTTGTTACAACTATACTCCTGGCGATTATACTCGTGGCGATCGCGATTGATGCGAAAACCCGTTCGTTCTGCGATCGCCATCTTAACGTGCTGGCGACTCATTCGGCACCAACCCTAGCACTCGTGCCGGACTGCCCGACCCACCCTGAATCGGTAGCCCTCCAATGATTAACGTTGCCCCCACTGGCGGCAGTTGCTCTAACCCAGCCAAACATTCCAAAATCATGCCATTTGCGGCATAGATGGCATAACTTGCGCCATAGGTTTCATCATTGCCGGGATCTGCCCCGTGCGTATCCGTCCCTAACCCAGCAATCTGGCGATCGCGAACCAAAAACTCTGCCGCCTCTGCACTAAATCCAGGGAAATGATAGGTTCCCTCAGCATCTGCATTAAAAAAGGCGATCGCGTCCGTCCATTTATCTTGCCAACCCGTCCACAAAATCGCCATACTGCCACTCGGCACCTTGCCATTGCTGGCTTCCCAGGCTTGAATATCTGCTACCGATAAGCGATAGTCTGGATTTTGCTTTGCCTGATCGCGACTATCGAACACTACCGCAGGCAGCAACAACTTTTCCACCGGCACCTGATCAGCAGACGTCGCCCCCGCAATAAACGTATTGGGTGTACCCCAATGGGTTCCACTATGTTCGCCAATGGTCAAGCGGTTAATGAAATACCCATCCGTTGCATACTCTGCCCAGGGTTGAATGGCGATCGCCGGATCACCTGACCAAATGGGCATGGTAAGAGTGAGCGGTTGGGTCAGATCCACCACCCGCACCCCTGCTAAAGGATCTGCCGATTGTGCCAAAGACGATCGCCCTAAGCCGCTGCTCCAGATCATCCCAATCAACACCAATAACAGCAGCATCCAGGTTGTGAATTTCACAGCGCCAGTCTCCTGAATCAAATCGATTGCCACAATTCACTCTAAACCCCAACGACTCCGCATCCCTTGCGGCGCAGACAGTCCATTAATCCACGATCCTTACAAAGATCTGTCAGTCAATCAGCTCACAAAAATTGATGTTTCGGATAGACCCTTAGTTTAATGCGTCATGGCACGGAGAAATAAGCGATGAAGATGTAGTCAAAAGAACCACAAGACTGATGCATAGGCTTCACTATTTCAGACGTATTGATTAATAGGATGAAATACATCCGATTTCTATTTTCTTCATCCCAGGAGAAATCCCCATGCACCGCCGTATCCAACTCTTAACCCTATCTGCTGCTACTTTACTGGCGATCGCCATCCCCACCAGCAACCCCGCTCAAGCCAAACCAATCACCTCCGATCCAGGTCATAGCGTTGCCACCTTAGCCGCCGATCCACGGGTTCAACTTGCCCTGGAAGAATTAGACCTGGATTATGAAATTGATAACAATGGCGACTACCGCGTACTAATGCGATCGCCCGATGGCACCCGCACCCAGGTCGCCTGGATTAGCTCCCAAACAACGATGGTAGGGTCTTTAGAAATTCGAGAAATCACCTCTGCCGCCTATTTAGCCACAGGAGCCTTACCCGCACCCGTCGCCAACCGCTTATTAGAAAACAGCAGCACCCTCGGCTTAGGTGCATGGCAAACCTTTAGTGACGAAACGCGATCGCTTGCCGTCTTTGCCGCCCGGATTGATGCCAATAGCGATGCCGAAGCCCTCCAATCTGCCTTATATGCGGTGCTCGATACCGCAGACACCATGGAAGCAGAACTGACCGGAGACGATTCATTTTAGCCAGCAACGGCTTAACAAACCATTGATATTCAAGCGACCTAGAAAAAAATAAGGCATAATTGACGAGATTCTAATCGCAACTAAAACCTTGTTGGGGGCTTTCATGCATATCAATCGAGTTTTGCCATCCAAGCTCAGTCTTCCCCTCCTCATCCCCTTCACCGCACTGACAATTGGCATGAGTGCGCTGAGCGCAAACGCTCAAGCGATGTACAATCCAGTTCGGCTACCGGCTGGCAACGAAATTACAGATACCTTAACCGAGAAAGATATCCCAACCGGGTTTGGTGGGTTTGCCCGCGACTATCTGGTAACCCTGGAAGGAGGCGATCAAGTTGTGATTGATTTGACCTCCGATGAATTTGACACCATTGTTACCCTGATCGCCCCCGATGGTTCAACCATGGGGGAAAACGATGATGGGCCTGATGGCACCACCAATTCACTTTTGTTTGCCCGCATCAGTAACGCCGGGGACTACATTTTGCGAGTTCGCCCCTATGCAGGGCAGGGGATGGGCAGCTTTAACCTGAAACTGACGCGACTCCGCCCGATCTAGCCGCATGGTTTCTGAGAAACACATCTGAATAAACCCGTCATTTTTTTCGGCATTGCTTAATAGCGGGATGAATTTGAATGTGAAACCTTCGGTTTCACATTCAAATTCATCCCCAACATCAGCAACGCCTTTTTTTCTGAGAGAGTAACAGCGAAGCCGTTGCTCTCTCAGAAAAAATTAGAGATATTTCGCCCACTCTAAAATTTTTACTTGCAAAGATTACACAAGTTCTGTTAGCTTAGTTAAGCGTCAAATTTCTTGCGCAAGTTCCTGGCTAAAAATTCTCAGTATTTTTCGACCAGACTCGTGTAGAATTTTGTAGCAGTGCCATTCGCCGGGATAGCTCAGTTGGTAGAGCAGAGGACTGAAAATCCTCGTGTCGGCGGTTCAAGTCCGCCTCCTGGCATTCAAGTAAAAGTTTAGTTTTGGAAGCGCAGCGATACTGCGCTTCCAAAACTACGGATTGGCTGACTTTGATAGAGAGGAGCCCTTACTATCATGGTTGTCCTCCTGCCTGCATTCGTTGTCTCAAATCCCGTAGCATGGTGCTGGTTCCCTGTTGAAATGCCTGCTTCACTAATCGGGGAATTGAGTCACAAATTGGTAAATTGGGGAAGGTATAGCTGGTTGCTGATTCCTGGTAATCTCCGTTTTGTAAGAGGTTAATTTTTAGCCTGTTATTGTCGTAAAGCCAAACTTCTGGCACCTGCAAGACGGCATAGGCTTCTAGAGTTGTTGTTGAGGTGACATCGGCTTCAATTGCCAGATCTGGCGGTGGATCTTCGTTCATGTTCATTCGCATGAGCGATCGCACCCGTTCTGCATTCTGGATATAAAAGCAGGTATCGGGTTCTAATCCAGCTTTTTTAGGTTTCTTAAACGTGGTTGAGCCAAAATCTTCCCAGTCCCGATTCTGAGCATCCAAAATTACTTTGACAATATCGGCAATGATGCGATGGGGGCGTTCATGAGCTGGCAAGGGCGACATGATTTCCAGGGTTCCGTTGCAGTAGTTAATCCGGGGAACGCTGCGCTCCTCCCCCTGTTCTTCTAGCAATTCCTCATATTGCTCCCAAGTCACTCCTGATATCAGAACATGGCTACCCGGGGATAGCTCAATGGTTTTAATGGGAAGGGCAACCGTCATAAGCTGACCTCTGTTAGGTAGTGGAAGAATTATGTAGTGGAGGAATGCCTTTATTATATTTTCTGCATCCCAGAGATCTGTAATCTCAATCAATCCCCAAAGATCCGCCACTACAGAAGAAATCTGGCGATCGCTCATTTACAATATCCATCTGCTAGGAATCAGATGAAGTGCGTGGCGATCGCTTATTTGCGATGTCCATCGGGAAAGATGGTTGAGGCATCATACTCGGCGTCTAAGAGGTTGGCATAAACTGCTCGCGAGAAATTGCAGCCCCCAATCTTAGCGGCAGTAAAGCGCGTTTGTTCTAGATTAGAACCCGAAAAATTGGCGTCTCTCAGGTCGGCATCACTCAAATCGGCATGGCGCAAATCCGCCGTTTGAAAATTAATTCCTTGCATCTTGGCTTGCCGAAAGTTGCAATGACACAGATTGGTGCGCGATAAATTGGCAAATTGCAGATCTGCCCCCGCCAGCCGAGCAGAATGCAAACGAGCATTGCTCAGTTCAGCCCCTTTTAAGATGGCTCCTTCTAAGTTTGACCGACTAAAGTTGGCATAGGGCAAATAGGAATAACTCAGGTCACTGCCTCGCAGATCAATGTCTTGAAAATCGCATTCAAATAAATTGATTTGAGATAGGTCTAGATCACTAAAATCGCGTCTGCCTTTACGATAGTCTTCTAACAGTTGTTCAACAGTAATCTTCTGCATATAATTTTATTTGTCAGCAGAAAGGGTGCCGTTTCACATGAAACGACCTCAGACTTTTTTAAGTATTTGTACTCATTCTTAATATGAGTTTACAAATAGTTATCGACAAACTTGCTGGATTTTAATCTTCTCTTTAGAGTCTTCTACGATACAAATCGGACTCTAAAGCAACCGTCGAGACGTCTAAATTGTGTGAGAACCCGCGCGGAGCGCGGGTTCTCACAACCTCCTGGTTTAACCCCTCGACGGTTATATAGCGCTATGCAGGTTGATTCAATACGGTGTTGTGGGGCGCGGAGCGCCCCACAACACCGTTTCTGTCCTGAACAAACTTGCACGCCGCTATAGTGTGGACTGGGCAAAAGGGATAGCGATCGCCTGTGAGGATCACAAATCAATAACCCTGTCATTGGTTTTGAGCGCGATGGCGAAGTTATCGCGCGCTCAAAAAAGTGAGATTTAATAAAGTTCCGCTGTTCTAATCGTTGAGGCAACACGAACACTCCCTGATGTAGCGCTAGGGAGGTTGAGGTGCGGCTCACCGTGTCCATACAAAAAGACCCGGAGTCTACGCCTATCACAAGCATCCCGTATTGCTGCTACCTTCCGGTCCTGACAAAGTTTGGGCGTTGTAATCGCGTAGGTCCAGGTCACATTCAGCATAACACGATTTGAAGCAGCTGTAGTTCGTAGGGATGGCGCAGCAGAGCTGCGCCATCCCTACACTGCAGTTCCACAATTCTTACTTAAGCGCTCGACAGCGAAGCCGTCGGGTGTTCGACACAAATTGCAGGTTCATTCATTTGTCATCCTAAACGTTCGTTTTCAGTTTCCAAACCAGGCTAGAGATCAGGTTGGTTGTGATATGCGCCACAACAGGAACCAGCAAATTACCTGTCAACAGTGCGCTGTAGCCCAACATCAACCCAATGATTGTTGCCCAGATGACGTACGACCAATGCTGAGAACCACTGAAGTGCAAAATTCCAAAGCAGATGCTAGAAAGTAACAGGGCGATCGCATTCAACCCCAGCGCTGGCAACATCACCCCTCGAAATAAGAGTTCTTCGCTCAATCCGGGTAATAGCCCCAGCCAGATCAAATCGAACCAGACCAATGGTTTTAGGACTAACTCTAAATAGAAATCGGCACTTTGGCGATATGCCTCCCAGGTGTAGTAGGCCAGGGCACTGGCAGCCGCAATGCCAAGCCCCAAACCAATGCCCATCAGCACGGAGAGGCTCGTCCAGGTGAAGGCTAAAGGTTGAATATTGGCGAACAACAACCACAGACGAGAGACGACCAGTAAAGCGATCGCCGTAATGCCCATGGCGGCAAGAATTTGCACACGATTCAACGAATCGACAGGAGGCTGATTAGAAGATGGATCATTCACGGTTTAATAAAAAGTTCAACGTATGAGGAGGTAAATAAGGGTTAGAAAATATGGACGGGGATTCGGTCAGTACAGTGAAACGGGAAGAAATGAGCCGTTAAGCCGTAATTTGTAACGTTATATAAAATTTGCGATCGCCGTTAGCTAGTAGCTAACAGCTAACAGCTATTAGCTACTAGCTATTAAAGGTTGAATAGAATGGCTATGAGGGCTGAGCGCCTGGATATCGATGCCCGAACGGTGGGCAACCAGGACTCCTAACGCTTCCAAATATGAGTTTACTCGTAAAGCTCGAATTCCGAGATCGTCGGGTTGTGTTTTCATTCGAGTGGTGTTTTCTCGAACGGTAATAATTTGGGTAGCCGATTGGCTCAAGCTCAAAACAGCACTGCCACCACAGGCAGTATCTGGAACGACGATCGCATCCACTTGATCTGCCCAAATATCGCCCAGTTGAAGCGGAGGCGTCGTAACGAATTGAGGGGCACGATTCAACCCAACCAGCACACATGGCAAAAAGGTATAACCCAATTCTTCGGCAGCGGAACGGGGGGACAGTTCTGGATCAAGCGGCAACGGCATCAGTGCAGGTGCATGGGCGCAGGGAACCCGAAAGGTGCGCACAACTAAGTGGCTGATGACCGCTTCGGCTCCGGCTAACGGATCAACGCCCTGCCCATGGCGATAGTTTTGCAAAGCAATGCTGCCAATATCGTCGTCAGGAAATCGGGCAACAACGGCGATCGCCTTTGCCCCTGCCTGAGTGATTGACGTTTCGACTGCTCGCAAAAGGCTATCTGGATTTTGAATCGTACCCCAGGTTGCGCCAGAGTCTGCGGTTCGCAGTTCCACCCCTAAGGGAGCATCGGTTACGACATAATCGGTTAGATTGAGCCCCAGCGTTGCTCGTGCCGCGTCGGCAGCCTGAAGATGACGCAGCCGTAAATCGGGTTCGATCGCCTGATCAAGAACTAACCCAATGGGATTTTGATGGACAGGTCGTAAGCCCCATTTACCGGCAGCAAACTGGTCTAACCCATAGCCTTCGACATAAAAGGCATTGGGCAATGACCAATATAGCTGCGCACCATTGAGCACATTGGGGTGAGTGATCAGGCGATCGGCAACCTGAGCGATCGCCCGGGCAATGGGTAATGCATCGCCTGCATACCCACCCATGGCTGCACCAACTCCCGTGGGCACCACCAAAACCACCGTATAAGGACGCGCGTTCAAATCGTTACCACAGATGTAGAAGGGATGACATCTAAACGGCTGGCAACTGTAACTACAGCTTCGATCTGGACTTTTTGTTGCTCTTTATCGACCCGAGTAATCGCCCAGCGGAGCGGTTCGCCAAAGTGACTTAACTCAGTGGCGATCGCCTGTTCTAAGGCTGCCGTTGGCGTTTTTAGATCTAGCTCAATCGCAACAAATCGGGTCGTCATCATGGGGCAACGTCCTAGAAATGCATCATGTTTGGAATTGCCCAAACTGTAGATGGTAGACAATATCTTCTTTTTCTGTCTCTATCTTCAGGTCAGAGCGAGGATACGCTACACATAGCAATGCATATCCCTTGGCTTGCAACTCTGGGCTGATGCCCATGCCTTCGCCCTGTTCTACAGTTCCTTCTAGCAGTTGTGCGGCGCAGGTAGTGCAGACCCCTGCCCCACAGGAGGTGGGCAGATCTAGACCTGCCGCCTGGGTCGTTGCCAGAACGGTTTGATCGTCGGGTGCTGTCAGATGGTAGGTGTTACCCTGGTGATTGATTTCGATTGTGTAAGTGTTTGCCATAGACCTTAAACAGAGGTGAAGTAATTAGCAATCTTCTATTCAGTTGTTAAGCCACGCCGCTTTCAGGAAACGTTCGTTTGAACTCATCCAATAAATCGTCGATTTCTTCGATTGCCTGGTTCACATCGATTCTGAGCGTTCCTAAATTAGGTTGCTCTAACAACTTCAGCAGCGATTCACGCTTGCTTTCGATAATTTTGACACGCTCACGCATGGCTTGTAGATCCAACATCGAGTGGTACTCCGCGAAGTTTATTCCACTTATTTACCCTAGCCTATCCTGTCGCTTAATCTGACATGCGATCGCTTCAAGCTCAGGATAAATTAGGGCTCTCACTCAATAGCTTGGACTTCACACCGTGGAACCTCCTTCACTTCGGTTCTTCGGAATTTTTAGGTTTGCGAACGTCGAGCACCTTTTTGAGCAGGTCATACCAAAACGAAGCCCCCATCGACAACGCAATCCCCGTAATAGCCCAGCCTACGATTTTACGCAACAGCGGGATGCCCCACGCCTGACTTTCCAGCGTTTGTTGTCGCACATTGACCTCATCCCAGCCAATCGGCAAGGGCAACCCCTTTAACACCTGATCGACTTGATTTTTCACCGTTTCCAGGTCGGCAGCGGTACTCCCTGGCGACGTATCACGGACCGCAATCTGATCGGCAACTTGCACCACCGTGGTTCGTAATGTGGTGTCTTTAGATAACCGACTGACGACATACAGCGTATCTGCATTAACCGTTACAGCAATTAAAAAGCCAATAATAATGGCAATGCCTTTGGCATTTCGTCTGTATACACCTGATGCCCTTTCCATGGAATTGTCAAACCAGTTGGCAACCTCTTTTTCAAGCTGCAAAACCCCTTGTTCTAAGCTGTCTGACTTACTTTGAGCCTGCTCGGCAAGGGTAATCAAATTGGTTTTGAGGGGTGGCGGAAGGTTAACAATATGCTGAATTAATTCGGGATGATCGTGCTGCATGCCATCCACCAATTCAGCCAATCTAGGTACTAATAGAGGACGTCTTACACTCGTCGATCCACTATCCGATGATCCACTATCAGGCGATCTACTGTCGGTTGATTCACTGAATCTATTCGTCTCAGCAATATAAAAAATAAGCCGTAATACCTCAGAAACGGTCGGCTCAAATTCCTGACGCAGGATTGCCTGTTTAAGATACGGCAATCGCCGCCGCATGATGTCTTTGCAATGATTGTTATCGGACAATACCGATTCCGTATTGTCTAAAAATTGTTGAAGTTGGTCGGTTGTCCGTTCAATGCTTTTTGTCAGCGAGGTTCGACCATCAATAAAATTATCGGCAATCTCTTGTAAGTTTTGCCGGAGACTAGAAAACTCATCCTCTAGTAAAGAATAGTCACCAACGCTATTTCGTAAGGCATCTAAAATTGACTCGATCCGGTTTAGCTTGTCCTCCACAAACTTTTTGATCGTCAGTTCGCTAATTTTTTGACTGATTTCTTGGACATTAACCTGACGTAACAAAGCCGCAGAGAACGTTTCAGAAGGGATGTAGGACGGTCCACTCTTGTTTTTACCAAACACGCTACGTGTACCAGAAATTGAATAGTAAGCATCCAGCACAACATGAACGATTTTTCTAAAAAACTCTGAGATTTTACCGCGCCCTTCCTGGTTTAAGGACTGAATAAAGGGGGTTTGATATAACTTATCTGCTAAGGTTTCGTCTGTTAACAAGTTTTGAATAGATTTCTTGAGATGCTCTGCTCTCCATTGCAAAATAGTGCCAATAATTTCTTGAATTTCTGATGATAATAAACTCAACGTCAGGTAGATAAAAATTAGTCCGATCGCAACATCGACGACAAATGGTAACGTCATTTTTAATCTGGCTCCTAGGCAGCAACACTAACTCTGTCGTGATAGACAGGCAAATTTGTGCGTCTGTGAATTAATTCTTCCAAGTCTATAAGCTCTGGGACAACATAATCCTGGAGGGGTTGCAATTCTCCATAAACGTTCACCCACACAAACCGTTTTAAGCCTTGTCTACCAACGCTCAGGTCTGTAGACCACAAGAAATCTACTGGCGCAGTTTGCCCAAGACTTCAACCTCGGCTAAACGTAAAACAGTTCCAACTGCTGATGTGAGTTTGAACGTAAACCCCACTGGCTTACCGTCAGATTCATACCTATAACAAACTACTCGATTAACAGGCTGGGGCTGCTCTTAGACAATCTCCAGCCCCCGAATGTACTTGACTTTAAACAAAAATATGGTGCGGCTGAGCCGCACCATATTTTTATTAAACGTTTAAAAATTTTTATGTTCGATCACATCTAATGACTTTTACTGGCAGTAACACGAAGTTGCATGGGTCAGGTAAATAGGCTTTAGCAAGAACTAAGTATGGAATATTTCTCGTCCAATAGACTCTTTATGGAGTGCAATGATTTGACAACAATACATATCCCATAATCAACAAAAATTTGATCGTGATCCAATCAATGAATCAGAAAGCTCTCTACGACTGGATGGCTAACAACAGGCAATGAATCGCCGACTTAATGTTAACGAGCGACTTCTAGATGTTCGCTGAATGTGGAAAGTTGAGATAGGGATGATTTACTGTTAGCGATCGCCATCGATAGATTGGGCATTTCTTGCCAACAATGAGAGCAGAACCAATAGACGCGATTATGACGAGCGTGGCGTAAAAGTTGAGAAGAACAGCAAGGACAAGTATTCATGGCTTTCAGTAAAGTTATTGATTCAAAGGTTGTTTTGGTTAAAAAGTTTTGCTGTTGCAGAGCATTCTTCCCCTCACACACTTAAGGATGACAAACATCCTCCGCAAATTCAACGAGAAGCCTACCTAATGTTTAGAGGGGATATACCCATAATAATCTTGACAATTATGCAAAACTGTTAACGCTGAAGCTTTCTTAAATATTGAATGTGAAGTATTTTTTCATAAACTGCTGTCTATCCTATTCCAAGATTTTTTCTATCGTCTTGATCAATTGGTTTTCTCTTTTAGCGAAAATCTTAAAACCCTTACAGAATAGCGATCGCAGAACACGAGTTATAGATTTGACAGGTCTATTTCAGCAGGATTGACCACTCTGTTTTTCTGCCTCAGTCGATGTAATTCTTAAAATTTAAGAAAGTCTTTAGAATTGCCCCCAAGGGCTTAGATATCTGGTATCGAACACTACATTTGGCAGATGTCAATCAGCCAAAATAGAGAGGCAATAATAGTCACTTGGCTGAATGTAGTCTACGCAACAAAAAGCAGCGTTCTAAACCGATGAATTACATCGATAAACGTAACGATTAATCAGCCCCCTTTAAACACAACTTAAGATAGATAAAAAAAGTTTTGGGTACTCTATCTAACGGCATAGAACTAACGGCATAGAACTGTTGCATCTCTCCCCAAACTAGATAGAGAACTTCCCTATTTTTTGTCGGGTTGAACCGTGGCACTCTACGCCATCGAGTTCAACTCATCCCTGTCTTAAACCCAATGGCGTCAAGAACCATAGCGCTTCGCACCTGGAGAGATTACGGGTGATGGGTGAGAGCCTCGCTCCGCGAGGCTCTCACCCATCACCCCATACTGCACACAATTAAGAATTGCCATATAGCTTCATTCCGCTTATGGCGCTGTGCAGATTGATTCAGTCCAGTGTTGTGGGGCGCTCCGCGCCCCACAACACTGGGAGTTTTTTAACTGGCAGATCTCTCAGGTGAAATCGATCTCTTACGTTAGAGACTTGCGCATCTCGATATGAGGAATTCCGGCTTCATTAAATTCAGCGCCTACCTGGTGGAACCCTAGTTTCTGATAAAACGCTTTGGCATGGGTTTGGGCGTTGATCTTGACTTCGGGGATATGTTTAGTTTTCAACCAGGCGATCGCCTCTGCCATCAATTTCTTACCAATACCCTTGCGGCGATATTTCTGCAAAACCGCTACCCGCTCAATCTTAGCTAACTCATTGCTCAAAAATCGAATTCGGGTCGTCCCCACAGGTTGCCCATCTAGACACGCGATAATGTGGGTTGCGGTATCATCCTGACCATCAAACTCGATGCCTGGATCGACCCCTTGTTCAAGCTGAAACACTGTATACCGAATCGATTGAATATCAGATGCGGCTTCGGAATAGCTGACTATTTTTAAGATGCAATGCTTCATTAGAGTTAACGCTTATAGAACGAAGTGCTACAGAACAGATTGAGAAGCCTGACCCTGCTCAGGCAGATGACAATGGGTATCAGTACAGTTGCTTCTCCGTTTAGAATCGACAAAGGTCAGCGAGTAACTTGTCGTTTATTGCTCACAAACGTATGACTGTCCAGGTTCTTTTTTTACCCGATAACGTGACAGTAGATGCACAGGTTGGAGAACCCTTGCTAGAAATAGCTCATCGTGCTGGCTTATCCATTCCGACTGGCTGTTTGATGGGGTCTTGCCATGCCTGCGAAGTCGAAGTAAATGGAGATGAAACCGTCTGCGCTTGTATCAGTGCAGTGCCGCCAGATTGTAACCAAATGACGATCAATCTCTATGTAGACCCGACCTGGTAAACCCTCAACCAACGCCTGCGAATTCGTTTAGGAACCTACTGCTGTGACGCAAATTCAATATGTGGGAGAGCGCGTGGCGATCGCCCTGGGTAGTAATCTGGGTAGCTCCCACCAGATTTTGGAGTCTGCGCTAAAGGCGATCGCCCATACGCCCAGCATTACCCTTCACAGCCAGTCGCACTATTACCAAACGGTTGCCGTGGGTCCCCCGCAGCCAGACTATCTCAATGCCTGCGCTCTGCTTTCGACCCATCTCACCCCCCAACAATTGCTCCAGACCTTACTAGACATCGAGATCCAGTTTGGTCGAGTCCGGCGGGAACGCTGGGGACCCCGGTTACTCGATCTGGATCTAATTTTATTTGATGACCAAATTTTAAATGAACCCCGGTTACAGGTGCCCCACCCTCGCATGTACGAACGTGCTTTTGTGTTGGTTCCTCTAGCCGAAATTGCCCCGCATTGGGTTGATCCGGTTTCTAGAAAGGCGATCGCCGACCTGGCTCAGCAAATCGATCGATCGGGAGTGATCAAAATTGACGGGTTGTGCTCTTAAACACTTGTAAAGATTAATTAGCGATCCGTCGCGACCGGCTTACCCGTCATCCGACTACTGGAACAATTGACGAATGAGCCATAACCGTGAACGATTGACACATATAACAGGTGTCAGATGTCCGGTGCCGGGTGTCAGATGTGGGAAGATGACTCAAAAACACGAATCCTCTACTCTGCCCCGATTTGTAATCCCTAACCCCTTATATTCTTTACCCATGTCTGTTGGTCAAGAACCGCCTCAATTACTCAAACAAAAACTGTTTTATCACGGTCGCAAATTTAACTTTGAAGTTAACAGTCTGCGTCTGCCCAATGGTGCCAAAGGTAACTGGGAATGCATTCGCCATCCCGGCGGGGCATTAGCAATTCCTGTGACACCCGACGGAAAATTAGTTTTAGTTCGGCAATATCGGTTTGCTGCCTGCGGTCGCTTACTCGAATTTCCCGCAGGTACCGTCGAAAAACACGAAGATCCGGCAACCACAATTCAGCGTGAAGTTGAAGAAGAAACAGGCTACCGGGCGCACAAATGGCATCGGCTCGGCAAATTTTTTCTGGCTCCGGGCTATTCTGATGAAGTAATTTATGCGTTCCTGGCGCAAGAGCTAGAAAAGCTGGAGCAACCCCCTCAACAAGACCTGGATGAAGACATTGAGACGGTCTTGATGACCCCTCAAGAGTTTGAAAAGGCAATTTTGTCGGGTGAACCCATTGATGCCAAGTCGATCGCGAGCTTTGCGTTAGCACGTCCCTTTTTAACTGATCTTTGAAAGATATATAGCAACCGTCGAGACGGTTAAATCAGGAGGTTGTGTGAGAACCCGCGCGGAGCGCGGGTTCTCACACAACCTTTGTCTTAATACAACCCTCGACTGCCACAGCACGGCGCAATGGCGTGAAATACACAGTGCGGCTCTCACTCCAGACCCGCAACCTATCCGAGTGCGAAGCGCTATAGTTTATTAGACTCACGCTCTTTAGATACGCTATGTCTGATTTAGTTTTGTTTTGGCATCGTCGAGATCTCCGGATAACCGACAATGCGGGGTTGGCATCGGCACGACAACGGAGTCCTCAAGTCGTTGGGGTATTTTGTTTAGACCCAAATATCTTGCAGCGAGGCGATATTGCACCAGCTCGGGTCAAGTACATGATCAGCAGTTTGCAAGAACTGCAAGAAAGCTATGCCAAAGCTGGAAGCCAGTTGTTGATTGTGCACGATCAACCCATCCAAGCCCTGCCCCGACTGGCGACTGCGCTCAAGGCAACCGCAGTATTTTGGAATCTCGATGTCGAACCCTATGCCAAAGAACGCGATCGCCAATTAACTGACGCCCTCAAAACTCAAGGCATCGAAGTTCATACCAGCTGGGATCAACTGCTACACGCACCGGGCGAGATTCGCACCGGCGGAGGCGATCCCTACACCGTCTACACACCGTTTTGGCGCAACTGGCAGAGCAAACCCAAACAGGCACCGTTCGCAGCTCTGGCAAACGCAGAGGGACTGTCTGCCAAAGCGCTAGAACAGGCAAAAGCGGCTGGAAGCATCCCCCTGCCAACGGCTCAAGATTTGGGGTTTGTTTGGGACAACGAATTCTATCTTCCACCTGGAGAGCAAGCCGCACAAGAGCGATTAGAAGACTTTTGCGATCGCCATCACACGATTGAGCAATACGACGAACAACGCAATATTCCTGCTACTCCCGGCACCTCTTACCTCAGCGCTGCCCTAAAATTTGGCACGATCGGCATCCGTACCGTTTGGGCATCTGCCCATGCTGCCTATCAGCGTAGCCGCAGCGACGAAACTCAAACCAATATTCAAACCTGGCAACAAGAGCTGGCATGGCGTGAGTTTTATCAACATGCACTCTACTTTTTTCCAGCTTTAGCTGACGGTCCCTATCGCGCTCCCTTTAAAGATTTTCCCTGGGACGATAATCCCGATCACTTTCAGGCATGGTGTGAAGGTAAAACGGGCTACCCAATCGTCGATGCAGCCATGCGACAGTTAAACGAAACAGGCTGGATGCATAACCGTTGCCGCATGATCGTCGCTAGTTTTTTGACTAAGGATCTGATCATCAACTGGCAGTGGGGCGAAACTTACTTTATGCAAAAGTTGGTGGATGGCGATCTGTCTGCCAATAATGGAGGTTGGCAATGGAGTGCCTCCAGTGGCATGGATCCCAAACCGTTGCGCATCTTCAACCCTGCCAGTCAATCACAAAAATTTGACCCAGATGCAGAATATATTCGAGAGTGGTTGCCAGAGTTACGCAGCCTAGACACCGAAGAACTGGTGACCGGAGCGATTCCACAACGAGAACGCGATCGCTGTAACTATCCATCTGCCATCGTCGATCATAAGAAACAACAACAGATCTTTAAGCAACGCTATAGCCAACAAAAAGGGAAATAATACTGCTTCTGTAGCGCTGGGCAGATTGCTTCAGTCCGGTGTTGTGGGGCGCTCTGCGCCCCACAACACTCGTAAATAACCGGAAAGCGATCGCCTTTGGCGATCGCTTTCTCAAAAAATATAGTGCTACGCACTGACGTTAGGACGGGGTGCAGGGGTAAAACCCCTGCGTGGGGCTACGCCCCCACGCCCCTTTGTCCTAACCTGAATGCGTAAGGCTAAATCTGGAAGCCTTATACCGTTTTTAGATGAGGCTGCGCCTGATTTACCCCCGGCTGTCGCCGTCCCCCTTGCCAAGGGGGACTACAGGGGGTCATCGGTTGGACGTGTCTTCCTAAAAAATTGGCATTAGGATCGCGGATTAAATAATTTCTATGAGTCAAGTGCTCTGTAGGGGCGCACCGCTGTGCGCCCTTACCTAAGAATTACAGGTTATTAAATCCATGATCCTTAGCAATATAAGGTTTTGACCCATTCCCATTCTTTCGTTAGCCCCTCGCGCAATGGGACTTGAGGATCGTAGCCCAGTATCGTTTTAGCCTTCGAGACATCGGCACTCGTATGCCGTGCATCGCCCATGGCTAACCCTTTGTGATCGCGTTTGATCGGTTGACCGACGATCTCTTCCATCGTTGCCAACACATCCATCAACACCACCCGGCTACCACCGCCAATGTTAAACATTTGACCCACTGCTTCCGGCACACTGCCCGCCAACAAATTAGCGGCG
Source organism: Calyptranema fuscum S582 (assembly GCF_055793305.1). NCBI lineage: Bacteria > Bacillati > Cyanobacteriota > Cyanophyceae > Oculatellales > Oculatellaceae > Calyptranema > Calyptranema fuscum. The sequence continues at coordinate 47,051 of NZ_JBSLYH010000038.1, forward strand.
ATCGCATCGGCAACAAAGGTAAAATCTCGCGTCTGCATCCCATCTCCATACACGGGGATCGCTTGATCATCAATCACCGCTTTAAAGAATTTATGGAATGCCATATCCGGACGCTGGCGCGGTCCATAGACCGTAAAGTAGCGGAGTGCGGTGACAGGCACTTTAAAATTTTGCTGATACAGCCAACAGAGCCGCTCGGCTGCCAGTTTGGTAATGCCATAGGGCGAGACGGGCTGGGGGCAAACCGTTTCAGACGTAGGAAAGGTTTCGGCATTGCCATAGACCGATGAGGTCGAAGCGTAAACAAACCGTTGCAGTTGTTTGGCATCTTTGGCAGCTTCTAGCATGACCTGGGTCGCGTTAATATTGCGCTCGGTGTAAGAGCGAAACCCATCGCCCCAGCTAGCTCTAACCCCTGCCTGAGCCGCCTGATGATACACCACGTCCACATCCTGGAATAATCCATTCCAGTCAAGCTGTTGAATATCGCCTTCAATAAGTTGGAACGACGGATGATTGGCAAACGTGGCAATATTTTTGCGTTTGAGCATTGGATCGTAGTAGTCATTGAAGTGATCGATACCAATCACTCGCTCACCCCGGTTCAGGAGCGCTTCTACTAGATGAGAGCCAATAAAACCTGCTACGCCGGTAACAATACTAGTTGTCATGGGAATTGAGGATGATGGTTTACTTCACGTTGAGTTTGCCCAAAATACGCTGCCAAAGACTCTTGGACGCTGGCGGCGGCGGAACATACTCTGGTTTTGGTTCGTTGAGATAACGGTAATGTTCCCAAATTGTCCAATAGGGGCAACCCGGTTGAATGCGAATGCCAGCCCAATGTAAATACTGAAGCGGCTGATCGACTTTAGGATCAACCAGAACGTAGTCTTTCTGAATGAAGTGAGAGCTGCCAGCCCAGTTACCAGGTCCCTTACCCGGTTTACGGACGAGATTGAGACGACGGGGCACCCGTTTTAAGATCATGTAATTGATGATGGGCTGGTCAGATGTTTTTTCAGAGAAGTCAAAATAATCGGGATGGCTAGCACATTCGCTAAACGTCTCGTACAACTCTGATTCAGAGATCAAATTCTTTTTAGACCCCCAAAACCCACCATTAAAAATATCCTGACACTCTGCTTCGGTAAATACGTTTTGGTCTAACACAACCGGACTGAATACATTTTTAATGCCGCCAGCATGTTGATAGTCCGAACAAATGAAATCGTAATCCGCAAGATAGTTGAGGGTGTCGGCAATCTTTTCGAAAACGACGATATCGGTGTCGATATACAGAAACTCATCAAAGGGACCATACCAACAGGCTTGTTTACGAAATTGGTTGGGTCGAGCAAAAAAAGCTTCGCCAAACGTCTGTTGTAGCTTTTTGGATAAGCGATCGATAAACTCTAGATCGTCGTAGACTTTGACGCCAAATTGTTGCCCCAGTACGGCAGCCGCATTGTGATAATGATCGTCGTAGGGAATCAGGATGACGGGAGTTTCTGAATCATAGAGACGAATGCTTTTGAGGAGGGCGATCGCTTGGTCTATCACCTTATCGTTAGCAGTGATATAAATGCCACGACTCATATACGAAAACCTCTTTAAAAAACCTCAACCACGGGTGATCGTGCGATCACGACATCAAGAAAAACCGACGATTATGTTTGGACGACTGTTTTCGAGCCATTATTTTCGAAAGCGCAGCGGCACCGTGCTGTTAAACTTAAATCTCTGAGCTAATTAAATCTGCGACCATTAAGCAACATCCGCACCATTTTCATAAGTTTCTAGGGCATCTTCACACAGCAGGGGCAACAGAACAGTGAACGAGGTGCCCACCCCTTCCTGGCTATTAAACTTAACGGTGCCCTGATGCGCCACCACGCATTGTTTGACAATCGCCAGCCCTAACCCAGTGCCCCGAATCATCCTGACATTGCTAGCCCGATGAAACAATTCAAACAAACGCGGCTGATCTTCAAACGGAATGCCAATGCCATGATCCCGGACTTCAAACATGATTTCCGTATCCAAAACCGATAAGGCAAACTCTACCTTGCTGCCTTCTTCAGAATACTTCACCGCATTAAACAGCAAATTGGTCAGAATCGATCGCAATAAATTGGGGTCTACCGCTGCTTTTTCGCACCTCACCTGACTTTGAAACAACACAATATGCTTGGAGCCTGTTCCCATTTGAATTTCCTGGGCAATTTCCTGGCAAAATTGCTCTAAATCCAACAGGATCGGTTTAAACTCTAACTTCCCGGCTTCGGCTTTGCCAAGGGTCAGCACATCTTCCAACAATTGCGTCATATTTTCGACGGCAACTCGGCTGCGTTGAAAATATTCTTGCTTCTTGTCTTCCGTCGTCATGTGCCCATATCGCTCTAGCAACTCTAACGAGGTACGAATGACGGTTAGAGGCGTCCGCAGTTCATGAGACACCATCGACACAAACTGCGACTTCAGTTCATTCAGTTCTCGCTCTTGCTGCAAGGCAAGGCGCATTTCATATTCTGCTTGTTTGCCCTCTCGAATCAAACGCTCACGGGTGCGAATGCTGTCTACCATGCTCTCAAAGACCTTTGCCAGGGTACTCATCTCATCGGGAAACTGCCCCCCAGTTAAAGAAGACAAATTTAGCCCATAGTTCCCTTTACCAATTTGCTCTGCCGACAACGTTAACTGCGAGAGGCGTTTGGTCAGCATCCCCGAGAGAATGTAGATCAAGATAAACAAGATGCCGTAGGTGATGATGAAAGAAATCAAAATGCGGCTGCGGATAGCATCTTGAACTTTCAACACATAGTCGGCTTCGATATCCAACCCCAAAACGACGACGCTTCGGTTGTCCAGGGTGCGTAGCGGAATCGCCGCCGAAAGCCATGCTCCCCACTTGTCTTGATAGATGTCGGGCATTTCATACAGTTGTCGGTCTCGGTAGACGTGGTGCGCGACCTGACCCGCCTGCTGCGATTCTAGAAAGTGTGCGGCTTTTGAGGCGTCATAATTTGCCCACAAATCAACAAGATAGACAATTTCTAACTGCTCTTTGGTGTTAGTCGTCGAACCCACCCGGCGATTGGACTCTGGCAACCCAACAACGTAGGAATAGAGCCATGCGCGGGGTTCAATGCTGTGAACGGTTTCAAACCAATCTAATTGACGACGGTAACGCGGGTCATCGGAAAAGCCATTGGGATTGCGATCGCCACTTTGATACAAGGCAAGCAGTTCATCAACATCAGCACCCGCTGCCGCTCCTTGCAGGGTAAATCGCATATCCGTTTTTAAGCGAGACAGAGTTTTTTCGGTTGCAAAGGTATAAAACCAAAAAAAAGCCCCAGCAAACACAACGCTAAAGATAATGCTAAAACCAATCAGTAGCTTGACTCGCAAGCTGACAGGCTGAATGGATCTTCGCCAGAAACGAAATGTTTTTGAACGATGCGGTTCTTTAGACTGACGATGCTGCAAAATCACCTCGGTGGTTCCCTAACCATTGCCGCAAAAAATGATGACGAAATCGGTTAACGCTATCTTAGACCACGAGGGTTTGAGAACGCTCGTCTCTCGTGTGGTTTCGTGTGATGGGTTGATCACTGCTCTACTTCACTTTTTACGAGACAGCATAGAGCAATCAGAAAGGATCTGATATCTTCTGATATCCATAGCAATTGTCGAGACGGTTAAATCAGGAAGTTGTGTGAGAACCCTTGCTCCGCGAGGGTTCTCACACAACTTTAGTCTTAATCAACCCCTCGACTGCTATAGGGGTTCGGGCATAGGAGTTGGGCGTGGATCATAGACGAGATGTTTTTGGGCAAACATCTTTCGCCAATTCTGGTTCAATTCTTATTCCAATGCATTGCATTGAAATTCTCTAGCTCCGCCTCCTTAGTCTAACGGCTGAGCCGCATTAGAGTGATATTCAGGCTGAGCCTGGATACCAGGAATGACAGGCAAGTCTCTTAGCCGCTTAACTGGGTCAACCATTGGATCCAGGCTTGCGCCCGCACCGACCACGTACAGTTTTGCTGAATGTAGCTGACTTGTCGTTGCAAAGAAGCGTCTGACAATCAGTCGTAACCGCCTGAGCCATTTGCAAGATCTCGACGGTTTCTCTAACAAAGTGGTTGATATAGTCTGTCCGTTCTGCAAGCGTTAGCTCAACGGTTTTAGAAAGAGGTGAGACGGTGCTGTTGATCGGGACAAGTCGGGCAAACCGGGCGGTAGTCTCCGGTAATGCTGCCAGATGACTGGTGATGATCTGACGACCACACGCCATTGCTTCTAAAACAGATTTACAAAAGGTTTCCGGATAGATATTGGGATAGGTTAGCGCCGTCACCTGTTGCAGTTCTTGGGCTAAAGCAGGTTGCGGCAACGAGCCGATATATTCCACCCCTTCAGTATCTCGACAGCGCTGATAAAGCTGAGCGTAGTGATCTTGTTCGGAGGCAATCTGGTACACCTTCAAGCTCGAAAATACCTTCAATCGTGTTCCCGGAACGGTCTGCCGGATTCGGGCATACAGTCTCCGGCTGCACTTTACTCTTCTGCTAAATGCCCTTGCCAACGCTGGATGGGGACACAATCTACATTCAATTGATCCAGCGCCCGTGCTACGACAAAATCGACCAGATCGTCGATGGTTTGGGGATTGTGGTACCAGGCAGGAATAGCTGGCACAATTCTAGCGCCCGCTTCTGCCAGTGTGGTCAAGTTGCGCAAATGGATCAGGCTAAACGGGGTTTCGCGGGGCACAATCACCAACTTACGTCCTTCTTTTAACTGCACATCCGCTGCCCGTTCTAACAAATCAGAACTGAGTCCGGCGGCTAGTTTTGCGACCGTACTCATGCTGCACGGCATCACCACCATACCTAAGGTACGAAATGACCCGCTGGCAATATTGGCACCGACATCGCCCCAAGGATGGCAGCGCAGCTTACCCGCCGTTTCCACCCCTGCCTGCTGTCGCCAAAACGCCTCTTGCTGGCTGGGTTCTACAGGCATCCGCATACCCTGTTCTGCTTGCCAAACCATAAAGGTAGATTTTGAGGCAACTAACTCGATCGCATACTCAGCCGCTAATAAAAATTTGAGCGCCCGCACCGCATAAATCAAACCCGATGCTCCGGTGATCCCCAAGATCAAGGGCAGAGAAGAAGAGGAAGAAAGAGACACGTTTTGGATAGCGCTTTGCGCCCTAATAAATTACAGACAGATGAATGGAAGCCATGCAAAGCATGGCTTCCATTCATCTGATTCAGAACGTTGATTTTTTCTGATTCTATAGCGATCCTGAGATGCATGACCCTGGAATTTTGGTTGAGAGAGCGGCTTCGCCGCTCTCTCAACCAAAATTCGGTACGAGCCTAATCGTAGTCTTCGACAAATTCGCTGTTGCTTTCGCGGCGATCGCCGGTTTCGTCAAATTCTGGATCCAGGTCATCATCAGGCAACGAGATGTAAGGTTCGGAGTTATAGGGTTCCGAGTTATAGGATTCGGAGATTGGCTCATCGCCATCTTCATCTCCGGCTTCACTACCACCACCCACTGCCACCAGGTCAATCTGCTGACGATAGTAATCGACGCTCTTCACCTGAACTTCGACGCGATCGCCCAACCGATATTGCTTACGGTTTTTGCGACCGACGAGTTTTTGTTGACGCGAGCGATATTCATACCAGTCATCTTTTAAGGAACTGACATGCACCAGGCCTTCGACCAGCAACTCTTCGATTTCAACAAAGAACCCATAGGACTGCACCCCCGTAATCAACCCGTGGAAGATTTCGCCAGTGTGCTGTTGCATGAACTCTGCTTTTTTCAGCCCTTCCAGATCTGCCTCTGCCTCTTGAGCCAGTTTTTCGCGCTCACTCAAATGCATGGCGATCGCGGCAAAATGTTCTTCTAGATGGGTTTGCACATCGGGGGGCAAAACATTCCAGCTAATTTTGTCGTGGCAAGAGCTACTGCGCAAATCAACCTGCTCTTTAGACCGACTGGATTTGCGATCGCGCCCATGATCAAACACCGCATGCAGCACCCGATGGATCAATAAATCTGGATAGCGTCGCAGCGGTGAGGTGAAATGCACATAACCCGCTTCTAACGCCAGCCCAAAGTGGCTACCGGGAGTGATGCTATAGACGGCGGGTTTCAGCGTAGACAGCAACAGATAGGTCAACACCTTCTCAGCCTTAGACTGGGAAAACTGTTGTGTCAAACGGTGATAGTCCATCGGGCTGACCACTTCCTCATTATCGAGGTGATAGTCGATCCCCATGTTGCTGATCAGTTTTAGCAGTTCTTGAACATCGCCGGGGTCAGGGGTGCGATGCACCCGATACAACGCTGGCACCTGGAGCGCTTTGAGATGAGAGGCAATGAGTTGATTGGCTAACAACATCATCTCTGTCACGATCGAGCGCGCAGGCAAAAAGGACGACACCACCATCGCCCCCAATGCGCCTTCATCGTCATACTGAAACTTGGTGGAAAGGAACTTCCCTAATTCTGGATTTGCCTCATCTGGGAAGATCCGTTCGGGCAGGTTGAGATCAAACGCACCCCGACGTTGCCGCTGGATGCGGATCGCTTGGCTGACGGTAAACAGTTGATCCAGCATTTCAAAAATCGGGCTGAATTGCTGCAACTCATCGACCGATGGCAGGGGATAAGCCGACGGGGCTGCCAACTCTTCAGGGTTATTGCGTTGAATAATCGCCTGGGTCTGTTGATAGTTCAGCCGATAATCTACATTGACCACGCTGGGCTGGATCTCAAAATCCACCACTTCCCCTGTTTCCGTCAGGGTAATGAGAACCGAAATTGCCAGGCGGTCTTGTCCGGCTTCGAGGGCACAACAGCGATGGACGGCATCCGGGAGCATGGGCAAAACCGTTTCACCCAAATAGATCGACGTACCCCGCCGTTGGGCTTCTTGATCGATGGATGACTGACCTGCCACATAAAAGGAAACATCAGCAATGTGCACGCCTAGCAACCATTGCCCCGAATCCAACCGTTCTACCGTCAGGGCATCGTCAATGGCAGGCCCGTTTGCCCTGGGTGGACCATCGATCGTGACAGTCGGCACATTGCGCAGATCCAGCCGCTTTTTCATGTCCGTCTTGCGCAGCTTGCTGGGAAGGGCTTTCGCTGCCTGAATCACGGCATCGGGAAAGACCTGGGGCAAGTCGTGTTTGCACGCCACAATGTCTATATCTGAAGCAGCTTGAGCGTCGCTTCCTAAAATCTTGGCGATGCGTCCGACGGGTAGATTTTGCCCTAAGGGATAGCGCAGGATCTCAACATGAACGAGTTGTTCAACCGCTTCTTCCAGGTTGACCCCATTGGCTTTGAGAGCAAGCTCAAACAGCAGCCGATCGTCTAACGGAACGGCGTGATAGGCATCTTCAACCTGTTTGACTTTGGCTAAGACCGATGAGTTAGCTCGTTCTAAGATCAGGCGGACTTCACCTTCGGGGCTACGTCTACGACTGCCCTCTTTGGTGACTTTTACCAGGACGCGATCGCCATTCCATGCGGTATTCAAGTGGCTTTCGCGCACATAAACATCTTCTGTGCCTTCAACATCTTGAATGGCAAAGCAAAAGCCTTTACTAGAACACCGGAGCTTGCCTTCAATGACATCTTCTTCAAATATGCGGCGATATTTGCCTCGATCTTTGACTAAGATGCCAATCTTCTCTAAAGCATCTAGTGCGATCTGTAATTTTCGAAGACTAAACTCATCCTCACAATTGAGCTTTTTTTCTAAGACCTTAGGGGCTACCAGCTTATCGTCTGGGAAATTGGCTAGTAGCGATGCGATTGAAAATTCCATGTAGCGATTGATCCTTGATCTATCGAATTGCGGTTTCCTGACCTTTCCTCAAACTGTTTCCGGTAGCGATCTGTTACGGACGGATCGGTGAATTTTATAAAACCGGCGAGGTATGGTTGTCAGCACGGCGTGGCTGTACTTGCAAACATAGACCTCTGGGTTTTATTTAATTGATGATCCTCAGGGCTGAACTGGATGCAGAGGTGGTCTCTCTGTGTGAGGGCGCACTCCCTACCCCCGTTCAAACCCATTGGCGATCGCAACTGACTGCCGATGGAACGAAGACTCAACGGTGTCCTAAAACGTCTTCATCCGCGTCTGAAGCAGCATAGAAACATTGCTGGCTTTGCGTCTGACACAGCACACAACTTAAGTCAGACTCGCAGCAACCCATCTAGCAAAAGAGCACTTAACCAAATCCGTTGCTTAGCTAAATGCCACTATGCACACCAAACTAATCTCAGGTATCTGACTTATCTCAACCCGTTCTGTAAACCCCAATCTCTGGCTAATCCTGAATAGGGATGAACTTTACCGGAAACGGTTGTGCTAATCCAGCTTACCCCAGCGACGCAGTCCTAATAAAAAGAACTAGTATGGCAAACACCAAATTATACGACCTGGAGGTTTAGAAGCTACGCTCCTACAAAGAGGTTGACCCTCTTCACCCCCTTCCAATTTTTTGCTTGGGTTTACTAGACTCTCCTTGCACTGCTGATACACACACCTCTTAACCCGATAGAGTCAAGTTTGTGTTTTATAGCGTTAGCCATCCCATTTAAGCCAGGGGGTATGAAGGCTACACTCCCAGCCAGGAGTTCCACCCCTGCATCCTGTCTTAACTGATTTGGCGATCGCTATAGAACTAGAGTCAGTCGTCCTCTAGCCCTCCACACTATAACCCTGCTCGATCTGACAATCAAAATTTTGATTGCTGAGTCAAGAGGTATCCCTGTTCCCATGACATACGCCACTCGCATCAGAATGTCCCTACATTAGACCTCTTGTCCATGAGATGGTTGGGATTGCGGCAGCTGCGCCACCGTTTACTCCTCTCGACAAGAAATCTATTGATTGGAATAGGAACCTCCTAAAAACGACCCACACGATTTGGCACTTACCTGCAAGGCAATTGCTCCAGGCTCAAGATTTAAGAGCAAATCCACATCCTGTAACACTTACGAAGTACCTCCAGGGGGGTGAGTCGTAGCCATGAACAGGTATTTCTACAATTAAGTGCAAACATTATCAGTAATTTCGCACTTTTTCCATTTTATTTTATTTATCCGCCCGTAGATTCTATCGTGTTGACAAATTTCGTCACGTTTCTCAGGCAAATCTCAGGCGAATTTGTATCCCAGCCATTTCTGCGGGTGGTCGTGCTTCAAATATGTTGTTAATTTTCTGCCAAGACTCCCAGAGCGCGTCTCTCCAACGAATCAACACCACTAGAGTGTCAGCCTATCGTTGCCCGGTGACAATATAAGCCACTCGTTTGCCAATATTGGTCGCGTGATCTGCCATACGTTCTAAATAGCGAATGGCTAGCACCATCAACACGATCGGTTCGATCACCCCTTGAACATTATTTTGTAGCGCCAGCAATTTATAAAGACTGTCGTAGTCAGAATCTACGGCATCGTCTTTAATTTTCATATCCAATCCCGATTCGGCATCCAGCTCAGATAGGGCTTCTAAACTCATCGCCAGCATGGCTCGACAGCGATCGGTCATGATTTGAATCCGATCCATACAAGGGTGGGGCGGGTAGGGAAAAAGTTTAACGGCAACTTCCCCCAGATCTTTGGCATAGTCGCCAATGCGTTCGAGATCGCGCACCAGTTGCATAATCGCACTGAGCATCCGCAAGTCTTGCGTCACAGGAGATTGTAGCGCCATCAAGTTCACACAATCGACTTCGATCTGGCGATAAAATTGGTCCACCTGTTTGTCTTGAATTGCGACTTGGGTTGCAGCTTCTAAATCTCGTTCAAACAAAGCTTTGCGGGCAAGCCAACAGGAATTTTCTACCAGCGCGCCCATACGCAAAACATCTCGCTGTACCCGTCTGATCTGACGGTCAAACTGAGGTCGAGCAGGTCTAGAAATATCCAAAAGAAGTCACCCAGTGGTTTAAATCATTTTAAAAACGGTTAAAAAATGGAGATAGTGCAATTTTAGCGATCGCCCATTGTGGGTAATGACCTGAGAGTATCTCAATCGTTTTCTCAATCCGTCTCTCTGGGGGGAGAGAGCCAGTGTGAGATGGCTGAAGGAGCGGGAAGGATTTTGAATAGAACTTTTAGATAAATAATAATTGAACCGTCGAACTTGAACGGTTTACTAGATCACTCCTTTGTTAGATTACGCCGATATGGCAATTATTTTTTGGCTAACGATTTTTAGTTGATATCTGGTTTGGGTCCCAACGCCGTTGCGGACATCATGGTGAACTTCAGGTTGACCTCTATACTTTATAGAAATTAATTTTATTTTAAGCAATCTTGTTGTTAATGGGATTTTGAGGATCTGATTCAAGAAATTTATTACGGCTTGTAACAAGTCGTTCCACAATAGCAGAATTTATCAGAAATTGGTGAACAACCCGTCATATATGGGCATCTCGAATCTAACAGGAGACGTTTGATCATGTCTTTATCAGATACTCAAATCTTTGTGGCTTTGTTTACCGCTTTGATTCCTGGATTTTTGGCTTTCCGTCTAGCTACAGAGCTGTATAAATAAGCTCTAGTGGTCGGTTAGTGCGCTATTGGTGGGGTGCAGGGCTTAAAACCCCTGCGTGGGGATAAAACCCCCTTCATCCCCCAAAAACTTTTAATTGAGTTGATTTAGTCGCAACGCTTTGCTAAAAGCTTTGCGTCTCTCACTCGGAAGGGTCTATATTGAGGGTTAATTCTTATATCTGGTGCTAACATGGCGCATATTTGTGTCAGTTGGCTGCCGGACAGGAGTTAGCCCTATCTTTTTTGGTTTGCTCTTTGGCACAGCAAGTTTTCTGAATGTTATGAACGCTTTGCAACCCCCTCAAAAACGCCCCTCACGTACCGCCGCTGCTCCTCGTCGCAGAGGTAGCCAAAATGCGTTGCGCCATAGACAACGTGCGTCTCATCAGGCGATCGCATTTGAGGCAGGGGCAAAGTTGGCGGTTAATGTGGTCTTGGCGATCGCGGCTGTGTCGGCGTTGGTAAAGCTGGTACCCTATAATCTGGCACAACAGAACAAGCTAGAGAAATTGCGCGGTGAAGTGGCATTGGCACAACAGGATGTTGACCAATTGCAGTCGGATTTCGATCGCTATTTTGACCCACAGCAAACCGATCGAGTGATGCTGGAAGAAGGCTATCGGATGCGCCCCAATCAGTTTCGAGTGATCTGGTCGAACCCTGCGGGGAATGCGGTGCCACCCCAACCGATGCAGTAGCGGTTGGGGCGAAGCATTCGGCACACCAGCTCAAGATAAAGCCATGAAATTTTTGCCCGAATGCTTCGCCCTTACGGGGTTCGGCTCTTAGGCAGAAACAAACGCTTGGGCTGCTTGGATGGCAGCTTCTAGTTCTTCGCGGCTGTGGGCTTTGACCGTGAGCTTTTTGCCATTGCCTTCGACGGAAAGTTCGATCGGTTTATTAGACAGGCGATCGCCCAAAAATCCCATCAGTTTTAGCGCATTCTCTTTACTCACCTCTGCCATCAACATCCCTACCAAAAACCCAGCCCCTTTTCCCTGTTTGGGTGGATTGGGATCACGGACGAGATCAACCGTTTCTACTTCGTCCATGTCCTTCAATTCGTTTCTGAGTTGTTGGGCTTGTTCTTGTCTTTCGTCGGGGTCTAAATCAGGGTCATTGAAGGCGATCGTCAGTTTGATGGGGGATGATGAAGTCATAGGTAGCAATGGGGTAAATTTTCGCTCAAAGGCTTTATCCTCAATTCTGGCATAGCGATCCGGTGGGATTGCCAATCCCAGAATTTTAAGATCCCAGCATTTCTAGAATATGCCAGGGATCTAGTGGATTGGCGTTGTGATGCGCCCGACATGGAGCTGGCGATCGCAGTTGTAAAATGGGTCAATGAATTTTGTGCTCGGAAGACCCTATGACACCCCCAAAACCTACCGTTGAGGTCAAACATCCATCAGATTCCAGGTCGAGTCGGTTACTCGACCTCTGTCGGATGTTTCTCAGACTGGGAACCATTGGGTTTGGGGGACCCCAGGCACATATTGCCCTGATCAATGACGAAGCAGTGGTACGGCGGGGATGGCTGACCCAGGAGCAATTTACTGAGGGGTTGGCGATCTGTGAAATGTTGCCGGGGCCTGCTTCGACGCAGATGGGCATTTATACCGGCTATGTTCGGGCAGGACAATGGGGTGCATTGGTAGCGGGGCTGTCTTTCATTGCTCCTGCTTTTTTGATTGTGCTGGCACTATCGTGGGGATATTTCAAGTTTCAAGGGTTGCCGCAGGTCAATGCCCTGTTTCTGGGAGTTTCGCCTGTAGTCAGTGCCATTATTCTGGCATTTTGCTGGAAGCTAGGGCAGAAGACAATTCAAACCTGGGCAAGTGGTGCGATCGCCTTCGGTGTTTTTTTGCTCAGCGTATATTTCAACGTCAACGTTCTGCTGCAATTTATTAGTGCCGGATTGATTGGCATCGGGCTTTACCGACCGCCTTCACCCCCATATCCACCCAATACACCATCCGTCAAGGGGTGGCTACTGCCACCCCTACCGTTATTGCTTGCCAATGTACCCGCTGATAGCTTAACGCTGTCTGGCATTTGGGGCTGGGAACGGATTCAAACGTTTGGGCTACCCCTGGGTTTGTTTTTTCTCAAAGTAGGTAGTTTCATTTTTGGGGGTGGCTTGGTGATCATTCCGTTACTGGAAAGTGAAGTGGTCGAAACCTTCCAGTGGTTAACCCGCGAAGAATTTATCAATGGTGTAGCCATCGGGCAGTTAAGTCCGGGGCCGGTGGTACTGACGGCTGCGTTTGTTGGCTATAAAGTCGCCGGTATTTTGGGGGCACTGGTATCTGCGATCGCCATCTTTACTCCATCTTTTCTGTTTATCATGCTGGCATCGCCCATCCTGCTGCGCCTGCGCCAAAATCTCTGGATCAAAGCCTTCCTCAAAGGGGTGATGCCCGCCGTTTTAGGAGCGATCGCCGCTGCTGCCATTCCTTTAGCACAGTCTGCGTTTGTACATGATCAACTCACCACAACGCTTGGCACCATCACCATCGGCATCATGGCTCTGGTGGCTCTATTGCGCTACAAAATTCCTACCTGGCAATTGGTGCCAGCCGGAGCCGGATTGGGGTTATTGCTGGGTAGTCTGCTGTGATGGGGGCTTGTCCAGAAAAATAACGTCAATGCGTCACCAATTTTGTAACGGAGCCATAGTCAGTCCGCTTTGCTAGTTATTGTAAATGAAGGCTACAAAGAAGAAAGGACGCTTGATTTATGGTTCGTTTGACACAATCTCCTAAGGGTTCCGCTCAACCGCTGGCAACGCTACTATTGACCGGCGCACTATTGTTAGGTGCAGGTACAACGATCGCCCAAACTGCACTGGCAGAACCGTTGTCTCGCACTGCTTTACAAGAACTCAAGCAATCGCGTGGCGATCGCCCCACTCACAGTTCGCCCCAAGAGGATCTGCGAGTTCGCCCCGAATACTATCAAGCCCATCAACGCTTGCCCCGCCCTATTGCCCGCAAGGTACGTCAGGCACTGGCAGCCCACCTTAACGTGGCTCGTCGTGATGTGCAAGTCATTGGCTATCGTTACCAAACCTGGTCGGATAGTTGTTTGGGTTTAGGCTCACCTGTTGAACTCTGTGCCGCTACGACCGTTGAAGGATGGCGGGTAGAAGTCACCAATGGCGATCGCAGTTGGTTTTATCGCACTGATACCACTGGCAATACGATTCGGATGGAAAGCCGGAGTGAAGCTGGCTTGCCTCGCACGGTGCGCGATCGCGTTTTGCAGGCAGCCTCAGACCGTTCTGGCATCCCGGTCGAAAACTTGAAGGTAGTCGAAGCAGAATCACAAGTATGGAATGGTTGCCTGGGTATCGATCCGGGTCCCAATGGCGCGTGCACTGAAATTGCTATTGATGGTTGGCGCATCGTCGTTGAAGCGGATAGCGAACAATTTACCTATCACACCAATCAAGATGGCTCGGATATTCGCCTTGCCGGTGCCATTACTTTCTAAAACTCACAAATTAAATAAACCCCGAAGATTGATTTTTGGAAGCGCGGCGTTGCCGCGCTTCCAAAAATCAATCTTCGGGTTTGTGAGATATTATTTTTCAGGACGCCCCAGAGCGAAATTCTATCTTGCGGAACTATATCGCGTGGCAAACGTCACAACACGTGACTTGCTTTCGCGTCTCGTGCGAACTCAACGGTTTTCGTAACATCTGCATTCAGGGGATTGGCTATGAATACTCGGTTCGATCGCTTTTCTGTGCGTACCTTTGGCATGATCGGGTTGATGACGGTGGGCTTATTGTTCAGTGCCAGCAAGGGTTGGACAACGGTGGCTCCGGCAACAGATGGGGCGATCGCCCAGGCAGGATTGTCATCATCGCTTAGCACTACTGGAACACTGGTGGCTGAAGCCGGAGATATTGTCGATGTAGCAATGGCAGACGGCTCCTTCACGACCCTACTGAGCTTGTTAGACGAATTGGGCATGACCGAAGACCTCAGAGGCTACGGTCGGTTTACGGTCTTTGCCCCCACCGATGCAGCCTTTGCCGCTGTTCCAGCCAATATTATGACGGTACTGCAAGGCGATCGCGACCTGATGGCAAAAGTGTTGGCATATCATGTGATTGCTGCCGCAGAACCGATGACAGCTGATACCATTAGCGGTTCCATGAACGTTCGCACCTTAGAACGCAGCGAGGTAGAAATTGCCCGACGCAGCGGCAATCTTTACGTCAATGATGTGCGCGTGGTAGATGCTGATATGGAAGCCGAAAATGGGGTGATTCATGCGATCGATGAAGTACTAATTCCACCGGATGTATTGTCTGCGGTTCGGTAAGTATCCTGACAACATTAAAATCCATCCCTTTTATGAGACGGCGCGGTAGAGCCGTGCCGTCTCATAAAAGTGAATCAAACTCTTTTTTAAGCGTCCTAACCGTGCAGAAACGCTGGTTTTTGATAGCATTTCCTGCGGAGATCGATTACGGTATTGTGTGAGAGCCGCACGCTGTGCGGCTCTCACACAATCCTTGTATTTATGGCGATACCTGCATGGAGAGCGCACTCGACCAGTTTGCCAGCGACAACTATTCGGGCATTTGCCCAGAAGTGATGGAGTATATTGCCAAAGCCAATATTGGTAGTGCCATGGCATATGGCAATGATGACTGGACGCAACGCGCAGCAGACTCATTTCGGGAGCTATTTGAAACAGACTGTGATGTCTTTTTTGTTTTCAATGGTACTGCTGCCAATTCCTTGTCTCTAGCGTCGCTCTGCCAGTCTTACCACAGTGTCATCTGCCATGAAACGGCGCATATTGAAACCGATGAATGTGGCGCACCAGAATTTGCTTCCAATGGCTCCAAACTATTGTTGGGTAAGGGTGAGAATGGCAAGCTAACGCCTGAATCAATTGCAGCGATCGCCACTAAACGCTTAGATATTCACTACCCCAAACCCAAAGTTATCAGCATTACCCAACCGACCGAATTGGGTACCCTTTATAGCCTGGATGAATTAGACGCAATTCAAGCGATCGCCCAAACCCATGACTTAAAAATCCATATGGACGGAGCCCGATTTGCCAATGCGATCGCAGCGATGCAGGTCAGTCCGGCAGAGCTAACCTGGAAGCGCGGTGTGGATGTGTTGTGTTTTGGGGGCACAAAAAATGGCATGGCGCTGGGCGAAGCCATCCTGTTTTTCGATAAACCCCTGGCAGAAGACTTTGCCTATCGCTGCAAACAAGCCGGACAACTGGCATCCAAAATGCGATTTATTGCTGCACCCTTTTTAGGCTTACTGGAAACGGGCGCATGGCTGAGCAATGCCCGTCATGCCAACGATTGTGCCGCCTATTTAGAACAACAGTTAGCCAATATTCCCGAAGTGACGTTGATGTTTCCGCGCCAGGTTAACTCCGTCTTTGTTGCCTTACCAGAACCTGTCTTGCAATTCCTCAAAGACCGACACTGGCAGTTCTACACCTTCATTGGCGTGGGGGGCGCTCGATTGATGTGCTCCTGGGCAACGACCCAGAGCCGTATCGATCAACTGGTCAGCGACATTAAACTGGCGATCGCCACTCTTGACTAGAAAAGTGCGGCAAGTTACTGAGCGACTGCTATACTCTTCAAGAAAACTTTAGATTTTACTCAAAATCGTTATGACTATGATATATTCGTAACGGTTTGTAACCCATACGTACAACGGCTCAGTGTGGCTACTGTCATGCTGTGCTGGGGCTGTACACAGTAGACAACAGTAGACAGTAGACCTAAGTTATTAAGGAGAGAAAGTATGACCCATGGTTCCGAAGGATGTCTCCGGGTTGGTCAATCTGCACCTGATTTCACTGCTGATGCTGTGATCGATCAAGAGTTTAAAACCATCAAACTATCTGATTATCGCGGTAAGTACGTTGTTCTGTTCTTTTACCCCCTGGACTTCACGTTCGTTTGCCCGACAGAAATCACTGCATTTAGCGATCGCTACGAAGAATTTAAAGCCCTCAATACCGAAGTGTTAGGTGCTTCTGTCGATAGTGTGTTTTCTCATCTGGCATGGATTCAGACCGATCGCAAGAGCGGCGGTGTGGGCGACCTCAACTATCCCCTGGTTGCCGATATCAAAAAAGAAATCAGTTCTGCTTACAACGTTCTTGACCCCGACGCGGGCATTGCCTTACGAGGTCTGTTCATTATCGATAAAGATGGTGTGATTCAACATGCAACCATCAACAATCTAGCCTTTGGTCGCAGTGTCGATGAAACGCTGCGCACCCTGCAAGCTATTCAACACGTCCAATCTCACCCCGATGAAGTCTGTCCTGCGGGTTGGCAACCCGGCGACAAGACCATGAATCCCGACCCGGTGAAGTCTAAAGAATACTTCGCCGCTGTTTAAACACCAGGATTCCAACCCAAAGAGTGTGGGAAGTGCTGCTGAGCAGTATATCCCACACTCTTTTTTTGGCGTTGCTGATTTTGGGTATGAATTTGAACGTGAAACCAAAGGTTTCACGTTCAAATTCATACCACTATTGAGCAATGCCCTTTTTTTGGCGATCGCATTGAGATATCACGCCATAGATCACAGAAAGGGGATTGATTGAAACACTGCGCGGGATGAAGCATTTCAATCCATCATCTGTCCCAACTGGATTGCACCCAGCGCTATGAATGTAGTGCTTTGCGCTTAGATAGATGTGTTTTTTGTGTGAGAGCCTCGCTCCGCGAGGCTCTCACACAAAAAACGCTTACTTCACGCCATTGAAAATTCCTATAGACAAAGTCCGCACAACTTGTTTACCTATTGCCCTGACAGATGACCAACGGGTAAAAAGAAACGAATCACCACATACAAAGCAGCTGTGATCAGTTGCATCGTCATCACGGGCAAGCCGTAGCGCAGAAAGGTCTTAAAGGGAATGCGGCGTCCATGTTGCTCAGAAATACCCGCCGCAACAATATTGGCAGAGGCACCCACCAGCGTTCCGTTGCCCCCTAAAGTTGCCCCAAACATCATGGCGTAAAACAAGGGCAATAGTTCTGGATCAAACTGTCCTTGAAAGGTGGGGCTGAGTACGTCTGACGAAACCACACCAATATTCACCAAATATTGCTTGAGTAAGGGCACCATTGCCACGACTAAGGGGATATTGGGCACCACACTGGAGAGAAGACCGATGACAAATAGCAAGGCAATGGATCCAAGCAGGATATTTTTGCCCAAGAGGATAGCCAGCAATCCTGATAGTGCTGCAATTACACCTGTTTTCTCCAATCCCCCAATCAAGACAAAAATCGACATAAAAAAGATCAGGGTGCTCCAATCTACATCGCGCAAAATATTGTTGACTGTGTCAATCTTGCTGTGGTGCGCCAGGAGCAATGCCAGTGCTGCTCCCATTAAGGCAACAGCAGCCGGTGAAAGGGGGACAGGCAATGTTTCACCAATGACAAAAAAGGTTAAGACGAAGGTCACGATCAGGGCACCCATGAGCAAAACGCGCGGATGGTTGATAGTGGGGTGGGGCAGTTGTTCTAAGTCGTCGATTTGGGTGCGCCAGATTTTAGGAAACAGCACAGGAATCATTACGACAATCGTGGCGATCGCCACGACACCCCCCAAACTTAACCGCTGAAGATATTCAATGAAACTGATATTGATGGCATCGCCCACAATAAACGTGGCAGGATCTCCAACCAATGTCAGCAGTCCAGCACTGTTGGCAACCACAACCATCAAAATCAGCAACGGCACAAAATCAATGCCGATTTCTGCCGCCATGGGTGGAATCAACGGAGCCAATAACATCACGGTTGTAGCGTTGGGCAACACAGCACAAATCGGTGTCGTAATCGCCACAATTCCCAGTAACAAGCGCTTCCCACTGCCGCGTGCCAAAATTACAATCTGAGTTGCCAGGTAGCTAAACACTTTTGTAGGTTCAAATGCCCGCACTAACACCATCACGCCAAAAAACAATGCCAGGGTCGAGTAGCTATTGCTGATGTAAGCGATCGCTTCTGTTAATGTCATCACATGGACAAACACTAACAACAATGCGCCTAACAAGGCAGCAACCGTCATCTGTATCCATTCCGTCATGACGAGTACAATCACGCCCATGAAGGTTACCGTAGCCCAAATTGCCTGCCAATTTTCCATTACAGATCCTCGGTATGATGCCATCCATAGTTGTATTGTTAGGCGTTACTGATTGGAAGGACAAATTTAAAGGTGAAACCTTCAGATTCATTCCGATCTTCAGCAATGCCTATTTTGATTCATCCGTAGGTGCCTCGACTACGACTGGAGCCGATGCCCCAGGCGGTTTATCTGTCGGTTCAGTCGGAACAGACGGAGGGATGATGTCAGGTGCCGCAGGCAGTTGAGGGGCGAGATTGCTGGCGGGAAGGTGTCCAAGGAACGAGTTAGAGGGTTGGCGATGCCAGCGATCGAGAATATCTTTCATCAAGGCTTCTTCGATCCAGGTTTTGGCAACCACCGTCAACGGTAGAGCCAGCAGCAATCCTAAAATACCGAAGAAGCTGGCAAAGAAAATCTGAGCAATCAGGGTTAACGCCGGTAAAAGCGATACTTGCTGTGCCATCACGGTGGGCGTGAGCAAGTAGCTTTCAATTTGTTGAATAAAGAAGTAAAGAATCAGAACAGCGATCGCCTTCCAGGGAGCATCCAACAAGGCTACTGTTAGCGGAAAGCCAATGCTGAGGGTTGGTCCGATATTAGGAATGAAATTCAGCAACCCTGCCAACAGCGCATGTGCCAAAACAAACCGGATTTGCAAAATCCACAAGCCCACCCCACTCAACGCTGCCACAAACGAAGAACTAATTAATAACCCTGCCAACCAGTTGCCCAACGCAACTTCGCACTTCAACATAATTTCATCTGCCCGCACCCGATAAAAGGATGGAAACAAACGAATGAAGGCATTGCGATAGGCTTCAGGGTCTGCCAACATCATTAAGGTCAAAATCACGACTAATAACAGTTTTAATAACGCATTCAGCGAATTAGAGAAAAAGGCAAACAGTTCTTGAATCAGATCTTGAGCAACAGGTTGCAATTGCTGGGTGAGATCAGAAGTACTGGGGAGCTGGACTTCGGGAAACCAGGATGGTCGCTGCAAGATCAAGTTATCCAGACGTGCCAGGATTTGAATCACCGCACTGGGTAGAATTTTGACCAATTCGACAAACTGATTGACAAACGGTGGCACAATCAAGCCTGCAAACAAAATGCCTAGAAACAACGTCATTCCCAACGTCATTAATACCGCAAAGCCACGCTTTAACCCTGATTTTTGGAGCCGTCGTACCAGGCTATTGAGGGCGGTTGCTAAAACAACTGCCGCAAAAATCAACAACAATAGCTCCCGGATTTGCCAGAGAATGATCAGCGCGATCGCCAGACAAATAACACCCAACCACTGACCAAAATTCACGTTGCGGGATCTCCTGGCGAAAGGACAAAGAATTTAAAGGATGATAGAAAGAGGCGATGCATCATGATTGTTGTTGGTATGCCAGATAGACCGCTTCTAAAAACAGATCAGGGGTCATATCTTGGGGCAGTTTTTCCAGAGCAATGATATCTTTTAGCTGACGGGCAAGTTGGAGGCTCAATTGACCTCTAGCACTGGTATCCATCAGCGATCGCCGATGGAGATAATCGCGAATAACGGCAAAATCATCGGGAAGTAATGCAGCCATATTAGATTGATTGAGCAATTGTTGGGCGATATCGGGGGATTGCTCCGCCAGTCCCAGCGTTTTTTTCACCACGGGTCTGATTTCTTGAATCACCAGGGTTCCGGCAACCCAATCTCCCAAACGTTTCTCGCGCTTCCCTAAAATAATCAACACAACCCCTAATGACAGCAGATCATCGACCGGACGCAGCATCGCCCGCAGAGTTGCCTGCCCCAATCGAGCAGGGCGACCATCATCGCGAATGACGCGGATGTGAGCAAATCGTTTTCCTGGCGTTCTGCCTTGCCCTAAGGTTTCAAAAAAGATGAAGTAGCCAACAAAAATAGCAAACGTCAGAAGCAGGGCGATCGCCAGCAACCAGTTGGGCAAACCGCTGTAGTTGATATCAGTTGCCTCCAAATACAGCAACAGTTGCGTTGAAAACAATGCCCAGGCCATGAGAAATAGAGCCAACCCTATGCCCAGGATGATGTAGTCGATAAACAACGCAAATGCCCGATTGCCAATGCCTGCCAGGGTAAATTCGAGTTCGACACTTTCGGGAGTTCTGAGGGTGACGTGGTTAAAGAGGCGCATGACAGTTCCCACTCTAAAGGCTATCAAAACTATCTCGGTCAGTCAGGTTGCGATCGCACAACCGCAACCCCAATCCTTCTCGGCGGCTACGCAGATCGTAATAAATGACCGCCTTGACCGATTGCCAAAACGGAATTAGAACAATGCTAGACAGCAACGCAACGCCATATAACACTAAAAGATACAGCGAGACAAACCCAGGCGTGCCTTGTGCTACAACCCGACCCAACAGCACCTGAATCACAGCAAAACTAATTTGCACAATCGCCTGAATGGGAATAGTAATTAAAAACGCAACCCACCATATCAGCAAAATTCGCATAGCGTTACCTTGCGTCAGATTCCAACTGCGACCGACGGAGGTCGATGCACCAATTCCAGTTTCAACGGCTAAGGGAACTTCAGCGATTGTAAACCGGGCAAAAAACCAGCTCAGGGCAGTAGCAAAGAAAAATAAGACAGTGATGCCCAAAATGATCGCAACCCCAATTACCCACGGATTGGGTCCGGCATTGGGTGCCAGCACCCCAAAGGGAACCATCACAACGACCGAAGCAATCGTGATGACGATGGTAACCAGGATATATAGCCCCATGGAAGCGCCAAATAGAATGGCAATCACCAGCGAGGAAACAATCAAAAACCCCCACACCCGAGCTTTGGCATGGCGGCGGGCAGCCCGCACCGTTTCCGGTTGGTTAACCAGTTCACCAAACGCCAGCCGCGAGATCAGGGCAATTTCAGACAACGACTGAGCCGCCCCATAGGACAACAAAACTGTCCACGCCAGGAGCATGAGCCAGAGCGCCGGAGTTTTGCCAGCATCATTGACCAACAGCAGCACAATGGGAATCAACACGACAAACGGCAATAAAGCCCACAAAATGGCGATCGCCGCAATGCCCAAATAGGCTTTAAAGCGAAAGCGATAGAGTTGTAAACCCGCAGTGACCACGTTCCCGACGGTTAGCAGTTCGATCAGGCTAAGAGAGCTGGGGGGAGCAGGACTCTGGGTCATGAGTTAGACTCCTTGAAGAGAGGGATATTGCTCAATACATTGCCTATGAACGTCCAACGGTGGATTGCCCGACGAGAACCAGACTGGAAGCGCCTGGATGCGCTGCTCAAGCAAGTCGAGAAAAAAGGATTGAAGTCACTACAGGCGAATGAGATTAAGCTATTAGCCAGTTTATATCGATCTGTTTCGGCAGATTTGGCACGAATCAGAACAAATCAGGTGAGTCAAACCCTGGCACACGATTTGCAAGCCCTGACATCTCGTAGCTACAACCAGATTTACCAGGGTTCTCGGCGACAAGAATGGCAAACCGTCCGAGAATTTTGCCTGTGGGGATTTCCGGCAGTCGTCCAGCAAACTGCCCTCTACACAACCCTGGCAACCGCGATTTTTGTCATCAGTGGCATAATTGCCTGGTGGTTTTCCTGGCGCGATCCGCAGTTTTTAAACTTGGTAGTGCCGACCGAGTTAATCCAGATGGTACGCGATGAAGGAAAACTATGGATGGGTTCGATTGTCGGCACCGAACCCCTGGCATCCAGCAGCATTATGGTGAATAACCTGACGGTATGCTTTCGGGCGATCGCCGGAGGTATGACTGCCGGTGCATTTACCAGTTATATTCTGGCGTTCAATGGCATATTGATTGGGGCGATCGCCACCTTAGTCGGGCAAAACAACCTGGCATATCCCTTTTGGGCATTTGTCTTGCCGCATGGTTCTTTAGAACTACCCGCCATCTTCCTCTCCGGTGGAGCCGGATTGCTCATCGGGCGCGCCCTTCTGTTTCCCGGCACATATAAACGCATTGATGCCCTGCGCTACTACGGTGCCCAAGCGGTGCAACTGGTCTATGGCATCGTGCCGATGCTGGTGATTGCCGGAACCATCGAAGGATTCTTCTCCCCCAATCCATTTATCCCAGACCCAATCAAATACCTTACCGGAACATTGTTATTCGTCTTGTTGATCCACTATTGCGGTCGCAAAAAGCCTGCAACGTAACTGCGTAGGAACATGGATTTCATCAAACCGAATTCTTTTCGGGAGGGCGACGGCTCCGCCGTCGCCCTCTCAAAACGAATTACAGGTTCATCAATTTTGATCCTTAAAATCGGGCACGTAACGCTTGCACTGCCTCAATCTCATCCTCTTTAGCCTGGTCTAAAAACGCATACAACCATTCTTTGGGCACTTGCGAAAAGGTGGGGCTAACACTCACCTCAACATAAACCCCTGACTGAAGCTGATAAATTCGCCAGACTTTGCCATTAAACCGCCAAAATTCCGGCACTCCAATCGTGGCATAAAACTGATTTTTCTGAATATCCGTATGGGTAATGTCTACTTCAACCACTAAATCGGGCGGTGGATCTTGGGAAAAATCGACATGGCGACCTTTCACCAACGGTTGATGTTGAATGTAATAGGCACTATCAGGTTCGGCTCCCTTCTTCAAACCGGGATAATTCATGGTCGTTGAACCCATCGACTTTACCCGCATTCCCAAAGATTCGATCAGCGTGACAATGAACCGTTCAATCAAGCTCCGATAGAACTCATGATCTTCGAGTGGCATGGTAATTTCTAGCATTCCCTCGTCGTAAGTGAGGCGAGAACCCCGAGATTGGGGCAATGCAGCCAAAATTTGCAGGTATGACCCCCACGAAATTCCTCGAATCACGACCCGCTTTTCTCCGATCGCAGGGTATGGAAGTTCAGTTGTTGGTTCTGGTGATGCGATCGCCATACTATCCCTCACGTCCGCTGGGTTGACCGAGAAATCTTGACCCACACAGGTTTGCTAACATTCTAATGCCATCCGCATCTCTCCGATGCGATAAAACGGGTGAGCCAACCATCCCCAATCCACGCATCCCCAGTATTTTCAAAAAATGCCGGGGATCTCACATACCCTTTGAATTGCCCCAGAAACCATGATGACCCAGGACGAATTGCTTGCACTCATCGACCAGGCAGCGGCGGAAGGCTGGACAGAACTCGACCTGTCGGGCATGGGGTTCACACTGTAAAACCCGCAAAGTTTTATAAATGGAAATCTTTAAACCATCAGTACTGCTTCAGTATTCAAAATTATCCAAAATTTGCTTGATGCAGTGAAACCACTGGCTCAAAGAGTCACTTTAAACCTGGATTAAAGAATTTAACCTTTGAGCGTGACCTGGATTTGCTCGGGGCATAACAAGGATTGAAGAGATTCATTTCAACCCCTTGTTTTATCTCAGCTCAATAATCCATTCAAAACAATGCTAAGCAACTCAAACTCCGACAACTTGCGTCATGCCAATTCCGAGTTATCAGCTACCACTCCTCTAACCGCTCTAAACCGCAACGCTTCCCCTTTCGAGATCACGCTACCCCATCCTCCATCGTCGAGCGGTCACGCCAACCGAGATACCCTGGAACAAGCCTTACAGCTAGCAGAACAATACCTGAAAGCTTTCGCCACGAGCCTAGACTTTTCTGCTTCCATGGAGACTGCTTTTGGCAACAACTACAACACCCAAGAAGCGATCGCACTTTCAGCCCAATGGGCTAATCAAGATTTCAGCAAACTGCCCCACATTCAAGTCTGCTCAGGAGACGACCTGACTGGAGCCTATGGCGCTTTCAGCGCTGAGACCAACACGATTTATCTATCCAGAGATTACCTCAACCAAAATGCACATAATGTTGATGCCATCACGGGCGTCATTCTTGAAGAAACTGGACACTTCATCGATGCCCAAATTAACACCACTGACTCAGCTGGCGACGAAGGCGACATTTTCTCCCGTGAGGTTCGAGGCATTGCCATCAGTACAGGCGAGTTATTAGAGTTGAAAGCTGAGGATGATCATTCAACCATTTTTATCGATGGCAAAACTCTAACGATTGAGATGTCTAGAGTGGAGGCTGTTGTGTTTAATGGGCGTCTGTATCAATCCATGCGCGGCATGAATAACAGTGTCTATACTCGCTCTTCAGCCGATGGTCTAACGTGGAGCACCTGGGTTGCGAATGGTGCTACATTAGATACCCCTGAATTAGAAGTATTCAATAATCGGCTCTACCAAACTATTCGCGGTACAGATAACCAGGTTTATACTCGCTCTTCAGCCAATGGAACGACTTGGACGACCTGGGTTGCGAATGGTGCTACATTAGATACCCCTGAATTAGAAGTATTCAATAATCGGCTCTACCAAACTATTCGCGGTACAGATAACCAGGTTTATACTCGCTCTTCAGCCAATGGAACGACTTGGACGACCTGGGTTGCGAATGGTGCTACGTTGGATACGCCTGAATTAGAAGTGTTTAATAATCGCCTCTACCAAACCATTCGCGGTACTGACAACCAAGTTTATACACGCTCAACGTCTAATGGAACGACTTGGACGGCTTGGGTTGCTAATGGTGCTACGTCGGATACGCCTGAATTAGAAGTGTTCAATAATCGGCTCTACCAAACTATGCGCGGTACTGACAACCAAGTTTATATGCGCTCAACGTCTAATGGAACGACTTGGACGGCTTGGGCTGCCAATGGCGCGACCTTAGATGCCCCTGAGTTAGAGGTTTTTAATGGTCGCCTTTATCAAACTATTCAGGGTATTGACAACCAAGTTTATACCCGCTCAACGTCCAATGGAACGACCTGGACAACTTGGATTGGCAACGGCACAACCTTCAGTACACCTACATTGGCGGTATTCGGTAACAAACTCGTTCAGGGTATCGAAGGTACAGATCAGAGGATCTATACCCGATCTTTGACCAACATATCAACAGCAACCTGGAATTCTTGGAAAGAGACTGGTGGCTTGACTGTCCGCGACCTAACCGCAGCTAATATCAATGATTTTAATGGAGATGATAAAACCGATGTCGTCTGGCGTGCCCCTGACGGCAAAGTCATCCTATGGCTTGATAAAGACCATACCAAACGGGTTGAGATTGGTCAGATAGGTAATGATTATACTTTCCAGGGAACTGGTGATTTTAACCGGGATGGTTATGTTGACATCATGTGGCGGAAGAACACTGGAGAAGTATATGCCTGGTACATGAATGGTACTCAGTTTGTAAAATCCGAACTTTATGGCGGCTATGACCCAAGCGCAACTGTGCAGGGGTTTGCAGACTTAAATAAAGATGGCAAAACCGACGTGATTTGGCGTTTAGCAAATGGCAATATTGTTGCCTGGTATGACCGTGACCATACCAAGCGTTCTGTTCTACAGTGGGCAGCACCGGATATCACCTTTCAGGGAACAGGCGATTTTAACGCAGATGGCAACATCGATCTGATGTGGCGTAAGAACAGCGGAGAAGTTTATGCCTGGTACATGAATGGCAATCAGTTTGTCAGGGATGAACTTTATGGTGGCTATGACCCAAGCGCGAAACTCCAAGGCTTTGCTGATTTGAATAAAGATGGCAAAACCGATGTCATCTGGCGCTTAGCGAATGGCAATATTGTTGCCTGGTACGACCGTGACCATACACAGCGATCTGTTTTACAGTGGGCAGCACCAGATATAACCTTTCAGGGAACAGGTGACTTCAATGCAGACGGCAACATCGATTTGATGTGGCGTAAAAACAGTGGGGAAGTGTATACCTGGTACATGAATGGTACTCAGTTTGTCAGGGATGAACTTTATGGTGGCTATCTCTCTAATTATCAGATGCAGACAAAGCCTATCTTCATAAATTCAGCACCCCCAGGGTTAATGGTCACGCCCACAAAACTTGCAGAACTAACAAGTGGGGGGTTGCTTGGTCAACCTGGTAAGGATATGGATGGATACTATGGTGCTCAATGCTGGGATTTAGTGGCTTATGCAACGGAAAATATGTCATCAACCTCCAACTGGGAATCAGGAGTTAATGTCATGGCAAATGGCAACGTTGCTGTGGGAACCGCGATTGCAACTTTCCTGGGACCAAATGGCGCTTACGATAACCCTGTAATTGTCAACGGAAAAACCGTATGGGACCAACATACGGCGATTTTTGCGGGTTATGGTACACAGAACGGAGTATCTGGATTTTGGGTATGGGATCAATGGTCAGGTGTCACTATTGGGAAGCGTTTCTATGGCACTGATCAATCTGGACGCCTTGACGCAGACAACTATTATGTCATTCGGGTTTAGCTTCACCTCTCTTTCGGTAGGATAGTTCTTCCCAAAATCACAGATTTGTAGAAAGCGATCGCACTCTTCTTTCAAAGTGCGATCGCTTTCTTGTTATTAGAAGACTGCGATCGCCACGTTGACATAGAAAAGTGGGCAATTAGATTTTAGCGATCGCTCAACTGATGGCTTCACACATCCCTCTGATCTAGGTAGATCACCCACCCCTATCGACTAGCCCGTTGCGAAGGCAATGCGAAGCGCGACGTGCCAACCCCACCATTAAACCCTTCGGAGGGGGTTTGGGGGAAGCGGGCGTCCCCCAAAAAGGGGGTTTGGGGGATATCCCCCAAGCTGAGATTCTGTCACATCACAGGCGTCTTACCCCGCACGAACATTTACAGCAATTTCCAATTAGTAAAGTACAAATTGTTGTGTAAGAGCCGCGCTCCGCGCGGCTCTTACACAACACCCGTAATTTATCCAGTTACAAAGCGCTATACATCATGAAAGGCGATCGCATTCCAGAAATAGCGAGATGACACCTGATGATTGACCAATTCAATCCCTTCTGCTTGCAATGCCTCGCGTTGATGGGGAATATGCTGAGTCAGTAAAGTAGCATCCCGTGCCACAATCCGATGCACCGGCAGATCAGCAGGTGCTTTTTTCATCAGGATAGGAATAGCGCGATAGTAGCTAGACAGCACACCCAGAGCAAGGATAACATCAGACGTTCTGACGACTTTGCCGGGAGGAATACGAGCCACGAATTCAAAAAATCGCTCTTTGGGAACGTCCGATAAAGCAGGGAATGAGAAAGGGGCGATCGCCACCGAATCACCGACTTGAATCAAGCCATCCTGCACCACCATTCCTAAAACGCCCCGATGCCCTTTGATCTGCCGCATCAAGCCAGGACGAATCGTATTCAAAACGCTACAGGGTTCGCACGAAAACATCACCCGAATCACGGCTTGTGAGCCAACGTGCAACACTTGACCTGACATCAATGACTCAACGACTCCATCCAGCACCAGATTTTCGCGCAATTCCCCTGGTTGCAGATCAAAGGCGTGAAGCGTAGACAAACTCACAATCAAAACCTGCCGGGGATTGCCCACCTGAGCATGAGCATCTCCCTCAATGCCATACCCGCGTTGCAGTTTGAGATGAGACTGCGATCGCACCCCAGATCCAGAAGTAGGTTTAGAGAAGAGATAGGCAACGTTCATCTAGACGATTCATAACAAACAGGCGATCGCTTAAACAAAAGATTCACTCTGATTGTGAAGTAATACCAAACTAAACGAATTGTTGGGCATATCGAAGTTCAGGAGGGTCTTGGCACTGCCAAGCCCGTACAGAGATCTGTCGTCCTCTTAATTCAAATTGGTATAAGGCAGAGCCTTACTTCACAATCAGGGCAACCCCAGACTAATTGGTGCAAAGATGGGTACTGATGCCTTCTAGCGTTCGTCTGACCTCTGCGGACGGAGATTCGATGGCATAAAGGGTTTGCAATGCATCTGACCAATAGCCATGCTCAGCAAAGTAATGGGCAGTCTCCGCACTAATGGTTTCAGCAGTGGCACCTGTGGCTTGCAGTTGAGCATCCAGGGCAGCCAGTTCAGCCGCAATTTGGGCTTGCTGATCAGCACCCATCACCTGGAACAGATAGGAAGCTGTAATTGCCTGTCCATTAGACAATTCCCAGGTATACATTTGCCCCGGTTGCAACGCTGCACCATCAAACACGACAAATTCCATCCCTGGTTCTACAGTCTTACTCCACAACAATTCATCGGTATCGAAGTTGTAGAGCTTAATCTGAGTAGCTTGCCCCTGCCAGATAAACATAGGGCGATCGCTCCAGACGACATCGGTGCTGCCCACTAAACCAGGGCTGATAGCACAATAGGCACTGCGAGAGCCAAGGGGGGGTTCGTCACGCGCCAACAGCACAAGAATATCTTCCAGTGGATTATCGGTATTGCGCGATCCTAAAGGAGGTTCTCCGCCCTGACCGCCCGAAGAGTTTTGGGCATATCGCTCAGCCGGAGCGACCCCTCCAGACCAGGATTGCGCCAGGGTTGGCAGCGCCAGAGACACTGCGATCGCCATGCCCGATCCAATGCAGACCATGCGCCGCAGGTATGATGAAGGCACAAACAGGGGACGTCTCATAGTTGATGATGGCTCCGTAGAGGGGGATGGCTTGCATTCAGACTCAGTCGCATTTGAGCCGATTGAGGGCAAGCACAATTTAGTGTTGTCAACACTAGTCATTTGGTTTCTTCCTTAAGACTAAGAGGGCATAAGTCCAGAAAATAGACGAGGGCAACAACCAGGGAAAGAGAAGACCCGCAGAAATATAAACCTGTAGACCAAACAATCCGTAAAGGACAGTGGCACTGCCCAAACTCAACGCAAAATAGCGTCGGTGTTTGCGACTCCAGGGTTGGCTGCGCTGGCGGTGTTCAATCAAACTGGCTGCCCCTTTGCCAAAGACAATGGCAACAGCGACCATCCACAAGTCGGGCACCGGAATGACCCAGTTGCGGTTGAGCAGGTGATAAATCATATAGGCATGAGCTTCTGCCCCGGTGAGAACAGGTGGCAGCTCAGGATGCAGGCGATCGCGCCAATATGCCATCGCATCGGGCATGGGAAAGCTATCGGCTGACTCTTGAGCAATGCCTGCTTCTGCATACCCACCGGGGGCAATAATCGCTACCTGTTGGGACAGATGCGGCAGATCAAGTTGAGTGTCTGATAACAGTTCCCAGGCGGGAATGCGATCGTAGACCCGATCAGAAGGGATGGAGTAATCAATAATTGGACGCAGCCAGAGTTGATTAAAGTTTTTAGACGCCTCTGTGATGGGGTGGAAATGGGTTTGCCGGAGTTGAGCGGATAGACTGTCAGGAGACACCTGTTGCAGACTGGCGTGTAGCAGCTGAGCCCGCAAAGCCGTGGCACTGTCGAGATCAGGTTTCGGTGGCGCTGGAGTTTGCGCCTCTTGCCGGGTTGCTGCCACCAGCGAGAGCAAATAAGCAAAAGGACACGATTGCTCACACACATCCGAGCTACGAGGTAGCTGGACATGGGTTGGAAAGCTATTGATGGTGCCTTGCAAACTCCAGTTGGGGTCAGCAATGCCGGTAGCTTCACCGACTCCAGTTTCTCCTTCAGCCGTTAAAATTGCTGCAAATACAAACCAGGTTGCGTGGTCTGCGATCGCCGTTCGCACAGACTGACCCAAGATCGGATCGTTGCCCGTTTGCTGGCGATCGAGCAGGTAATCAATACCCACAATCGGGGCATTATTTTGGACAAGGTGATCGATCAAATCTGCCAGGTAGGCGCGATCGAGCGGATTGGGATCGCTCATCTGCGATAGCCGAATTGACTTCTCATCAATTTGTATCAGCGTCACGGGTGGCGTGATCATCTGCGGTAGCTGTTGCGTCAGATCTCGATAAACCGCTTGAACCCAGACTCGGCGATCTAATAAAACATTTTGTACGGTTGGGACTAAGCTCAGACTACAGATTGTTGCTACGGCGATCGCCTGTATCGGGGTAGGTAAAATAGCTTGTAGTTTTTGCTTCCATCCTTGCGGCTGGATACGAAACAGCGTTGCATCAGGATGACGAAAGAAAGATGGTAATAAGTGAGCCGATGGATAAGTAAAATTCTTTTCTAGTTTGAGAAACTGGCACGCAGCTAATAACGATTCATGGGCGTCTTTATGGTGGGCTAAATGTTGCAAAAATCGCACTAAAAATTCTTGTGCCACCTGGTTATGGATCGGTTCGCGCATCACAGCGACCTGACTCAAACCCAGGTCAATCAACGATTCGGCAATACTCAAGCCACTGCAAGAGTTGAAGATGGCAAACTGAAGCCCGTTATCTTTGGCTTGGGTCAATTGGGCAGCAATTTCACTAATTCGAATCGACGTACCTGGGGCGATCGCCAATTCGCCGCCGGTGATCTGAGTTTCGTTACTATGACCCGCAAAAAACAAGACATCCCAGCCTTCATCATCGGCGATCGCCCGACTGATCTGATCGTTGACATCTGCCGGAGTTTGTCCGGGTTGCCAACCGATAAACCGAACTTCAGCAATGCGCGACAGCGATCGCACCGCTTCCTGATCTCTATGAAAATTTAGCCCTGTATCATCTCCCAAAATTGCCAAAATTCTGGCTTTACGACGATGGGATACGGGTTTGGCATGAGAAGCTTCTGCTCGAATATTGGCAGGGGTGCGGACAATCCGGATCGTTTTGGTTGACCCAAATTCTGTGCCAATTTCCCACGCTTCCCAGGGGAACCGGGCTAACGCCAGCGGCAAACAGGTGAGAAACACATCAACATGGGAATTGGGTGGCGATAGTTCCCCATTGCCCTGCGCGATACGCGCCCGAATGTCAAACAATTCAGCACTTCGCAGCCAGCGATAAAACTCATACAGCAATTTCGCTTCTGCTTCCACTAAGCGGGCATGCCAATCGACCTGAGGGGGGGCAATGCTACCACTTTCCGCTGCCCGTCCACGCATGGGCAAGTGAGTATTGGGGTCGATATCGAGCGATGCATCCATAGGGGCGATCGCACTCGTCGCGGGCAAGGGCATTCGTACCGTTTCATAAAAACTCAGATACACCCGTCGCCATTCTTGATACAACGCCGTTAGCATCGGCGGATAAGGCAGCGTCGCCGAAAGTTGCTGTCCTCGTCCCCAAGACAGTTCAAACAGACAAACTTTTTCAATCTGCTGTACTTTCAGGCGCAATGGCTCGGCGGAGGAAGAGGGCATGGGAGGAGGGGAGGTAAGGGGGGTGGGGGAGATGAGGGAGATAGGGGAGGTGAGGGAGATGAGGGAGGGAGTTCGTAGGGTGTGTTAGGCGCTAGCCGTAACGCACCACACGTATTTTATTTTCACGCAAGTATTTTATTTTCATGCAAGTCCTTAACAGCGAACGGTGATTCAAAACTTAAACCTTTACCATCCTGTAATCCCTTATTCCACGCGATCGGGGTCAAAGCTGAAGGGTGGCAGGGTAATGACGACGCCATTTGCCAGGTTGAGGGTCACCCAAAATTGTTCGTCCCAGGTGCCGACAACACGGGCATAGAGGTAGCTGTCTTGGGACGTTTCGCCAAAAACACGTTCGACCAACACTTGCATCTGATCTTGAACTCTCAGCCCTACCCCCAGCGGTAAAGAGGTGCTGGGTTGTGCGCCCAAAATCAGCAGCAGTGACCATTCTGGGGGTTGGTTGGGGGCACCGGGGTCGAAGGGCAACGCCCAGGTCATGACGTAGAGCCGCAGGGCAACGTTACCCCAACGCAGGTCGCGATAGGCACCACGCGCTTCAGGGGCGATCGCCAATCCGGCAGCTTCGAGTTGGTGGGTCACAGCTTGAAATTCTTCGACCGCCGATCGCATCGCAGAAGCGGCTGGGGTAAAGGCTGGCATCAGCACCCAGGATAGTTCTTGAGCCAATTCATCCAGTTGGTCGTGCAGCCACAGGCCCACGTTG
>NZ_JBSLYH010000039.1:0-76869 GCF_055793305.1 Calyptranema fuscum S582
TTGCTGCGCGATCACCCCTGCCATGTTATTGAGCGTGGTGGCGGTGCCTTTGACATCGCCAATGCGCTCTTTCATGTCCAGCGATTGCTGCCACAGCGTCAGGGCGCGATCGATGTCGCCTTGCTGCGCGATCACCCTTGCCATGTTATGGAGCGTGGCGGCGGTGCCTTGGACATCGCCAATGCGCTCTAGAATGTCCAGCGATTGCTGCCACAGAGTCAGGGCGCGATCGATGTCGCCTTGCTGCGCGATCACCCCTGCCATGTTATGGAGCGTGGCGGCGGTGCCTTGGACATCGCCAATACGCTCTAGAATGTCCAGCGATTGCTGCCACAGCGTCAGGGCGCGATCGATGTCGCCTTGCTGCGCGATCACCCCTGCCATGTTATTGAGCGTGGCGGCTTTTACGAGCAGATCATCATCTGGACAGCGATCGAGGGCGTGTTGACAGTGTTGGATTGCCTCCGAGACGAAGCCTAAAACTGACTCGGCACGGGCGATCGTGCCGCAGATGCGATAGTCGTCAAATGTTTCTAAGATCGTCCGGCATAGATTCAGGGCCTCCAGATAGCGGGACTGGTTTACCCAATGATTTGCCAGAGCATCGCCGACGGTGACGGTGATCTCTGAGTCTTTTGCCAATAACCCCAGGCGTACCAGTTCCAGGTGTTGGTCTTCGGTTGGGCTTTCTGCCGCTTGCCACCAACGGCGATAGAGGGTCTGGGCAGCGTTTTGGTAGGTGGTTTGCCACTCCGGTTCGCTCAGCACGGGAGTAAGCAGAGGTGTGAGCAGGGTAGTAACGCGATAGTCGGTGGCGTGGGGGTCGGCGGTCGTAGCGGCTTCGACCAGGCTGAGGGCAAGGAGGCGGGCGAGGGTAGGTGCTGCGTCACCGATCACCTCGTCTACAAGCGATCGCGTCACGGGCAAGCCAAATACACTCAGTTTCGCTAAAATCTGTTGCTCTGCCGTCGTCAGGGCATGAAGCAAGCGTTCTGCCAAGACGTTTTCGCGGAATTTTACCTGGGTTTGTTCGAGTTGCTGAAGTAGGGTGTCGGTATCCAGGTCGGGTTGTTGCAGCAGCTTCAGGAGCCATTCCAGCAAGCGGGGGTTGCCATCGGCAATGGTCAGCACCCGGCGATAGTGGGGATGGTGTTTTAGCTGGGCATAGTCGGGCAGCAAGCGACATTTTTTGTTGATGTCGGCAGCGTTCATCCGGTCGAGCGACTCGATATGCAAGCGATGGGCAGGCAAGGGGCAGTGATAGCGACAGGTGATAATGACGCGGCTAATGGTGAGGGTTGACTGCATGGCAGCAAATAGCGCGGTCAGTA
This sequence comes from Calyptranema fuscum S582, assembly GCF_055793305.1. Classification (NCBI taxonomy): domain Bacteria; kingdom Bacillati; phylum Cyanobacteriota; class Cyanophyceae; order Oculatellales; family Oculatellaceae; genus Calyptranema; species Calyptranema fuscum. The sequence goes on from NZ_JBSLYH010000039.1 coordinate 1,332, forward strand.
GCTCGTAGGCAGGGGTGATGGGACGCAACGAGCCATCGTCGATGGCAGCCAGAGGAATGTTTTGCTCGAAGTCATCCAACACCAGCAACAAGGGGCAATCGAGCTGATCGATGGCATCAAAAAAGTTTTCCAGTCGTCCTTTGAGCGACAGCGGCTGGTTCAACAATTCTGGAATTTGGGGAAAGCGTTCGTATTGACTAGAAAGCTTGTGCAAGAGCGTGGTTTCGTTCAATACCCCCACCAGCACCACTCGTTGCAGCTGAGGACGCTGTGCCTGCGCCCGACAAAGGTAAACTGGCTGGCAACTTTAACCTGATCGCTGGCATCAAGGAAATCGGCTTCTGCCAGAATCGGCTTGAGTTTTTCTCGCCCCGGTGTGCGCAAGGGGGTGACTAAGTGGGTGAGCGATCGCCCATCGCGATAGACCCGCAGCAAGTGCCAGTCGGGGCAATTTGCCTGAATCATGGCGAATACTGCCGTTTTGATCGCTTGTTCTACTGAATCGCCTGCTGCCAATGCTTTGTAAAGCGCCTGTGCAGCTACAATCGCTGTTTGATCGAGCACCGGACGCGCCCAACCCAACACCATCTGTGCCCCTGCTTTAACCAATGCCTGCGCCATCGAGGGCACACTGCCGCGATCGGGTACCTCGCCCGTATGGCAACCCGACAGAAAAATTAGACGAGGAAAGCGATCGCCAAAGGCACGCGCCAGATCGGGCACGGTGGTCAATTGGATTTGCCCAATATCCGTTTCGGTGAGAAAACAAGGCGTATGGTCGGCGATCGATCGGGGGGGCTGCATCGTAGCTGCCAGCTTGCCATGATCTGTTTGGGTAAAAATCAAACCATGCCCTGTCAGATGAAACACATCAAAATAGCGATCGGGGTAAAACTTGACCAAATTTTCCAATTCTGCCACCGAGCCGCTTTCTTCTACGACCAGCAATAACGGTTGATCTTGGGTCGCTGTAACGATATTGGCTTCTTCTTGCTCATAACTCAGCACGGTTGTCCCTTCTGGTGCGGTCGCCATTAACAACAAATGCAGCGGTCGATTGGCAACTGGGATCACAGGTTCAGACCGCTGTTGCACCACTCGCACCGGGGGCATGGTCAACACCTGCTTGAGTAACAAAAAATTGCCGCCATCATGCAACAATTCCCATGGCAAATGCGCCAACCCCAGAGCAATGCGATCGGTGTTGGCATTCAACCCCTGAAGTTCACTCGCCTGAATCAGATCAAACGTCAGGGTTTGCGGATTGCCCGGATTTAATGCTCGACGTAACCAGCCTTCCGCTCCATCTAACCAGCCATAAAGCTGACGTCCTAAGGCGATCAATGCGTCTGGGATATCTTGCTGCCGTCCGTATACATCAGTCGGTCGCCCAGAATAATAGTGCTGCTCACATTGCTCGATCAGATCGATCAAATTGGCTGGATCCAGGCGACGAGTTTGCTCGCCACAACGCAATTCAAAATGCTGTTGACTCAGGTCAAAGGTAAAGTTTAGGGGCATGGGAATGTGGCGCGCGGGCGGAATGACATAACTTGCAGCCACCCTAACTGATCCGTTTTGTTTCGGCAACTGAAAAATTTCCAACGCTACTCAGGCATGGGAATTTAATAACTCCGATGATGTGTTGTACGGGCGAACGGTCGTTCGCCCCTCCAAACGATTCAATATTCGATCTTATTTAATCCATGATCCTCACTGATGCGGCGAGCGGCGATGATCAATCCTCGCTTAACGCCATCCAACACGGCAATATCGGTGAGATGTCCTGCTGCTTCAAACCCCAATTGCTCAAACATGTTTTTACTGGCGGTGTTGTGGTCAAAATACAGGGCTAACAGGGTGGTAATGCCCAAGCTGGGGCAATGGTGTATCAGCCGCTGAATCAGATACGTGCCATAGCCTCGACGTTGATGAGCTGGGGCAATGTAAATACTGACTTCGGCGGTGGCATCGTAGGCAGGGCGTCCACCATAGAAAGAAGACAGCCCCACCCAGGCAACTATCTCATCGGCAATTTCTAAAACCCACAAGGGGCGAGATTGTGGGTTGTGTTTGGCAAACCATTCCTGCCGACTTTCAACGGTAATCGGTTCGGTATCAGCCGTGGCAGTGCGAGAGGGGATGGAGGCATTGTAAATGGCAACGATAGCAGGTAGATCAGCGGCGATCGCATCTCGAATGTTCATCTTTTTTGGGGGGTGTTGATTGCATTTACAAGTAGTGGTGCAACAGGTCACAGGTCAGTTGTCCTGTTTTTTCCCAGCTAAACTGCTGCGCTCTGGCTAATCCAGCATCGCGGAGCTGCGATCGCAGGTCTGCATTGCTGCCGACTTCTTGCATAGCAGCGGCTAATTCATCGGTGTTATACGGATCGACCAAAATGGCAGCGTCTCCGGCAACTTCGGGCAACGAAGACAGGTTAGAGGTAATTACCGGAGTACCGCACGCCATGGCTTCTAGAACGGGGAAGCCAAAACCTTCCCAGAGGCTAGGAAACACCAGAGCGATCGCCTGGTTGATCAGTCGGGGTAAATCTTCGTAAGGCACATATTCTAAAAACTTCAGCCGCTGAGCAATTCCCAGGTGTTCTGCTTCTGCAATCAAATCTGGGGTGTAGCGTGGATCGGTTGCCCCGGCGATATAAAATTCGTAGTCTAGTTCGCGTGGTAGTTGGGCAAATGCGGCTAACATCCGACGAACATTTTTATGCGGGTCGCTACGTCCGATATATAGAAAATAGTTGTGTGTCGGCAGGTCTAAATATTGGAAATGAGTGCGATCGTAGGCAAGCAGAATTGGCGTAATTTTATGGGCATCGATCTGAAAAAAATCGCTAATATCTCGCGCAGTGGCAGTCGAATTGCAAATGATATGAGCGGATTGGTTTAGAACAGCGGGAATGTAATGACGGAAATAAGGAGTGAGGGGAGAAGTCTTTTTGGGAAAGCGCAGGGGAATCAGATCGTGAACGGTGACGATCGAGCGACAGGACGAAAACAACGGCGCTTCTGGAACCGGAGAAAACAGCAACGTTGCCCCTGCTTTTTTGTAAAGGCTGGGTAGTTGAAACTGTGTCCACAGCAGACGCCTGAGATGTCCGCGAAAGCCACTATTGGCAGCTAGTTTTGCAGAAACCCGTTGATAGTGAAAAGAATCGATTTTTTCGGGGCTGAGTAAGAGGGGAGAGAGCGATCGCAAATGCGGATAAATATTCATCGCATAGGTGGTTAAACCTGTCGCCTGTGCTATTACAAACGAGAGGTTAACCAATAGTGAATGTTTATCGGTCTGCATCGGATCACTCTCATTAGGCTCATTGGGAGTTGCGACTGAGCTTCTTAAAATACTTCACATAAAAGGGTTTGACATTGATGACATAGGCGGGCCATACTTTCCGCTTAGCAAACACTCTCATATGCCCGATGAATCTTCGTAAGAAACTCGTCTTCTGGGCAACAAAATACTTGATATAGCCCGAATACAACGACTTCACATGCAGTGATGTGTAGCTCAGGGTGGGGAGATTGGCATCTTTGGAAAAGATGACGAAAACTTCGTTAGCAAAGACGGGAGAGAAGCCTTGTAGGGTTAACTTCTGCAAAATTCCTCCCAGTTCTTGCTTCATCCCTTTGTGAATGATTGCCCATTGAAACTGAGCATCTTTTAAGACTAAGGGATTGTAGTTTTGAGTTTTCTTTGCAGTTCTGGGGTCTTGACTGGGAACGTTATCGGGAAACTTGAGGCTGAAGATCGTGGGCGCTAGAATTTGTTGATCGGGCAAGAGATTTTTTTGGACAAAATCGACGGTTTCTTGCCAAGCTCGACAATCAAATAAGAAGGAAAACGCAGAAATTTGCTCAACTGAATCCGGCGGGAACACTTGCACTAAATTAAACGCCAACCCGACTGGACGATTATCGGGATTGTTGGGGTCAATCGATTGAGGTGAAATAGTGCGGTTGACCTGAAATACAAGTCTGGCAAATGGTTTGGCAGTGGTCAACGCCGTTTGAGGAATAAATCCCTGGAAAATTGTCGTGGATTCGTCACTATGAAGCGTGATGAATTCAATCGGATAGTCATTAATATGGAGCGTTAGGCTGTCCAAAATGTCTGGGGCAACCGAGTTGATCACCCGAAACTGAACAATCAAATCTTCATCGGATGCGATCGGGAAATCTAAAAATGATAGGGTGCCGGGCCCTGTCCAGCGAAAGGCATCGCCCCGTTCCATACCTTCTTGTAAATGCCACCCACCCCCAGACATCGCTTCTCTAAAGCTAAAAATTAGAGATTTAGTAGGCGCAGAATGTTGTTCAGCGTATCGATGTTCGTAGTGCTTTTCGAGTAGATCGTACACATCCTTGGGACCGGGGTTGGTCATCTTGGGATTGCCATAACGCGCCACTAAATCTTGAATCATCTGGTTATAGCGGGTATCGAAGAGGTCTTCGACAAATTTGTAGAGTCCGATATCCAGCTGGTTCCGTTCGGCGATCGCCTCAATCACATCGGGTTCTAAATCTTCCTGACGCAACTTCTTGGGTGCGACCATAAGATTTTGGTACTCAATCAGCGGGTTCCAGCCAAAGGTATAAGCCAGCAATGCCATTGAATCTTGAAAGCGTTCCGTCAGACCGACAAATGCAAACCGCTCTAGATTTTCTTGTGCCGATTCTTGCCAATCGGGGTGCATAAAATCGGGCAGTTCTCTCTGCAAATTCAGAGAAAGATGACGGGTTTGCGCATTAATAATTCCGGGAACCGTTGGGTCGCAAACGTATTCCTTGAGCGTCATCAATAAGGCTTTTTCGTGAGTCGGGATGCCCTCAGGGCGAGAGGGGCGACACCGCCGCATAAACTCATAACCCGACACAACCCGCTCAATCGGGTTACGCAACATGGTGATGTAGATCGGCTTGCGTGGCAGAAATTTATAGACGTAGTAATAAAAATGACCCCGCAGCAGCTTATATTTGGCTAACTCTTCTCTGGGAATTTGAGTTAATTCGCCCCAAACACGCGCCGGACAAATGTCTTGCTCACTAAACTTACCGTCGATGATAGAAGTGAAGGTTGTTCCAGCGGTTTTCGGAATATGAATAAAACATAGCTGATCGTCTTCCTTCAGTCTGCACTCGATAGACTTACGCTTTACCATTCCCGACAGAACCTCACCCATCTCCTAAAAACGAACCCATTTGACTTAAATCTTGCGTGTCGTGCCTCAGACTATCAGACGCACATGAGACAAGAGACAAGTTCAATAAACTTAATAATCATATCAAATAACGTTAGTTATCTAGACTACAGGTTTAGTACAGATCCAGGCGATCGCTAGTACACCAACTTAAAAGTTTTAGAGGGGGTGGAGGGGGTAAAACCCTCTCTTGGGGTTGTAGCCCCCAAACCCCCATGTTGCAAAATTTTGTGTTTGCAACACTAGATATATCGCTAGATCATGGAAGCACTGGTTTCAATATCGACATTGTTCAAGTCTAATAAATTGCTGCCGCCATCATCAGCCTGGTCATAGACTAAATCTACTCCAGATGCTTTGGAATAGCTGGTGGCAATTTCCCTGGATGAACCAATCATTTTGATCGTGTGATTTTCGATCCACATGGCGCGATCGCAAATTTTGATCACACTGGGAACTGAGTGTGTAACCAAAATCATGGTCACTCCTCTATTTCTAAACTCCATCATCTTATCGAAACACTTTCTTTGGAACTTCATATCTCCGACTCCCAAAATTTCATCAATTAACAAAATTTCAGGATCAAGATGTGCCACAACAGAGAACCCAAGCCTGGCTAACATGCCGCTGGAATAAATCCGAATTGGGCGATCGATGAAGTGACCTAACTCAGAAAACTCAATAATTTCCTCTAACTTTTTCAGGACTTCTCGTTTGGTCAGCCCCATCAAGACACCATTCAAAAGAATGTTTTCTCGCCCTGATAACTCAGCATGAAACCCAGCACCCAATGCCAACAAGGGTGAAATTCTACCCCGAACAAGAACTCTACCTCGACTGGGTCTTAAAACCCCAGCAATTAGACCCAACGTTGTACTTTTACCAGCCCCGTTGCGACCAATAATGCCAAAGCTTTCGCCGCGATACACATCGAAGGAAATATCTCGAAGAACTTCAATAAATTCTTTTGATTTATTTTTTTTACGATTGGGAAGATTGAGAATTACACTCTTTAACCCAATGACGTGTCGCCCTATGGAATACGACTTGCTAACTTGATCAAAACTAACAACGGGCTCTCTCATAAAACCTCAGCAAAGTCTGAAGAAAGCTTGTTATAAACAACGTATCCAATGGATAGGAAAATCAGGGCATAAAGCAGGCTCAGTAGCACAAACGGGATATCTAAAGTCCCATTCATAAATAACTCTCGCCAACTAATCGTTAATGTGCCCGCTGGGTTAAAAGCAACAAAGTTGCGGTATCGATCGGGAATCAATTCTAAGGGGTAGACGATAGGGGTAAGGTAAAACACGAAGCGCATGACAATGTGCGTTAAGCGTTCAAAGTCTCGGACAAAAAGATTGATCGTTCCTAAAAACAGGGATATACCGTAGATCATCACGAGTTGGATGATGAGCAAAATAGGAATGCCATAAATCCATGAGAGAGACGGATAGTGATGATAAAACAGCAAAAACCCAACAATGACGGGAATCGAGAAGACGAAGTGAATCATATGATTCAACGCGATCGCCAGAGATAAAATATTTTTGGGAAAGTTAATCTTTTTAAGAATTGAGGCGTTTCCCAGGAATAGTTTGGGTGAAGAATTGACGGAGTTTGTGAACCACTGCCAGGGAAAAAGACCCGTCATCAAAATTAACGGATAATCTTCTGCCTTAACCTGCATGATCACGCTGAAGACAAAAAAGTAAACCAGCCCAAAGGAAAGGGGATTGGCGATCGACCACAGGTATCCTAAGAACTTATCTTTGTACCTGACTTTAATTTCCTTTTGCAGCAGAACAACGAGTAAGTCTCTATAGTTCTCAAAGTTTCTATGATGTCCAGTGCTTTCAGCCTTTAGCATGTCCAAACTATGTGCTTAAAATCCGTTCCCATCTATCGATATAGCGATACGCATTAGGGTCAGGACGGAGTGCAGGGGTGGAACCCTTGCGTGGGGGCGGTGCCCCCACCCCCCTAATGTCCTAACTGGATTGCGTAGACCCATAGTCTCGCAGAGCGCAAACTGGCAGTTTTGCCACGGGGTGCAAAGGTAGAGACCCTCTGACTGGGGGCACACCCCCCACTCCTTGTCTTAAGCTTTACGGCTAGCGCTATGTCTATCAAAGCATGATGATACTCTACTCCACGAATATGTCAAAATACCTAGTGAGATCTCTGGCAAGGCGATCGCCTTGCCAGGACTGCTTTCTGGCTCTACTCTAGTTGTTCGCGGCTAGAGATCCCCTCTCCGGACGAGTCTGACTCCAGGAGATTTTGCAAACAGGTGGGAATGAAAACAGCAATCATCCATGAGTGGCTTGTGACATATGCTGGCTCAGAGCGGGTTTTTGAGCAGATCTTGAGGCTGTATCCTGCCGCAGACCTATTTAGTCTGGTCGAATTTTTATCTCCAGATCTGCAACCCTTTATCCAGCACCGTTCGGTCACCACCTCATTTATTCAACGTCTGCCGTTTGCCAATCCCCACTTTCGCCAATATTTACCTTTAATGCCGTTGGCAGTCGAGCAATTTGATTTTTCTGACTATGATTTGGTCATTTCCAGTAATCATGCGGTTGCCAAGGGCATTTTGACCCGTGCCGACCAACTCCATATCAGCTATGTTCATACCCCGGTTCGCTATGCCTGGGATTTGCAACAGCAATATTTACAGGGGGCAAAACTAAACTATGGAATCAAAGCCATCGTGGTACAACTGATCTTGCATTATCTGCGGTTGTGGGATGTAGCAACGGCAAATCGGGTTGATCATTTCATTGCCAACTCTCGGTATGTGGCGCAGCGAATTTGGAAAACCTATCGGCGGCACGCCGAGGTAATTTATCCGCCTGTCGATGTCGATCGCTTTCAGGTCAAGACCCAACGCGATGATTTTTACTTTACCCTCTCCCGATTTGTCCCCTATAAACGGGTAGATCTGATTGTGGCAGCTTTTACGCGATTGGGGTTGCCGCTGGTGGTTATGGGCGATGGAGCAGATCGCAAACGAATTCAAGCGATCGCAGGTTCCAATATTCAGTTCTTAGACCCCCAACCCGAAGCCGTTGTAGTGGACTATATGCAACGCTGCAAAGCCTTTGTCTATGCGGCAGCAGAAGATTTCGGCATTTCTATGGTGGAGGCACAAGCCGCAGGCGCACCCGTCATTACCTATGGCAAAGGCGGAGCCACAGAAACCGTTATTTCTGAAAAAACGGGGCTGTTTTTTCCGGAGCAAACGGTGGATAGCCTAGTCGAAACCATACAGAGATTTGCATCTGGGCGGTATGAGTTTGATGCTGAATTATTGAGACTCCATGCTGAAAAGTTTGCAACTAAAACGTTTTGCAGCGAGTTCAGCCAATTTGTCGATCAAAAGTGGACAGATTTTAGGCAAGGCAATGGCATACATTAGATAGCGTGAGGAGTAAAACCTGAGTAATGCAGCTAAACCGCACGTTACACCCTGCCGTTTCGGCTTTGACTATATCTACCCGTTCCTTCCCAACCTTCGTTTTGATGGTCTCCGCAGACCTCTTAGGGCTAACACTTGCCTGTGCCACGAGCATTTATGGCAGACTATTTTTTGATGGTAAGTTTTATCCCAGCCTATATTTACAGCTTTGGCCCGTTTTAGGGCTGTTTATTTTGGCGTATGCCACGGTGGGGTTATATCCGGGTGTTGCCATCAGTCCGGTTGATGAGTTGCGCTGGGTCAGCCTTTCGACCACCCTGATTTATCTGGTGCTGGGTTCCGCTATTTTTTTACGCCGAGAAGGTGAAGTGTATTCCAGGGGCATTTTGGTGGCTGCCTGGATCTTGTCGGTCTTGCTGGTGCTGTTGGCGCGATGGTTTGTCCGACAGATGTTTGCCTCACAAAAGTGGTGGGGCTATCCGGTGATGGTGTTGGGGGCAGGAAGAACAGGTGAAATGGTCATCCGTACGCTCACACGTCGGCCCACGATTGGCTTAAAGCCCGTCATGGTGCTGGATGATGATGACGAGAAATGGGGGTTTCTGCATGATGTGCCTGTGGTGGGAAGTCTGGAACTGGCTCCAGCTCTGGCAAAAACGCGCCATATTCCCTATGCCATTGTGGCAATGCCCGGAGTGCCACGCGATCGCCTGCTCAAGCTATTAGAAACCTATGCTCAAACGTTTGCCCATTTGTTGATTATTCCTGACTTGTTTGGGTTTTCTAGCCTCTGGGTCGAAGCCAAGGATATGGGGGGAGTGCTGGGGCTGGAAGTGCGGCAACAGTTATTGTTGCCCGGTCCCCGCTTGGCAAAATTGCTGATCGATCTGGCATTTACTCTCATCGGGGGATTATTCCTGCTGCCGATCATTCTGGTCATTGCCGTTTTAATTAAATTTGACTCACCGGGTCCTATTTTTTATGGACAAATTCGCATTGGGCATGGGGGCAGATCCTTTAAAGCCTGGAAATTTCGCTCGATGATGCAAGATGCTGACCGGGCACTTAATGACTATCTGACCCGGCATCCAGAGCTCAAAGACGACTGGGAAAAGGATCATAAATTGCGGCGTGACCCGCGTGTAACCCGAGTTGGCAGTTTTTTGCGGCGCACCAGCCTGGATGAGTTGCCACAGTTGTGGAATATTCTGCGGGGGGAAATGAGTCTGGTGGGACCCCGACCGATCATTGACGAAGAAATCTGGCGCTATGGCGATAAGTTCGACTTATACACAAAGGTGACACCGGGCTTGACGGGCTTGTGGCAGGTTTCCGGTCGAAATGACTTACCCTATGACGAACGGGTGAATTTGGATGCCTATTACGTCAGAAATTGGTCAGTCTGGCTGGATGTTTATATTCTGGTGCGGACGGTTTGGGTAGTGGTATCGGGTGAAGGAGCGTACTAAGCAGGCATGGGAACCATGACCCAACCCTTTCGGCTGTTTTGGTGGATCTTACGAGGCAGCCTGGTTGCTTTACCCTATGTGTCTTATGTGGGTGCAGCAGGGGTTGTTAGTGTGATGGTCTTTTTGCTGGCTACCTTTAAAAAAACGGCACTTGATCCATTAACGCGGCGGGGTGTCGTGCTGATCAGTGGGTTGTTGATGGCAAGCGTCGTGTCGGCAGTGGATCGGGGCGAAGCATTTTTGCAATTGGCAAATTTTTTGCCTTTTTTGCTCTGTTTTGCAGTGCTGCCTTTGATGCTGCGTGGTGTGGAGCAGTTAGAACAGGTGGCGTTGGGTCTGGTGTTTGCCGCACTCCCAATCAACCTCATCAGCATTTTTGAGTACATGCTCAAAGTGCCCTGGATGCCGCGTACGATTCGCCGTATCCCGTTTATTGCCTGGGTGCGATCGGCACCGCATAAGGGTCGGGCGATGGTGATGTTTGATCATCCTAATGCCCTTGCCAGTTACCTGGTATTAATGTTGGGCTTGGGTTTGGGGTTGTTGCTGTATCATGCCAACCGTCCATCAGAGAACCCGTCTCCAGCGATCGCCCGTCGGGGGTTAGAACTGCCCCTAACGTCCTCCTCTAAAGATTTCACAGGCACTTCCTCTCGGGTAAAGGCATCCAGTCAGGGCAGAGCTAACTTTATCAGGACTACACTGGCGGACGTCTGGAAACGCTGGCATACGGTGCTGTTGGCAATAGCAACCTTTTCTAACCTGATCGGGATTTTTTGTTCGGGTTCGCGCAATGGTTTAGTTATTGCGATCGCCCAGGTGCTGGTCTTCAGTCTTCTGGTACGAGGCAACCGATTGATTTTGTGGGCAGGCATTTTAAGCCTGATCGCGTTTGTCGGCGGAGCTGTTGTGTTGGGAATTGGCGGACGTTCTCTGGCGATCGCCAACTGGACGGATGACCCCAGGGTGAGGATCTGGCAAATTGCCCTGGAACTGATTCGCCAACGTCCCTGGCTGGGCTGGGGTTTGGGCAATTACAAAATTATCTACCCTGCTTTTCCCCACGACCCCATCTACGATGTGGTATTTCATGCCCACAATTTCTGGCTGTTAATGGCATCAGAAGCCGGAATTCCAGTGGCGATCGCGTTTACTCTGCTGGTCGGTTATACCTGCTATCGGGCAGTGCGGTTGCTGGTGTTCAACAAACTGGCAGTATGGGATCGCAGCGTACTGTTAGCCTATCTTCTGGGGTTTTCGGGGTGTATTGCCTTTGCCTTTTTTGACGTGACTTTTTATGATGCCCGCACCAATATTGTCAATTGGGTCTTGTTGACCGGGATTTACACGTTTACTCAGATCCGGTTTGAAGATTCCACCCGACCTAATTTTGTTTGAGAGAGCGATGGCTCTGCCATCGCTCTCTCAAACAATCCTTATATGTCTGGATTAGTCGTGGGTGTCTGTCATGGCTTCTTCGATCGCCTGCTGGATTACCAGACGTTGCTCGGCGTCATATCCCCAACGAGTGAGAAAGGTTTGATAGTCGCCGATGCCAGTGGTGGCACTTTCGTGTAATTTTTGAGATTTTTCGGCGATCGCAGGTAGCTGCAAACGCTGAATCAGTTGGGTTGTGCGCGATCGCACGCGGTCTGAGCCTTGCGCCATGTCTTCGTGCTCGTTGCGGCGATGGGTAATTGCCATCGCTGACGACATTGCCAGGTTCTTGACCAGCAACTCTGCCACAATATCCGGTGAGGTTTTTAGGGCAGCCAGGACAGTTTCCGTTGGATGGTCGGCAGGCGATTCTTCTTCCGTCAGATAGGTGACAAAAAATCCGCGTGCGCCGTTTTCAGTTGAAACCAGGGTGGCGATCGCCTCTTCAATCTCTGTGTCTGATAAATGACCCTGCTGCATCTGGGTAAGTAGCGATTGACTAATGGCGATCGCCTCTTCAAACGTGATGGATTCAGAATCAAGGGATGTAGGGTCTGTCATGCGTCATCTGTTCCTCATGCACTTTTGTTGGGCTGTTCGGTATCTCCACCCAGTTTTATCGAACCCATAACTCAGGGAATACCTGATTGGGCTGAATAACCTTAGCTTACTTTTGTTCCAGAGTAACTGTTTGTTGGGGTTAAGGATCTGCGGTTTTGTAAGGTTAGATTTTTGGTTGTGTGCCGCGCTCCGCGCGGCACACAACCAAAAATCTGCGGCTGAAGCGATTGAAAATTGCTGTAAAGAGTGTAGATGTAATCAAACCAAAGGTTTATTTGATGGTTGAACAGGGAGTCAGATGACGGATTGGGATCGGAAATCCCCGCATCTCATACAACCCTCTTAATTTGTCTATGAATTAATAAAGCTGAGATAAAAAAGTGAGTTGACGCCTGAATTTCTCATCCTTTATCTATGAAGTTAGTGCTATTTTGTAAAGAAGCCAATTTTCGTATCAAGATTAACAAATACCTGGACTGGATTAAGTACAGGTTAACAATTGGGTGAGCAAAGATAGGCAGGGTGATCTGAGGTTTAATCCGTTCGTAGCCGATCTAAAACTCATATGAGTTTGAGGCATTTCTAAGTAGGTGGTCATAATTAAACAAAAATCTTAAAACTCTGCGCTGTTTGCTAAGGATCGTGGATTTAGTGAAACCGAAAATTTATGTTTGGAAGCGCGGCGGAGCCGCGCTTCCAAACATAAACGTCCGGGTTTTAATTAATTTGTGATCCTAAGCAGATAGCACGAGACTTTAGCTCTGGGTTTAATTATGGCGAGTTCCTGACCCGTTCAAACCGTTTATTGAATTGACACCTTGGGTTTTGTGGTTAGTATTCTTAGACCAACGGCTTCACCGTCTTCAAGCACATGTTCTCCGCCCATGCCATTTCAGAATTTGAATCTAGAGTCGGTTCTGAAGGAACTTCCGTTACAAGATTATCAAGTGGAATTGCATCACTTAGGGAAGGAAGTCGCCAGGGCGTTAGATCAAAATCCTTTATTACCGGGCGTTATTCTGACGAAAGCAGGTGAACTGGTCGGCATGATTTCTCGTCGCCGTTTTTTGCAGCAGATGAGTCGTCCTTACAGTTTAGAACTGTTTATGAAGCGATCGCTGGAGGTTTTGTACCCCTTTGTTCGCACTGAGATCGTGATTTATTCAGGCAATGCATCGATTGTCTCGATTGCTCATGAAGCCTTACAGCGATCGCCCGAATTGTTGTATGAACCGATTGTGGTTGAAATAGAACCGCAGGTGTATCGCTTGCTCGATTTTCATCAATTGCTCGTTGCCCATGCCCAAATTCATCAATTGGCACAACAAGTCATTCGAGAGAAAACTGAGGCACAGGTGATTCAAACGGAAAAGATGGCAAGTTTAGGACGGATTATTGCCAGTGTTGCCCACGAAATTCTGAACCCGGTTAATTTTATTTCAGGAAACCTCAATTATTTAGGGAGTTACAGTCAAGATTTAATTGATTTATTGATGGCTTACGAACAAGAAAATCCTCATCCATCTGACACCATTGCAAAACTTAGAGACAAAATTGGGTTAGAGTTTGTCCTTCAAGATTTGCCTCGAATTATTGACAGTGTGAAAATGGGGTCTGAACGATTAAAAACGATTGTGAATGGGTTGCGCAATTTTTCTCATATGAATGAGAGCGATCGCAAATTAATTGATATTCACCAATGCATCGATAACACACTGCTTATTTTAAATAGCCGGATCAAAGGGCAGATCGAAATTGTTAAAAATTATGGAACTTTGCCTCTGATTCATTGTTATTCTGGGCAACTGAACCAGGTTTTTATGAATATCATTAGCAATGCTATTGATGCCTTAGTAGATAAGCTGGAACAGCAAAAACTTTCTCCAGCAGAATTACTGGTCGCGCTGAAAGATACCGATCACCATTCCCGCTGGCAACCGCAGATTACGATTACGACTGCCGTAACAATGGCGATCGCAAATACGCCTGATCAGGTCAGCATCCGCATTGCCGACAATGGTTCTGGGATTCCGGCGGATATTCGCACCCAAATCTTTGAAACTTTTTTTACAACCAAGCCTGTGGGTAAAGGGACTGGCTTGGGCTTAGCCATCAGTCGGCAAATTGTTGTCGATAAGCACGGAGGAACGCTCCATCTAGAAACGGAGATGGGCAAAGGAACCGAATTTGAGATTTGTATTCCTTTTTAAGTGCCTATCAGCTTTTATATAGCGATCCTGAGTCAGTTGTGAGAGCGCCCGCCCTTCGGGCGGGCGCTCTCACAACCGATCATTTTTACAAATCAAATAGGATTGCTATAGCAATCGAGTGTTGATTAAGGATAAAAGTTGTGTGGGAACCCGCGCGGAGCGCGGGTTCCCACACAACCTCCTAAATTCATTCCCGTGAAGCCGGAAGATAAGCATCGGGTTTGGGATGAAACCGTGGATGCAAAAGTCTTTCAACGGGTTGATCGCCTTTTAAATGCTGTTCAACAATGTCGGGCACGTCAGCTGGTTTAACGTGACAATACCAGGTGCTATCGGGCATCACCTGCACCGTTGGTCCAGAGGCACATTGCCCCAAGCAATCACTCCCCGTAGCAAACACACCCGGTACCTGGATGGCTTGAAATGAGGCTAACACTTCCTCAGAACCGCTACGAACGCACGAGCGATTTTGGCAGATCAGGACACAACGCCGCTTTGCAGCTGGAGTTTTAGGGTGAGAATTTATATTCACAAGTCAGTTTTATCAAAAACGAAGCGGCTATTTGTCCTAAAAAGAGGCTTATTTTGCCCCAACCCAACGATTTAGAAAAGAGTTGACGGATTGTTTGAGCCAACGCCGCCGTTGCCATTTCTGAAAAGAGTCTTCATAGTCTTCTCCTTTCAACCGGAAGGTTTTCCAGGCATTGAGCGACAGGATTAATCCGCAAATCAAAAAGATAAACCGTGACCAGGAGATAGCACCACTCGTTGCAATATCTAAAACCAAAACAAACGCATTGAAGATTAAAAGTTTGGTGGCACTTTGCCAAAATTTATCGCGACGGTACAGATCAAAGGCACGTTGTTCTTTGGCTGTGCCTTGCAGGGTCAACCATTCTTGCTCAGCCAGGTTTAAGTCGGCGCGCGAAATCCCCATTTCGTCAGCGATTTCTAAAAGTTGGACGCGGGTTAGTTCTTCAGCATCAGCCTGACGAGCGATCGCCAATTGGAGAATTTGCTGTACTTCTTCCTGACGATAAAACTCAGCCATGATCCAATTTGCCTCCCGATTAAGCGGTGCCCTCTTCTCTATTATGCGAAACTTGGCAAAAAATGGCGGGTACTTCAGTCTCATTTAAGCGGATGAGCATTTGCCTGATGGATCAGTACAACATTAAACCCCACACTTTTTATGGGAGCGTGCGGCGGAGCCGCACGCTCCCATGAAAAATATTCAAGTTATTTTTATGACGATTCCATCGATCTCTTGCCCCAAAATTGACACTTTTCAGGATCAAAATGGGAAATACTAATGGCTCATCATCGATTGGGATGCAATGCGCTCCTGATGTCTCACCCCACGTCAGGGAAATTGCATGTCAAAGCAATGTCAATGGCAACCGTTCCGATGGCATTGCTGCTAAATCTTGCATGAATTTGCCAGTGCATCTGAAAAGCTCATTGGCAAATTTATAGCCAAAACCGGCAATGCTTAACTGGTAATCCTTCGTTGCTGGGCACAATTAATTGGGAGGTATTACACATTTTGAGATGCCCCCATCTGAATGTCATACGTTCAGATTCGCTGTTGATAGCAGGTTGTTATCAGTTGGGACGGGGTGCAGACGTTTTACTCCTGCGTAGGGGCACTTTCCCCAGACCCCAAGGTGGCAAAATTTAGTATCTACAACCCTAGAACTAGTGTTGCAAACACAAAATTTTGCAACATGGGGGGTTGGGGGCTGCGCCCCCAAGAGGGGGTTTTACCCCCTCCACCCCCTCTAAAACTTTTAAGTTGGTGTACTAGACCATGTCAAAATTCATAGACTTATTCATACTGCGTCTGTAGTATTCTTTTTTCAGTTGTCCCAGTCGTTATCAAAGCTAGGCTCAGTTAGAAACAGAAGGCATAACCCCCATATTGCCTCTATTGTTGATCGTATGGCGATCGCTATACAGCACAGCTAACCCCCCTTAGCTAGCTGACTGACCCACCAGCATGACCCATGGATTGATGCGCTATTCATTAGTCTGTAACCAATTGCTGCCATCTGTAGGAACCTAATCACGTATTTTCAATTCATGGCAAAAATTCTGGTGATTGAAGATGAACGTCTAGTTCGCACCAATATTATCGACTTACTGAAAGCTGAGGGATTTGATGTCATTAGCGCTGGCAATGGTCAGACTGGGCTACAGTTAGCGCAAGAGCATATCCCCGATCTAATTATCTGCGATGTCATGATGCCTAAGTTAGATGGGTTTGAGGTACTGAAGATTCTCAGTCAAAACCATCAAACCGTCGCCATTCCTTTTATCTTTTTAACCGCCAGAGCCGAGCGGGATAATTATCGGATGGGAATGGAGCTAGGCGCTTGTGATTATTTGACCAAACCCTTTACTCGTGGCGAGTTGTTAGGGGCGGTGAATGCCCAGCTAAAGCGCCGAGAGTTATTTATGCAACTCTACCAAACAGAGCGTCAGCAAGCGACGTCGTTAGAATGCCAACTGAAAGACATCAGGCAATTTTCAGATGCTAAAGATTTACTATTAAACAATCTCATTAGCGAATTACGAGAACCGCTATCCAATATTAATATCGCCATTCAAATGCTGAAGGAGGCAGCGTCTGAAGAACAACGCGATCGCTATCTTAAAGTTTTGCAAGAAGAATTTGTGCGTGAGATTAACTTGCTCAATCAAGTGTCAGAACTTCAAGAGCTGTTAACGCCTGGGAATGTTCGGCTGTTACGTCAATTTAACTTGTTGCAAAATAATAAAAGCCCTTCATCCTCGGACATTTAGGAGTATCTAAATTATGCCGAAGATTTTGGTCATCGAAGATGAACACTCTCTTCGCGTTAATATTACTGCCTTACTCAATGTAGAAGGTTTTCAAACCATTGAGGCAGAAAATGGTCGAATTGGGTTGCAACTGGCTCAAGAGCATCAACCTGATTTGATTATTTGCGATGTCATGATGCCGGAGATGGACGGGTTTACCGTACTGCAATTGCTGCGTCAGAAATTTTCCACCGTTATGGCACCCTTTATTTTTCTGACTGCCAAAACGGATAAGGCAGATTTTCGGCAGGGGATGGAGATGGGAGCCGATGACTATGTGACCAAACCGTTTACCCGAAGTGAATTGCTAGGTGCGATTAGAACCCGATTAGAACGACATGCAGGCATTCAAACGTTAAGCCAAAAGGTTCAAGAGCTAGAAGCGTCTAACCTGATCAAAGATGATTGGCTAAACATCGTGACGCACGAATTACGCAATCCGTTAACCAACATTCTCATGATTGCTGAAATTTTGCAGGGAGGCTCTGACCCCAGTAAACAGCAGACTTATCTTGACCTACTGCATGGCGAATGCACGCGGGAAATTGAGTTAATTAATGATTTATTAGATTTACAACGCTTAGATGCGGGGATCAATCAAGACATCCTGGAAGTATTAGACCCTCGACACTGGATTCCGGCGATCGCAGAACCCTTTCAAGCCCGTGCCCAGAGCCGAGAACAAACGTTTCGGATGGCAGTAGATGATAATTTGCCGATTTTGCTAACTGACAGTGCCATCTTGCAACGCATCTTATCTGAATTGCTCAACAATGCTTGCAAATATACTCCGCCGGGAGGTCTGATTGCCTTAGAAGCCTATGGCAAGGTGCTGCCGATGGCACATCATTCAGATGCGCCTGACGGCGTGACCATTGCCGTCGGTAATAAAGCAGAAATTCCCGATACAGCCTTATCACGGGTGTTTGATCGGTTTTATCGGGTGCCTGGAGGCGATCGCTGGCAACAGGGCGGCACAGGTCTGGGGTTGACGTTGGTCAAGAAAATGACTGAAAAACTGAACGGGCGTATTGATGTCAGCAGCCAACAAGGATGGACGCAATTTACAATCAAACTACCATCTCAATGTCTAACGCAAATTGGCGTGATTTAATCAGGTGGGGTTCAAAAAAATCACTCATCCATCGCCACATCAATAATGGCAGCCCTGGAAATGTAATGATTTTTTGTGGCGCGGGCGACGCCCGCGCCACAAAAAATCATTACAGGAACACCACTACCCATCAATGAGCCAGATGTTGCTTTTCTCCACTCGTTATGGCAACGTTTCTAGCACACCGATCTACATGCAGGTGCCGTAATTGTGAATTTCCCACCGCCTCAGCCTACGCCTCAATCGTCAGATATTCAAGTTCTTGAACGGACGTTGGGGATCCGTATTTTGCTGATTGAAGATAACCACAATAACCGTATGTTGTTGGGAGATTATCTCAGTTTGTGTGGTTATCAGGTACGCGCATTAGCCGATGGTATGGGCTTGGGTGAAGTGCTATCGTGTTTTCAGCCCCATCTGATCTTGCTAGATCTAAAATTACCGAAGATTGATGGATATACCATATTACAAATGCTACAAGACCAGGCAGAGTGGTCGCAAATCCCTGTCATTGTGGTATCTGCTATGGCGTTCCGCGAAGATCAGCAACGAGCGTTTGAGCTAGGCGCACGTCAATATCTGGTCAAACCCATCAAGCTGGCTAATTTGCGCAAAGCGATCCACGAGGAATTTCATCGGTCGGTCACGTCTGAAGATTTAACGCCCTAAGCGCAGCTCGGGAGCATTGGGTTTTCGTGCTTGATGATCCCGAAATTTTGCGCCGCTGTAGATCCCTGATGTTTGAAGAGCAACACCTTATTAAGCTCTATTGCTGTTCTGAAATAAAGCTTTCAATCGTAAAGCTAAGAGTTTGAGTAGAGGTGCCAATTTCTAAGACTCTAGTTTCTACTTCAAGGGCTAATTGGGCGATCGCATCGACAACGTCATTGGATGGATCGAGCGATCGCACCCGAATTTGGATCTGAGATGCTAATAAATTAACGGTTTGCAGTTGATTTAAAATCTCGTCGATCGCATTTCGATACTGTGTTTCAAACTCTTCTAAATCCATTCGTCTACCTATTTAAAACCTGAATATGGCAATGGCAATTTCCCTCAACTTCTGAATCGAAGCGAGTTTGAGGAATATAGCTTTACGTAGTCACGTTAGGACGTTGGGATGTGAGGTGGTGCCCCACGCAGGGGTTTTACCCCTGCACCCCGTTCTAACCTAAGTGCGTAGCACTATACGACAACTGAAAAATCTGGGGGTATGTCAGAGAGGGTGGATCAAGTGGATGTTCTAAAGCCACTGGGGCACTACACTACAACTCTCAACACAATTTGAAATCGAACCTCAATTCCTGGCATTAATTTCTAATATGCCGGCACATCCGTATAAAACCAAATTGCTGTGTATTTTTATACATTAATAATAACGCAACTATTTAGGCTGCAATATACGGGAAATCATGGAATTAAGTAGATTTATCATAAGAATTTCACGTATAAAAACGTAGGCGAAAAATGAATAGATGATTTTTTATACTCACTTTTTATCGGGTAGTGATATTCATGGAATGATTTTTTAGGATTACCTTCTATCGCGCTGTGCGGGTTGATGAGAAGCAGTGTTGTGGGGCGCGGAGCGCCCCACAACACTGTTTCTGTGCTTATTAACCAACTTGCACACTGCTAATCGCTGTGGCTCATCCTATTCAATTGGTTTTAATGCTCTGATTTGAGTTGCCAATTGGCAGATCATTTTTGAGAGCCTTACTCCGCGCGGCTCTCAAAAAAGTGATAGTCCCAGAAATGTAATGATTTTTTGTGGCGCGGGCGACGCCCGCGCCACAAAAAATCACTGCATAAATACCATTACTCAAAACGTCATGGTTTCTAATGGTGTAAGGCTTCTAAAGGGTGAACGGTGTGAGTTCGATGTTGTTCCATTGATGTTGGAATCGTTCTGTAATAAAGGGACGAATTACAAATTTTGGGGGTGTCCCTGGACACACGTCAATTCGCAAAAAGGAATAGGGGCGTCGTGCTTGAAATGCGTGTCCACTCTTGCCAATAAAAAACTGCGATCGCGCCACTGGGCGAACTGATTTATCTGATGCTAACGGGAATAATTCCTTCAGTTCTTCGCCTTCTTTACGCTGGCGACGGAGACTAAAGCCACCACCACCGCAGATTAACCAGTTCATATGGGCATCGCCATGTCCGGTGGCTAAAGTTCGAATGGATTCTAAACAATGAGCGTGACCGCAGAGCACTAAATCAGCGACAGGGCGATCGCCTTTGACCGCTTTTATGACAGCGTTGACTTTATCAAATACCTGACGCAGTTGATGACGAACGGCGAGCGTTTGTGATTGATCCCATTTGGTCGCTTCCGTAACGTAGGGGGGGTGATGCAGATATAAGATTCGCCCTCGAACATCAGGGTCGTGCCAGGACTCGATCAAACGCTGTTCCAGCCATTCCAACTGCTCGACATCAACATCGGGATCAACCTTAGCCATCAATTGCTTATTGATATCTAATTTCTGCTCATCAATTTGCTCTATCTTGGCTCGCAAATCACTCAGCTGGTCTGCTTCATCGGGTCGATTGGGATTCAGTTTCTGAGCCGCATCGAGAATACTTTGTTTTTGTTGCTCTAACTCGATCTGCTGAGTTTCTAACGCCTGCCGAAACTTGACGCCTTCAGAATCTTGAGGGATGGCTTGGGGTGCATTAAACGTGTTGGAATCGAGGGCAAAAAAGTCGATGCCCCCATAGCGAAAGGTGTAATATCGATTGGGTAAACGGGTGAAGTGCCCTGGTTGGTAGCGCAAAGCATATCCCGTCGATGTTTTAGCCGTATAGTGCTGATTCAAATGCTGATTCAGGGCATCAGGCGTTTTAAAGTGGTTCAAACAATCAAGAAATGCCTGGGCATAGGCTTCTCCTTGATAAGACCCATGCCAACCAATGTCAAAGTCGAGCCGAAAACGAGCTAAACGCCTCAGGGGCAACGTTGCACCCGTAAGTAATCCTTGAAAGGGGGGTAAGTCGTAGTAGTCGTGGTTGCCCAACACCGGCAAAATGGGTTTTTGAAACACCATTTGGCTATGGATAATGCGCTCTGGGTGTTCACCGCCTACCAACCATTCTTTGTAGGGCTTGATGAAGTTATCGAGATAGTATTCGCTAGAACCCACGAGATATACTACATCTCCGGTATGCAGGGTGAAGCGACAATCGTCCAGATGGGAGAGCATGTGCTGCGCCACTTGCCGCTGGGGATTGTGATGGTGTTCGGGACCCGCCCCTGTATCTCCGATCACCAAAAAAGAAAATTCGGGTTGGTCGTTTTGATCGTCATCAATGACGAGTTGGGTTTGGTCAATTCCACGCTCTAGAATAGGAGCGCTGCGCCACTTTATCCGTTGCTGCATTTTACGGATTTTGACCGGAATCAAGGGGTCAGAGACAAACTGCACAGCCGATCACCTGTGTATAAATGAATAAATCTTATCGGAAATATTGCGTGGTGTGACTCTGCCATACCACGTAATATTTCCAATTCCACAAACTTTAAATTTAAGGGTCAGAACTGACGGATTTGGATGATTTGGGGGGCGCTCCGCGCCCCCCAAATCATCCAGTGGTGTGGCTTTTTATAAACCGTGCGTTCGTCCTAATGTTCAAATATATTTTGATATTGCAGCAGGTCAAGTGAAACTATCGTAGGTAAGCATTTAAAGCAGTGTTCCGCCAGTTCAAACCGTTCTTCGCGTTTTAGCATATCAATCAGTTTGAGGCGAGCTTGGAGCAGATAACGGACATCGTTAGCCGCATAGCGAAGTTGCTCGGTTGATAGTGCGGCAACGTTCCCCCAATCGGAGCTTTGAGCCGTTTTATCTAACTCGACTTGGGCAAGCTCTTGCACCAGGTCTTTAAGCCCATGACGAGAGGTGTAGGTGCGTGCCAGCTTGCTGGCAATTTTGGTGCAAAAGACAGGACTCACGGCAATGCCTAAATAATGCTGTAGGGCTGCCAGATCGAAGCGGGCAAAGTGAAACACTTTGAGGATTTGAGGCGATTCAAACAGCGTTTTGAGGTTGGGTGCCGTGGTTTGCCCTTTGATAATGCGAATTGCGGTCACCTGGTTATCGGGATCACAAATCTGCACGAGGCACAGGCGATCGCGTTGGGGCAATAAACCCATGGTTTCGGTATCCACGGCGATCGCATCTGCTTTTAGGTATTGGGCAAGACGATCATCCGATAGATCGCGATCGCAGACTTGAAAATCCTCAAACTCCATTTTGAATGGCTCCCTAGCGACGGCGGACAAAAATTTGGGTAAAGAAATATTCTCCTCGATTTGAAACCGTTACACCAATGCCGGTTAAATCAAAGCGATCTTCAATATTGGCGCGATGGCTGGGGCTATTTAGCCAACCTTGCACGGCTCGGCTTGCCGGATCGATGTACCCCTGATTAAACGCCACATTTTCCCCAATGCGGCGATAACGCATCTCTCGACCAATCCGTCGTACGCGTTGGTCAAAGCCACTATGTCCCACCCGAACTCGTCGATCTGCCATGTCCTGACTATGGGCACGGGCTTGCTGACTCAGCCAGTCATCCAGCTCAAGGGGTGGTAGATCTAAGGTGGCGCGATATTGATTGATCTGTTGGTGAATCGAGTTTTCTAAATCCGCCGTTGTCCGAGGGGCTGGACGGGGCGGGAGTTCAGTAGAAGGTCGCAGGTGTGGATCGGACGGGGAAGGAGTGGCAGGAGTTTGAGCAAGCACGGGAACCGGCAGAAGGATAGAGATGGCGATCGCCATCCCCATCCCCCACCGAGTAAAGAGACTCAGCATTACTGCAAATCAAGAACTTTCGCGACAGTTTGCACGTCTTTATCACCCCGCCCAGAACAGTTGATCACAATCCGAGGGCTGCCAGAAAGGTGTGGGCAAAGCGTCTCTAGATAAGCGATCGCATGGGCAGTTTCTAAGGCTGGAATAATGCCTTCTAATCGTGATAGGCGCTGAAACGCATCCAATGCTTCTTGATCGGTGACGCTGTAGTACTCTGCCCGACCGGAATCTTTCAAAAAGCTATGTTCGGGGCCCACTCCCGGATAATCAAGTCCAGCGCTGATGGAATGGGCTTCGATCACCTGTCCGTCGTCATCTTGCAGCAAGTAACTCATTGCACCGTGCAATACCCCAATTTTGCCTTCAGTCAGGGTGGCTGCGTGTTTGCCCGTACTGACGCCTTCACCAGCGGCTTCTACCCCAATCATACGGACGGTGGATTCGCCAAAAAACTCGTGGAATAAGCCCATCGCGTTCGAGCCACCCCCCACACAAGCCATCAGAATATCTGGCAATCCACCCCACTTTTCTTGACATTGGGCACGAGTTTCTTGACCAATGACTGTATGGAAATCTCGCACCAACATGGGATAGGGATGAGGACCGGCGACCGAACCGAGGATGTAATGGGTCGTTTCTACATTGGTCACCCAGTCGCGAATTGCTTCTGAGGTGGCATCTTTGAGGGTTCCTGTACCCGCCTCAACGGGATGCACAGTTGCACCCATCAGCCGCATCCGGAAGACATTCAGCGCCTGCCGTTCCATGTCATGAACGCCCATATAAATCACGCATTGCAAGCCAAAGCGAGCGCAAACGGTTGCCGTAGCGACACCGTGCTGCCCTGCCCCGGTTTCTGCAATGATGCGCTGTTTGCCCATACGCTTTGCTAACAGCACTTGCCCCAGGGCATTGTTAATTTTGTGGGCTCCGGTATGGTTCAAATCTTCCCGTTTCAGGTAAATCTGAGCGCCTGTGCCATCGGGGCGAGCATAGTGCGCGGTTAACCGTTCGGCAAAATAGAGGGGGCTGGGTCTACCGACATAGTCGCGCATCAACCCTTGCAGTTCTTGCTGAAATTCTGGCTCATCTCGATATTGGTAAAATGCCTGTTCTAACTCGCTTAACGCTGGCATCAGCGTTTCGGGCACATATTTACCACCAAAGCGCCCAAACCGTCCGAGTGCATCAGGGCGTTGAGCAGAGGTGTTTGCGGTCGTAGAGGGGTTGATGGGAAATGGCGTTAGAGTCACGGTGCGGATGCAGATAGCAGAACAGCATTCATTATACGAGGTATATCGGGTGACTGGTTTTCACTCTGCTAAAAGCATCCGGCTTGGCGTCGAACGCGCTATTCTTGATCCAGATTCATGGATCCTTACAAAATTAAAACCCATCACTTTTTGGGAGAGTGCGGCAGAGCCGCACTCTCCCAAAAAGTGGCTTATGTTAAATCGTTTGGGATTTTATGGCAGCGTCTAAATCCAAATCATCCTCTGGCAACTCTGGGAACGATCGCATGGTCTATTCCGAATTTGGCAATGCTGCCAATCCCAATGCGTTCGAACGACCTGTGCAAGAATTGCCGCCGAATCAGCAAAATGTCAGAATTCAGGCATCTCGCAAAGGACGCAAGGGGAAAACGGTAACGGTGGTGACGGGCTTTCAGGCGAAGCCAGAAACGTTGAATGGCTTAATGAAGCAACTTAAAGCATTGTGTGGTGCGGGTGGCACGGTCAAGGAAATGGAAATCGAGATCCAGGGCGACCACACCGAAAAAATTCTGCAAGCATTAGTAAAGCTGGGTTACAAGGCGAAAATTAGCGGCGGCTAAGTTAGAGATTTTTGTGACGCAGCTTCGCTACGTCACAAAAATCAGCCATGCTTAATCACGGTATGAATTTGAACGTGAAACCAAAGGTTTCACGTTCAAATTCATGCCCAAAATTAGCAAGGCTTAAAAATCTCCTGATGGATAGGGCTAGAGTTTTCCGAGGAAATCGACCAGAGGTTTGAATTGGGGAACCAGATCGGCGCGGCTAGTAACCAGAGTGGGGTAAGCGCGATCGCCATAATGTTGCCCAATCTGAAGTGGAAAAATCGGGTCGGCTTCCAGAGGAGTCCAGGTAGCTCCAGCGGCTTGAGTAATTGCCCAAACGGCAGCAATATCCCAAATTTTGGGAGTGGCTTCTACCCCACCCACGGTGGCACCCACGGCGATCGTCAGCAAGTTATAACTGGCGACGCCCAACATTCGGATTTTGCACGGAAATGGCTGCTGCAAGACGGCAATACTGCGGGCACACAGGTTAAAAAAGTGATTGCCGGTGGGGTCGTCGGTAGTAGCGTGGATCGGTTCGTGGTTGAGAAATGCGCCCGTTGGTCCTGTTAAGCCAGAATCGCCATACCAAAACCCATGAAATGCCTGATGCAGCGGCGGCAGATACACATACCCAAATACAGGGGTGCCGCGATAGAGCAACCCGATCGAAATTGCCCAAATCGGTAGCCCTCTGGCAAAGTTGGTGGTGCCATCTAGCGGGTCAATAATCCAGCACCAGTCCGTGTTGGGAAAGGTATGTTCGCCTTCCTCACTCAGAAGCCCGTGATCTGGGAACGTGTGGGCGATCGCCTTGCGAATTTCATCATCTGCCCATTGATCGGAACGCGTCACCAGGCTCCCGTCTAATTTTTGTGACGCTTGCACATGCCCAAAATCTTGCAGCAGTTGCGCACCGACTCTGGTAGCTGTGGCTTCGGCGAAATTGAGAATCTCAGTCCAAAAATCAGGCATTGGGTGTGGAAGATAGGATGGAAGTAATTTGACTGGTTTAGGAATAGTGGAGGGCTGAAGCCCTCCACTACTCCCAAGGCTCTAGTCTTTGAGTTGGATGAAAATGGCTCCTCGGCGCAGGTTCGTTTCACTGCCATAGCTCGTCAGCGTCAGCGATCGCACATGGTCTAACAACGGTTGAGCCGCGACATTGAACAAGCGCAGAACGGGTAGTTTTTGCTGCACCAGACCGTTGACCGTTTCCCAGTCGATATAGAGATAGCCATCATTTTTATCCGCCAGAGCGGCGATCGCCTGTCGCATGTTGGGCGTTTCGACAAGCGGGGGCGGGGTTGTCTGAAGCGCCTGGTTCATGGCATCAACCGAGGTGGCAAAAATTTCATAGTCGTCGATCGTGGTATGAACTCCCCGGACATCGGCTTCTAAGGCAACGGTTTGCGGCTGTTTTGAGCGAGATCTGGCAGCCTTCATTGCCAGCTTCGTCCAGGCCGTGACCTCCTGGTCGCCTAAGGTCAGCGTTCCGGCACTTAAGCCCTGCTTTTGGGCGATCGCATCGAGATTTTCAATCCCGGCGGGACTGGTTGGCGATCGCCTGGCAGCAAACACCCAATCCGGTGGGTCATTCCCGGAACGGGGCAATAACCCCAGAGCATAGTCGTCGTGTACCCACTTAAACACATCGCTGGTCGGATCAATCTGCCAACGGTTTTTTAATACCGCCAGAGGTTGATTGACCAGAGCATTCAGCGTGTCATACCCGATCAACCCTGTAGAAACTTGATTCCACAACGTTTCCAGATCATCACCCGCTGCCATCACCGCACTACTGGCTGGAATAAATTGGGTTGCCCCAACCGGACCAGACAGGGCTGGTTTGGTTGGACTGAGATGTTGTCCGTAGGCAGTCAACAGAGCCGTGTCTGCCAGCAATCCTTGTCGATCCAATTCCAGCGCCACGACCAGGCTGTCATATAAGCGAGAAACCTCATCCGGGGCAGTGTCACCGGCAGTCTCCGGGGTACCCACGGTTTCCCCCAACCATGCGCCCAACTCCGGTAGATTGGCAAAGACTAAGCCCACTTGCTGATCAGGCAAACTGGTCAAAGCATTTTGGTAGGTCGTGCTGCTATTGAGGCTGAGGTCAGCTGCCTGAACGTTGGTAATGGCATCACGCAACACTTTGGGATAGTTGGCAAACAAAACAAAGCGATCGCCCACAACTGCACTCGCCAGGGTTGGTGTCAGAGAGGGGGATGCAGCTGTCGGAGGTTTGGTTTTAGTATTGGATTTGCTACTCGGTTCCTGGGGTTGAACGGGCTTGCCGTAGATAATCTTGACCCCAGACGATTGCTCAAACACCAGATCGACTCCGGCAACGGCTCGCTTTTGCCAAAAGAGTTGCAAAAATTCGCGCGATCGCTCTGGATTTTTAGTGGCAAGTGCCAGCAAATACCCTGGCTGCTGACCATTCTCGCGATCGCGATCGACATCAGCCGTTGTCACTGCCAGCGTCAGTTCATCTCCCAGCCAGGGTTGAATATCGTCTTCATAGGTCAACCCCGTTTTTGCCAATATATTGCGTTTGAGTTGATCTAACTCGGCTTCTGCCTGTTTGCGTTCCCCCAGCGGGGCGATCGCCAAGCGAAACAATTCTAATTTATCGGGATTGACCAACAGAGACACCATGGCTGGAGCCTGTTTGGGAATAAAAATCGCGGCAGCAGGGCTAGCTTTGCCCGCTCCCTGCAACACACTCAAGGGATTGTTGGACGTTAACCAAAAGAAAATACCGACGCTTACCGAAAATAGCGCAACGACGACGGCAGTAAGGATATAGAGAAACGACCGAAACTTCATTGAAAGCCTACGAACATAACCCAACTAAGAGTTTATTACTGGGAGACCCCTGTCGCGCCAGACGCAAGAAATATTGAGATGTTTTTTATTGCCTTACGCGACAAAAACGGGATTCTTCCGTTATCTCACTGTGACGAGTATCCCTTGAAATGCGTTACGGTCTAAGACAGTGGCTCTACTAACCTGAAATCGTTCCCACCCTCTCATCCCACTATCCTATGCAGACTGTTCCTACCCCTCCGTCTATTGTGTCGGCTTGGCGGCGTCTCAGAAGTCAGGAAATCAACTGCGAGCAGGCACTTAAATTGCTGGTCAATGACCAGGGAATCGTTAATCTTTATTTATTAGACCGAGAAGTGAGCTATCGCTTCTTGAGAGAATTTCCCGATGCCCAAACGTTACCGCCCGTGGTGCCGCTATTGTTATGGCGTAACTGCTATTACCTGGGCAGCCCGGTCGAGCTTTCTCCGATCGAAATTAAAAAATTGAGCGATCGCACGTTTACTGAGATCAAAATTGTGGCGATCGCCGAGCGCAGCTACCGCGCCTGGTTTCATACCCATAACTTAGACCACGACCGGATCAGCTCCGATCCACTGGTTAACCCATTGACGGGTGAAGTTGAGTCCGAAAATATTGTCGAAGTCACGGAACTTTACCTGTCTAAAGCGGTTGACCAAATTAGCCGGATCAAAACAATTATCTCTGGCGCACTGAGAAATCGAGCCAGCGACATTCACCTGGAACCTACTACCGAAGGCTTACGAGTTCGCTATCGGATCGACGGCATTCTGCGCGATATCACCACCTTGCCGATGGAAATTAGTCGCAAATGCATTGTGGCGCTCAAAGTCATGTCCGATATGGATATTGGCGAAAGCCGTCGCCCTCAAGATGGGCGGATTGGCGAACGCTATGCGGCTGGGCAAGAACTCGATCTGGGGTTAGATATGCGGGTCAGTACCCTCCCCTGTGTGGGTGGAGAAAAAGCTGTGATCCGACTGCTGCCCCGGCAAAATCCGTTTAGTTCGATGGACGAACTCGGCTTTACGGCTAAAACTCTGGAGGTTTACAAACATTGGCTAAAGCAACCCCAGGGCATGATCATTTTCACTGGTCCCACCGGATCGGGGAAGACCAGTACGCTCTATACCAGTCTGCAAGAAGTCTCTACTGAATTTGTCAATGTTGTTACGGTTGAAGATCCGGTGGAATATGTGTTACCCCGCATCACCCAGACTCAGGTTCATGAACCCGCCGGAATGACCTTTGCGGCTGGACTCAGAGCCATTCTGCGGCAAGACCCGGACATCATCATGGTGGGTGAAATTCGGGATGGAGAAACGGCAGAAACGGCTGTTCGAGCTGCCTTAACAGGGCATCTGGTGCTGACAACCCTACATACCAACGATGCCCCCAGTGCTATTCCTCGGCTGAAGGACATTGGTCCTGACCCCGGATTGATTAGCGATGCATTATTAGGAATTGTGGCACAGCGTTTGGTGCGCCAGGTCTGCCCTCATTGTGCCGAACCGTATACGCCCAGCGATCGCGATTTAAGGGTTTTGCAAATCGACCTGAGCCATGCTAATCCTAAGTCCTGGCGTAAAGGACGAGGGTGTTCTAAGTGTTTTCGATCAGGGTATATGGGGCGTGAAGCCATTATTGAGTTATTAAATGTAGACGATATGATTCGTCAGATCATTTATGAGGGCACAATGACTCAACTACACCGCTATCTGCGAGAAATCGAATTTGATTCGTTTAGAGTTGCTGCGATTGAAAAAGTCACTAGCGGGATCACGACTGTCGAAGAAGTGTTAAGAGTCCTGCCGCACAGTGCTTTACATCGGCGTATCCATGCTGGAACTGCCCAGATCAAACCATTGAATACCGCAACGGGCAGTTAGGATCGTGAAGTTCTCAAGTTGAACGAAATATAGATCTAAACCATGGCTTCTCAGCCCAGCCTTGCTCGCCGTCGTTTTGCTCAAAAGCTACCACTCCGACTGATTTTGGTAGTTCCGTTTGTGTTACAAATCTCGCTGGCGGTTGGTTTAACGGGATATCTCTCGATACAAAATGGGCGACGAGCAGTTAACCAGGTGACGGTTCAACTGCGGACTGAAGTTGTGGCGCGCATCCAGGAGCGGTTGGATAAATTCCTAGAAAGACCCCATTTAATCAATCAATTCTGCGATGATGCGATTCGTCGCTTTCAACTGTGGAACCCAAACGACATGAGCGCTTTACGCAGCTACATGCTCTGGCAGCTGCAACAATTTCCTACGGTCAGCTACATCAGTTTTGGGGGTGAACAAACTGAATATGCAGGGGCAGGTCGCAAGGCGGATGGCACGCATGTTGTAGAAACCATGGATCGTTCCAATGGGTTTGTCGATACGATTGTCAGTGTTGACCAGGATGGCAACCCCATGGGAGACACGGAAACCTACCCCGACTATGACCCACGGGTTAGACCCTGGTATACCTCGGCAAAAGCGGCTGGCAGACCTGTTTGGAATGACATTTACCAATATTACATTGAAGCTAATTTAGGGATTTCGCTGAGTCAGCCGTTTTACGACTCGTCTGGTACCTTTCGAGGAGTTATCAGTACCGATGTTTATCTATCAGATATTAGTGACTTTCTCAAACATCTGAAGATTGGACAATCGGGAGAGACGTTTATTATTGAGCGGTCGGGTTTAATTGTCGCCTCGTCTACCGCTGAAAAACCCTTTATCGAACGTCCGAATAGTGAAGAGACAGAGCGTTTGGCAGCCGTTGATAGTCAGGTCGAACGCATCCGAGCAACGGCTCACTATTTAGATCGTTATTTTGATGGGTTTGACCATATCAACCAGAGTCAGCAACTCTCGTTTCAGCTCAATGGGCAACGTGAATTTGTCCAGGTTGCGCCGATTGCTGTGGAGCAGGGGTTGGATTGGTTGATTGTGGTCGTGGTGCCTGAATCCGACTTTATGGGGCAGATTCAGGAAAATACAAAAATCACGATTTTCCTGTGTTTGCTGGCACTGGCGATCGCAATTGGGGTGGGTGTGATCACCAGCAAATGGATTAATCGGTTGATTTTAAATGTGGTTAATGCTGCCGATGCGCTGTCTGAAGGGGAATGGACGGAGCGGGTGGCAGAGCCTCGATCGGATGAACTGGGACGGCTTGCCCGAGCCTTTAACCGCATGGCAGAGCAGTTACAGGAATCATTTTTAAAGCTTCAGTACCATGCTTATCATGATCTCTTAACCGGGTTGCCCAATCGGGTCGCGTTAATGAACGGACTGGAAGACGCGATCGCTCAGGCACAACAAGATTCAACCTATCGCTTTGCTGTTTTATTCCTTGATTTAGATAGCTTTAAGCTGATTAATGACAGTCTGGGGCATATTATAGGCGATCGCATTTTGATTGCTGTGGCGCAGAGACTCCAGCGCTATCTGGGTGAAAATGCCATCATGGCGCGCTTTGGTGGCGATGAATTTACAATTCTGCTAACCGCCGTTCAGACCATTAGCGACGCTACTCAAATTGCGGACGAAATTGATCAAGCGCTCAGATCTCCTTTTGAAATTGATGATAACGAGGTGTTTGTCAGTGTCAGCATTGGCATTGTTTTGAGCACCGCCGAAGCCCGCACCCCAGAACACTTTCTGCGAGATGCAGATATTGCCATGTATCAGGCAAAGTCGGAAGGTAAAGCACGCTATGAAGTATTCGACACCCAGATGCATACTCAAACAGCTGAACGGCTTCAGATCGAAACGGACTTGAGACATGCTCTGGAGCGAGAACAACTGGAGGTTTACTATCAACCCATTATGAACACCGATAGTCGCTGTCTGGTTGGGTTTGAAGCCCTATCACGTTGGCGGCATCCCATCCGGGGATGGATTTCTCCAGGCGTCTTTATCCCAATTGCAGAAGAAACCGGGTTGATTGCGCGCATCGACCAGTGGGTGTTGCGGCAGGCGTGTCAGCAAATGTGCCACTGGCAGTCGCAGTTTTCGGTGCTGCAACCGGAATTTGTCAGTGTTAACTTATCTGTCCGACAACTTTTACAACCTGATCTGCTCGAACAAATTGACCACATCATCGAGGAAACCGGGTTGCCCAGAAGCTCTCTCAAGTTAGAAATTACAGAGAGTATGCTGATCCATAATTCCGAAGCCATCAATGCCAAATTACGGCGTATTCGGGCATCTGGTATTCGGCTCTGCATTGATGATTTCGGTACGGGCTATTCGTCGCTCAGCTACCTCAACCGTTTTCCCCTCGATACTTTGAAGATTGATCAATCGTTTGTCACCTGGCTAAAGACCAACGACGACAAAACTGAGATCGTCAGAGCCATTATCGTTTTGGCTCATAGTCTGGGGATGAATGTGGTGGCAGAAGGGGTAGAAACCAATATTCAGCTGGAACGGTTGGATAATCTGGGTTGCGAACAAGTCCAGGGGTTTTTATTTGCCAGGGCGTTGTCAGCCGAGGCAGCCACAGAGATGTTGAATGCTTACAAACCAGTCTAACTTGATTAATTCATATTAAAGCTAGGGCGTGTTTTAAAACGCGCTAAGAGGGTTGTTTTTTCGTGCGCTTCGCGCACGAAAAAACGACTTTTAAACCAGACGCTGGCAACCCCTAACCATTAGTTGGCGATCGCAGTGGGTTGACCTTGTGCGGCAATGGCTTGAGTCAGCACTTCCAAAGCTTTAGCATATTGCGGATCGTCGGGGGTGCCCACCAGATCGCGATTGCCGATTAACTCTTGACGTTGTTCATCGGTTAACTCAATCACCACATCAGGTGAAATGCCTTCATGGTTGATGTCTCGCCCGCTGGGTGTCAGATATTTAGCAACCGTTACGGCTAATCCGGAGCCATCCCCTAAGCCTCTGACCGACTGCACTAACCCTTTACCAAAGGTCTGGGTACCGACAAGTTGGGCGCGATGATTGTCTTGCAATGCACCTGACAAGATCTCGCTGGCACTCGCAGAGCCGCCATCGACCAGCACCACCAGTGCCTTATCTGTGATCGCTGTGCCATTGGCTGTTTCTTGATCAGAAATGCCCTGGCGATCGACGGTTGACACGATAGTGCCTTCATCAATCCACATACGGGCAATATCAATGCTGGCGTAGAGCAAGCCCCCCGGATTGCCGCGCAAGTCTAAAATATATCCGGTCGCGCCCTGTGATTCTAATGCCTGAATGGCTTCGCGCATTTCATCCGCAGCGTTGGCACTAAATTGGTTGAGACGGATATAGCCCAAATCGCCCGAAGGTCCTTGCTGCAAGCTATAGCGCACCGGATGGAGTTCAATCCGGGTTCGTCTCAGGGTGAATTCCATTTCTTCATTGTCTCGCCGAATCGTCAGCGTCACTTCAGAATCGGCTGGACCCCGAATTAAAGACACAGCCTGATTGACATCCATTCCCTCGGTGATTTGACCATCAATTTTGGTGATCACGTCTCTGGCTACAATGCCAGCCTCAAAGGCAGGGGTATCTTCTATTGGGGAAACAACGACGAGCTCTTTGGTTTCTTCATCTTGAGCCAATTGAATACCGACCCCAGTCAGTTCACCAGAGGTATCAATTTGCATATTCCTGAATTCTTCAGGATCCATGAACCGAGTGTAGGGATCGTCCAACTGCTCCAGCATTTCCCGAATAGCCACATAGGCTTCTTCGCGGGTGCTGTAAGCCCGACCTAGATAGTCTCGACGGACTTCTTGCCAATCGACCTGGTTAAAGGTGGAGTCCACATAGTTTCGATCAATTAATTGCCAGACCTCGTCAACGAGTTCTTTAGGACTCTCCTGTAAAAAAGCTTGGCTTTGGGAGAGATGCAGCCCTGCGCCAGTAATGGTTATGGCGGTTACTGCAACTGCTGTAGCACCTAAAACGAGTCCGCGCTTAGTAATTGACATGTTCTCTGGTCTAACTGAAGAGAAGGGTACGCCCAATCTAACATACCCTGAAGCAGACGGCATCACAGAAGATGGGAGATCGATAAAAATTCTGTAAGCGTTACGGGTCTTAAGGATCAACCCACCGACCATCGGCTTTGATCAGGTTAATTAATTCATTGACCCCCTGATCTTCGGGCACTCGTTTAATCTCTTCTTTGCCCCGATAAAGCGAAATATATCCCGGTTGTTTGCCCACATAGCCATAGTCGGCATCTGCCATTTCACCGGGACCATTGACAATACAGCCCATAACCGCAATGTCTAAGCCTGTTAGATGTTTGGTCGCTTCTCGGACGTTGTGCAACACATCTTCCAGGTTGAACAGCGTGCGTCCACAAGAGGGGCAGGCGACGTATTCGACCATCGTTTTGCGCAACCCCAGGGCTTGCAAAATGCTATAGCAAACAGGAATCTCTTTTTCAGGTGCTTCTGTGAGAGACACCCGAATGGTGTCGCCGATGCCTTCAGCGAGTAAGGTGCCGATGCCAGCGGTGGACTTGATGCGACCGTATTCTCCGTCTCCTGCTTCGGTGACGCCCAAATGCAACGGATAATCCATCCCCAGTTCATCCATGCGATACGCCATCAGGCGATAGGCAGCTAGCATCACCGGCACTCGTGATGCCTTCATGGAAATGACGATGTTACGAAACTCTAAGGATTCACAAATGCGGATAAATTCTAAAGCAGATTCGACCATCCCCTCTGGGGTATCGCCATAACTAAACAGCATCCGCTCGGCTAGAGAGCCGTGATTGACGCCAATCCGCATGGCTTTACCCTGATCTCGTAGAGAAACCACTAGGGGTTCTAAGGTTTCGCGGATTTTGTCGCCAATCTCAGCAAATTCAGTTGGGGTGTATTCGGTGCGGTCTGCCTTGGGCTTTTCAAACACATACAATCCTGGATTGATGCGCACCTTATCGACATGTTTAGCCACTTCGAGGGCAATCTTCATGCCGTTGTGGTGAACATCGGCAACCAGCGGCACAGGTTGGTAGGTTTGAATCAGCTTTTGTTTAATGTCGGCTAAGGCTTTGGCGTGCGCCATGCTGGGAACCGTCACCCGAACGATTTCGCAGCCAATTTCATGCAATCGCCGGATGCCTGCGACTGACCCATCGATATCCAGGGTATCTTCGTTGATCATGGACTGGACGACCACGGGATATCCACCACCAATGGTGACACTGCCAACCTGCACAGGGCGGGTTTTGCGACGATGAATGGTCGGATCAGTACCGAGATACACAGATGAAGCGGTTGGTGTGGATGCGATCGGGTTTGACAGAGTTTGCATAGCGAATCAGGGTTTAGGGTTTGGGGTTTAGGGCGAGGCAGATAAAACAGTGAGACGTCTGGACTTATCTCATCAACCTCTGGAACGTCATCCCTATATCAAGCAGTCTGCTCTGTTCTCAGATTGCCATAGAGCGGGTACGTTTGGTCAATTCTGCTCGTTAACAGTTGGTTAAGCTGGGCGATCGCCACTATCCCTTCACGCCGCTACCTGTTTCAGTAGGGACAATATAGCGTTGCATGAAGGCAAAGAACAGCAGGATCGGTGCAATCGAGATGACCGATCCGGCAGCAATTAAGCGCCAATCTAACGAAAATGCGCCAGCTAGTTTGGCTACGCCTAAGGGCAGGGTGTAATATTCCGGACGATCGAGGACGATCAGGGGCCAGAGAAAATCGCTCCAGGAGCCGATGAACACGAAGATTGCCAGGGTTACCAGAGCTGGACGAATGCTGGGGAGCATGACGAACCACCAGATTCCTAATTCTGAGCAGCCATCCATGCGAGCAGCTTCTTCTAATTCTTTAGGAACTCCCTGAAATGCCTGTCGCAGCAAAAAAATGCCAAAGGCAGAGGCGATCGCCGGAAAGATTAACCCCAAATAGGTGTTGCGCAAGCCTAACTGCACCGTCAAGATGTAGAGCGGGATCATGACGATTTGGAAGGGGATCAAAATCGTTGAGACAACCAACGTCAGGATGAGCTCTCGTCCCTTAAATTCCAGTCGCGCTAAGGGATAGGCGGCTAACGAACACAACAATAGGTTGAGTGCCACGGTTAAAAAAGCAATCAAACTACTGTTGAATAAGTAACGTCCAAACGGATTGGTTTGCCAAACGGTGACGAAATTTTGCAGCGTCGGCTGTGAGGGAATCAATTGGGGTGGAAATTGAAAAATATCTTCCGTGGGCGATTTGAAGGCAGTGCTGACCAGCCAGATTAATGGCAGCAACATCACCAGGGCGATCGCCCCCAAGACAAGATAGAGCCAAAGTTTTTTCATTAGCCCACAGTCTGCACCGCATCATGCTGAGGATGGATCGTCTTACCCTGTTGTAAAGAGGCATACAGACGGTTAAGAGCATTCATATAAGCTTGAGCGGACGCGACAATGATATCGGTATTGGCACCATGTCCGGCAAAAATTCGGTCTTCGTGCTTCAGGCGAATGGTGACTTCGCCGATGGCGTCAATGCCTGCTGTGACAGATTGGACAGAGAACTCGATCAATTGGTTGGGAATATCCACTACCCGATTAATCGCACGATACACCGCATCTACGGGACCTGTGCCGATGGCAGCGTCGGTTAGCTCATGCCCTTCGGGTGTTCGCAGGGTAACGGTTGCCGTTGCTTTAGCATGATCCCCGCAGGAAACCTGGACATGCTCTAAGCGAAACCGTTCGGCAACTTGCTGAATCTCATCATTGGCGATCGCTTCTAGATCCCAATCCGTCACGTCTTTCTTTTTATCTGCCAGTTCTTTAAACCGGAGAAACGCTTTATTCAATTCCTGGTCTGCCAGCTCGAACCCCAATTCTTTTAGGCGAGTCCGAAATGCATTCCGCCCCGAGTGCTTGCCCAAAACGATTTGATTATCGGTCAAGCCGATCGACTGAGCATCCATGATCTCGTAGGTGAGTTTGTGCTTGAGCACCCCATCCTGGTGAATCCCCGATTCATGGGCAAAGGCATTGGCACCCACGATCGCTTTGTTGGGTTGCACTAACATGCTGGTGAGATTGGACACCAACCGCGAGGTTTTATAAATTTGGCGCGTATCAATATTCGTCAAGGATGCTTCCGATTCAGGGGGACGTCCTAAGAAAGGATTGTAGTATTGCCGCCGCACATGCAACGCCATCACCAGTTCTTCTAAGGCAGCATTACCCGCCCGCTCGCCAATCCCGTTGATTGTGCATTCCAACTGGCGTGCCCCGTTTTTCACCGCTTCTAAGAAATTGGCAACGGCTAGCCCCAGATCGTTGTGTCCGTGAACTGAGATAATTGCCTGGTCAATATTCGGTACATTTTCTTTAATGCCCCGGATCAGTGCGCCAAATTCTGCCGGAGTGAGATAGCCAACGGTATCCGGAATATTGACGGTGGTAGCACCCGCTGCGATCGCCCGTTCCAGCACTTGATAGAGAAATTCTGGATCGGATCGGCCGGCATCTTCCGGTGAAAACTCGACATCATCAACAAATGACTTGGCGTACGCCACCATTTCCGGGGCAATTTCCAAGACCTCGGCTCTGGACTTGCGCAGCTTATATTCTAAGTGAATGTCAGAGGTAGCAATGAACGTGTGAATGCGCGGATGTGCTGCCGGTTTGAGTGCGTCTGCGGCAGTTTTGATGTCTTGTTGGGTGGCTCTAGCCAGCCCACAGATGGTCGGACCTTCTTCTGTGCCAACGAGCTGAGCAATTTTGTTGACGGCTTCAAAATCTCCAGGGCTAGCAAAGGGAAACCCTGCCTCGATCACATCTACCCCGAGCCGAGCCAGTTGACGGGCGATCGTTAGCTTCTCTTCCACGTTGAGCGTGGCTCCAGGAGACTGTTCTCCATCCCGCAGCGTGGTATCGAAGATAATGATGCGGTCTGGCTGATATCGGGTTTTCATGGCAGATTATCCAAATAGTTCTGTTAAGGGTACAAAGCGGGAAGAACAAGGCACAAAACACCGAGCAGAGGTGACCGGGCGATCGCCTGGGTAGATAATATTGGTTTGAACAGCTGTGTGTAGGCGTTTCAAAAAAAATCACCGCAGTTGAAGCACAACTGAAGCACACCCGTCAGAGGCGATCGCTACCGTATGAAAATTATCATAGCGTTCAGATATGCAGGGATTCTGCTCCTACATATACTCTGATAGCAGAGTTCTACTATTCTACTGGGGCGAATGATCTATACTTTGCAGCAGCAAAAATTTGGAAGGGCGATCGCGATCTCTCAGGATTAGACATTGAATAAGATGGAATCATTGTGGGTGACAGCACACCCTGCCTTTGCCCAGAGCAAACGTTTGAGGTTTAAAGCGGCTTATACTCCTGGGGATTCGCGGTAATTAGAAGGATGAATAGAACCATAAAAAATTAAATTTGAGCGCATTGAAATTAAATATACAGAAATCAATAATTAGCATAAAAAAAGAAAGCGAATCGCACGCAACGGAGTCCTTGTTAAGCGATGATGCTCGTTAAGCAATAATGCCGTTGTCCAATTTTTCAATTTGATCGCGAATGTCGTTGAGATCGATATAGCGATCGGTGGCATTGCGAAGTTCACGGGCAATCATCCCTTCGGTAGACACCACCGTTATGTGAGTACTTTTAGACCGCAACAGTTCGATCGCCCTCTCAAAATCACCATCGCCACTAAATAGAATGACCCGGTCATATTGATCGACCGTATTAAACATATCAACCACAATTTCTATGTCTAAATTTGCCTTCTGAGAATAACGCCCTGAATTGTCATCGTAGTATTCTTTTAGAATCTTGGTGCGCACTGTGTAGCCCAGGCTAATCAAGGCGTCACGGAAACCTCGTTGATCCTGAGGATCTTTTAGCCCTGTGTACCAGAATGCATTGACTAATTGAACATCGGGATCATTGGTAAAGTGCTCCAAAACTCTCCGTGGATCAAAAAACCAACCGTTTTTTTGCTGAGCGTAGAACATATTGTTCCCGTCTACAAAAATTGAAAGACGGTTCATAGAAATTGTCATATAAGCTAAGACCTATACTTTTATCAGATAATTAATGCTTAAGCCTCAAGTCTAGCAATAAGTCTTTAGCCTGACTGATAGCTTGGTTCATGGCTAGATTGTCCATACTTCCGTTGAGAAAATAGAAATGGGTTGGATAAAAGGCAATGCTCTGATAGAAAAACTATCTTGAACTCATCATTAAAGATAGCCTTGATTGAGATAGATCTGGTTCACCATGGGTTAGATACCAGCGTTGGTATAAACCTATAGCCATTAGCTACGTTATGGGAGCGAACCCTTTATTGAAATTATGCCTACTTTATTTGAAATAATTGCATTAGATATAGCAGTCCAAACAGTTTATGGAAATGTCTAGTAAGAACGATGTCTGCTTTTGCTAGGAGATAAATTTCTAAATCTCTAGCGAGTTGTTTGATACCTGGCGGAATACAACTTTCGATTAATAGCTTGGAAGATGAAAAAATGATAGAGATGCCATCTATCTGGGATTTTTACCCCTGATTTTCAAATTCTGCCCCTTATTTATTACACGACATACGGACATGGAGCTAGCACACCTACATAAACCTGGCAATATTTTTTGCAGAAATATTGCCCCAGTCCAACATAATGAAGCTCTAAAATTTGGTGATCTACATAACTTTTTGAGCTTGACCCCTCTAAGACAACTCTTAAATACTATAGCTATCTTATTTAAATCCGGTTTAGATCCAGGGGCATGAGATAGATTTTTCCTGCTCTACGATCACACAATTCATTTCAAAAATCAAACAAAATTCCTGTTTTAGCCATCTTGGTCAGGATCATATAGCAGTCATAAATGAGTTGTAAGATAAGCGGGTTATGAGAGACGCACCCCTTTGGGGTGCGTCTCTCACAGTTCATGTGGGATAACTATAGATGGAACTAAACCGGAGATTTATTTTTGTCAGCACAACATTGCCACACTCGCCCAAATAAACGTTCAGGGTTTATTTCAGTTGAGATCCGTAGTGGGTAAACAACAGGCTAGATGAGAGGTTGGTTATTGTGTGGCAGGCACATAAACCATACTTTTCCAGGAAACGCCATCCCATTTCAAACATGATTTGGGCAAGTTATTGGGTGTGAGATTGAAAGTAGGCAAAGTCTGCTCTCCACTACATACCCTAACTATGCAAAAGTCAAATAGCAACACTATCAGTTAGGTTGTCATCATTAAACATAAAATTTCAAAATCCTGCATCGCCCATACAACAAACAGCAGAGAATTTTAGATCTAGCTTTTAATTGTGCTGAGCAACTTAGACCACAGATTAAATAACTTGCAATTCTGTTTGAGAGAGCGATGACATAGCCATCGCTCTCTCAAACAGAACTATATTTTATGAAATTCATGACCTATTCAACACCGAGAAGTTAGTTTAGAGTGTTATCGATAATGAGAAGACAATCCTATATTGCTTTCCTATTATAAGAAGTCTTATGGATTCTTAGCACCACTTTTGCTAAATAGGAGTCAAACGGTTTCTCTGAGAAGAGTTGCGGAGTTTCTGTTAATGGATAAAATGCGGATTCATATAAGGTTTCGACATCTATCTCACACTCTGTGCTGGTGAGCTGTATGAGTCACGGGCAGCTGGTTTTAGCTTATTTCTAAGCTCATCTGGCACTGCGTAGCACTTCGCGCCTGAATGGATTACGGTTATTAAGCGCGCGCGTTCCGCGCGACTCTTTCAATACCTTGTACTTCATGTAATTAAGAATTGCTATAAGCTTTGGGTTAGTGCCAGATCAGATATTGCCGGGTTCATGGAACGAGTGTTAGTTTGGAACCGTCACACAGTAAGAATCTGGATGACCCCAGTGAGCGGTCTGGTAATGCTTATGATGAAACTGAGTCGGCTCAACGTGGTGCAGAAGTCTTAGCCTTCTTCCCGTTGAGCCAACTGAAACCCATATAGCAATCTCAAAAAGTAGTGATTTTTTGTGGCGCGGGCGTCGCCCGCGCCACAAAAAATCATTACACGGATACCACTACCTCAACTGTGTAATTTATGTTACATCTGGATGAAGGGGTTGCATCATGATCAAGGGTTTACCTCAGACAGATGACACATTCAATAAAATCTAGCTATTTATTTTCGTTTCGACAGAGCAATATTGCTGTAATGTATCCCATCACATCCCGACTCTAGTTAAATCCGTGAGCTAAACCGGCTGCATCTACTACATTTCATCCTGCATCTACTATATTTCATCCAGTATTGAATTTTATCCAGTGTTGCTCAAGAGTCTTTAAATTGACGGTAGCAATCGTAACCTATCTGACTATCCGTTATGAAGTGCTTCACGTGGGGTGTATCTACACTGCTCCGGGATACTGGTCATCGAACTAGGTTACGGCTGTGATAACGATTTGAGACTTCATTTGTATTTGGTCTGAAATCATCTTCCTCTCGATGAATTAGAGAAGAGGAAAGTTTTGTTGTGAAATTAATGCTTTCTGCACAAAGCCGTAATTACGTTACTTAACGAACAGTGCAGTAGTTTTTGATAACCCGCGATGAGGATTCTATGGCGAATCGATCGAATCGACTCTGGCAGAGTAGTCTGAAAACCCGATGGTTTCGGGGGTTTATTACAGGTTTAAGTTTTGTTTTATTAATTGGGTTGCTAAATTCTGCGGCGATCGCCCAAACGTCCATTAATCAAGGGCGGATTGCTGAAATTTTGGATGGCTCTCAAGTGTATATCCAACAGAGTCAGGCACGTATTAATGATGTGGCTAGCCGGGGACAGCAGGTGAGCACAGGTAATTCCAGAGCCCAGGTCAGCTTTAATACTGGGGCAGTGGCTCGATTATCTACGAATTCTGTTTTAACGATTGGTCAATGTGCCAACCTACAACGGGGTGTGCTATTGGTCAATGGTGCGGTCAACGGTTGTACCAGTTCCGTGACTGCCGGGGTGCGGGGCACAACCTATATTATGGAAGTTGATGACGAAGGCGAAGAACGCATCCAGGTGTTAGAAGGTGAAGTAGTGGTGTCGCCTGTCAATCCAAATAGCTCAGAGGCATCTACGCTGGTTTCTCCGAGCGAGTCTGCATCCGAAGAGTCTGTTTCTGACGAATCGTCGGTAAATCCTACTGATATAGGCGATCGCCCTAGTTTACCTGGCTTGCCTCAGAGCAATGCAGATGCCGAAACAAGTACATTAGAGGAACCCATTGTGCTGACTGCCGGTCAGAAAATTGCGACTCGTCGAGGAGAACGGTTAGGCGCAGTCGAAAACCTCTCGGCAGATGACTTTATTCGCATCCTGACTGGCGTCTTGTTTGACGGATTTGCCGAAGAGTTACCGGGAATGTCACATATCCAAGATGCCTTCCAGGAGCTGTTTCCAAATGTTCCCTTTCCAACGGGAGGGGCACCAGATTTACCGATTAACAGACCTAGAATGCCACGTTTCTAAAATAGTGCTAATTTTAGCGATGACATTGAGCGCAAACCCTTTGGTTTCGCGTTCAATGTCAACCCGATATTCAACAACGCCCCGATCATGTTCATTGGCAACTGAGAAGCCATTGCCCTTGATTTGATGGTAAGAAATTGATGGTAAGAAATCCAAGTATTCCAGGCTCATGAAGTAGGGTTGTATCGGGAGTGTTGATGCAATGTCTCTGCAAGAGAGTCGCTCGGGGGCAGGCAATCAAACAGTGGTCGGCAAATAATAGTTTTATAGAAGCATTTGAGAAGGCTAAAGTAGCCCTGAACAAGTAACATTTTTTGCGGCGTGGGCGACGCCCGCGCCGCAAAAAAACACGCCATGAATACCACTACCAGAATTTCTATGATTCAAAGCGATCGGGGCGTCATGTATCACGGGGTAGCGATCGCTTTGAAGTTGCTTAAATCAACTAATTTGCTTGCTGAGATGATTTAACCCTGATCAGGTTTGGAGCTATGATGAGAGCAAAATAAAACCGATAGACATCCTGCTTTGTCTAGTGATTATGACTTCAGCGGTTATTACGGTTAAATGGACGACTGACCAGTATCATCGGATGATTGATGCTGGCATTTTGGATGATTGTCGGGCTGAATTGCTCAATGGAGAGATTGTTGAGATGTCGCCGGAGAGAGAACCTCATGCTCACTTGAGCAGCAATGCGGCAGACTATATTCGTGAGTTATTACGAGGAAAGGCAACGGTTCGCGAGGGCAAGCCTATCACTTTACCCGGTGATTCAGAGCCAGAACCAGATATTGCTATCGTTCGAGATTTGGGAGACATTTACCTGGAGCATCATCCCTATCCAGAAAATATTTTTTGGCTAATTGAATACTCTAATACAAGTCT
The DNA here is from genome assembly GCF_055793305.1 of Calyptranema fuscum S582. NCBI lineage: Bacteria > Bacillati > Cyanobacteriota > Cyanophyceae > Oculatellales > Oculatellaceae > Calyptranema > Calyptranema fuscum. The sequence goes on from NZ_JBSLYH010000039.1 coordinate 44,457, forward strand.
CATTAAGGATCTAGAATCAAAACGTCAACTCTATGCTCAGGCTCAGATTCAAGAATATTGGGTTGTCAATCTCAGACAGATGGAACTGATCCTGTTTCGGCATCCGGGGGATGAAGACTATCGCGAGAAACGAACATTGATTGATGGAGTGATTCAGCCTTTAGCCTTTGAAGATATATCGATTGCAGTCAATCGTCTCATTAGAAGAGAATAATTTGGCATTGCTTAGGATCACAGATTAATTAACCTGTAATTCTTTTGAGAGAGCGGCGGCTCCGCCGCTCTCTCAAAAGAATCGGGTTTTATTAAATCTACGATTCTTAATACCCAATTATAGCGGTGTGCAAGTTCGTTAAGTACAGAAACGGTGTTGTGGGGCGCGGAGCGCCCCACAACACCGTACTGAATCAACCTGCACAGCGCTATATTATAATTGGCAAAATTTGCGATCGCGATCGTATTGGGGGTCTTGCCAGGAATAGGCGAAGTGGCTGACGGCGTTGATTTGGGGGGTGGATTGCCGCAGTGCATACATTTGTTGTTCTAGCGGTGGATGGTTGTTGAGGGTTTGCCCCCAAGTTCCTGCCAATGCGGGTTGAATCTGGGTTCCGGGTGAGGCTTGAGACAGTACCCGTTGCACTTGAGACACGATGCAACTGGTATTCCCACAAGACGCATATGCCATGGGATGCCACTCGATGGTGTGGGGAAATCGCTCCCACGGTTGTAATCGAGAATCGTAGCCACCCTGCCCTACTTCTTGATTGCCTTCCGGAAAGAAAACAGCACCTCCTTTGATGTTTTGGCTGGTGATGGGTTGAAGTGCCAGTGTCAAGAAATCGAGAACCCCCTGAACCGCATGAGCAACGCTGAGTTGCCAGAGTTCGGCTTGCAGGTAAGGTTGCAGCCGCTCCGGTGGAGTGGTGGCTAACGGGGCAGATGGCGATCGCCCTTGCCAAAGTGGTTCACTATCCTGGGGATAAAGCGTTTTCAGGGCTTGAATATCGGCAGTGGTGATATATCCCTGGCTGAGAAATCGGCGAATTAATTCTTGACCACTGGGGTTGAGTGCCCGCTGGTACAGTGCCTGTTGGGCAGCGGGACCGTAGACCCACAGATCCTGGACTTGCCCTGCCACTGATGCGGCTCCTTCACCTCTGGGATAACGAATGTAATCGAATAACACGCCATCGGGTCGGCGTTGGGCGATCGCCTGTACCAGTGTGGTGTAGTCTCGTTTGGCTTGACTGCTGTAGGGATCAACAAAGACTTCTTCTGAACTACCGCCGCTAAAACTGATGCTGGTTTGTCCCTGTCCGTTGCGGGCTAACACCTGCTGTGCTTCGGGGCGTTGTGAATAGGAATAGCCAAAGTTGAGTGTAAACATCCAGGCATAGACCTTGAGTCCGCGATCGCGCCCTTTGGCGATCGCCTCTGCTAATAAATCTTTACTTTCATATCCGGGAGCGCGAATCACCGAGGGCCATGCGGTGCGGTTCGTCGCTTCTGGCAACAGCACCTGCCCGTTATAAAACACTTCGACATAGACTTCGTTGTAGCCCCGGTTTACCAGTTGGTCGAGGACATTTTCTAGCACCCCAGCTCGGGCATCGCATGGATAGAGCCGTACCCAAATCGCCTGTCGGGAGGGCCAATTTTGACTGCGACATAGCAACATCTGTTCGGCATGTTGACGGACAAGGGTACGATAGCGGTTTTGAGCCTCGCGATCGCCCTGCAAGGTTGACCTCAGCAGTGTATTCTTTTGGGTGATCGCCTCGGCAGACATGAAGCAATAGTCATTATCATTGCTTTGTGCTTGTGCCCGATCGGTTGGCAAAGACACGCTCAAGGTGCTGGTCATCAACAGGGCAGCTAAAAGATGGTGGGGGTGTCGCCATAAACCCAAGCCAAAACGAAAACGATTCATGCCGTTTGAAATACTCCTCAACCAATGAAAATCATTGACGTATCAGGGTTAAAACAGTTTCCGTTAGTTATAACTGATTTGATGCAGGCTTGGTTGAATCATGATACAGCGTATTGTTTGAGTGTAACCATACTGGGGTTGTGTTAAACCATGTCTCGTGCAGGTGCAAATGTTCGCCAAATGGCGAAAAAACGTCGGTTTAAGGCAGTGATGACGGCAATATGGGCGGCAGGATTGACGCTATTATTGTTGGTTCTATTGATTATGCTGAGCACCGCAGGAGGCGTTTCTGTCCCAGTTTGGGCATATGTCTTGTGTCTGTTGCCGTTGGGGAAAGCGGCGTTAGATGTAGATTATCTGCTGAAACGGGCACGACAGGCAGATCAGGGTGCCGCCGGAGAAGAAGCGATCGCCACGCTCCTCAGTCCCCTGGTGGATAAGGGATGGACAATCGAGTATGGTGTCGAGGATGCCTCTGTGGGCGATATCGATGTGTTTCTGGTGTCTCCCCGAGGCAAAGCTTACACTATTGATGTCAAATCCCATCGCGGGTTGGTTCGTTTTAATGGACAGCAGCTCTATCGCTGTCATGGGCAAACCCGTACTCCATTTGAAAAAGATTTTTTGCTGCAAGCCCAAAAACAAGCGATCGCCATGAAAAATTTGAGAGCGTTAGCTTCGGTGACGCCAATCGTGGCATTTTCTCAGGCGCGGGTTGAGGTGGGTCAAGCGGCGATCGCTGGAGTCTATGTGTTGAGCAAACACGATCTATTACGGCGCTTGCACTACATCGAAGGCGCACCCCCCAAAAAGCACACGTAGAAGCCAGCCATGATCAGTCGTCCTAAAAACGTGATGATTTTTTGTGGCGGTATGCAAATTCGTTAATACCAATTTAATTAGCGATCGCACCAGATAACGTAGGGGCGCATTGCGATGCGCCCTTACAAAAGATTGATGTGCCGTGCAGTCTGTTTAAATCGGTATAAGTAGAAAAACAGCGTTGTGGGGCGCTCCGCGCCCCACAACGCTGTACTGAATCAACCCGCACAGCGCTATGCGTAACCACCACTACCCCATTATCTTTTTTATAAAGACTTTTTAGGCTTGACTGCCCCATTACAATCAATGGATAACAGCCACCATCAGCAAAACCAATGGGCAGTTCTAACCAAATTCTGATTTTGTTCGCGCATCCAGCGTTTGAGAATTCGCGGGTCAATCGCCATCTAATCCGAGCGGTGCAGAACTTAGAGTCTGTTACCATTCACGATCTCTACGAAATCTATCCTGACTTTCACATCAATGTGAAGTACGAGCAAGAATTACTCCTGGCACACAATATCATTGTGTTTCACCATCCCTTCTATTGGTACAGCAGCCCTGCTTTATTGAAAGAATGGCAAGATCTGGTGCTGGAGTATGGTTTTGCTTATGGGCAGGAAGGTACGGCACTGCAAGGTAAAAAGTTCCTGACTGCCATTACCACTGGGGGCATTGAGAAGGCGTACTGTCAGGAAGGCTACAACCGCTACTCTATCCGCGAGTTGCTGGTGCCGTTTGAGCAAACTGCTAATCTATGTGGCATGGATTATTTGCCGCCGTTTGTGGTGCATGGAACGCATAAGTTGAGGGAAGCCAGTGAGATTGTCCGTCATGCCGAAGACTACCGCATGGCGATCGCGGCGCTCCGTGACAACACTGTTGATTGGGAACATCTGAAGCAATTTAAACGGCTCAATCACTACTTAGAACAGGTCATCTACGCTTCAGAGGTTTCGCCCCATGCATAACGAAAACTTCTTTTTTCAAGCCTTTATCTACCTCAGTGCGGCTGTCTTATCGGTGCCGATCGCCAAACGGTTGGGTCTTGGGTCTGTCTTGGGCTATCTGCTGGCGGGTGTAATCATTGGTCCATTTGGGATACACCTGGTCGGGCAAAATGGCGAAGATGTCATGCACTTTGCCGAATTTGGTGTGGTGATGATGTTGTTTTTGGTTGGCTTAGAGCTACAACCCTCGCTGCTATGGCAGTTGCGTGTGCCCATTTTGGGCTTGGGTGGCTTGCAGGTGGGAGTGACGGCACTGGCAGCAGCAGCGATCGCCCTGCTCTTTGGCTTGCCCTGGCAAATGGCAGTGGCAGTGGGCTTGATTTTGGCAATGTCATCCACGGCGATCGTATTGCAGACCCTGAATGAAAAGGGGGTGATGAAAACCGATGCCGGACAGTCTGCTTTCTCCGTCCTGCTGTTTCAAGATATTGCGGTCATTCCGATTCTGGCACTCTTACCCTTGCTGGCGTTTCAAGACACGACATCGGTCAGTTTACTGGCGAGCAATGGAGCGATCGTCGTAGCGGCGGAACAAACGGCAGAGCATGGAGCCAGTCTGCCGGCTTGGCAACAGACGCTGTTGGTGATGCTCACAGTCGGCGGCATTATCGTTGCCGGACGATTTCTCATGCGTCCAATTTTTCGCTTTATTGCCACCACTCGTCTCCGTGAAATTTTCACGGCAACAGCCCTATTGCTGGTCGTTGGAATTGCACTGGCAATGCAACAGGTTGGACTTTCGCCAGCACTGGGAACGTTCGTTGCGGGTGTCGTTCTGGCAGACAACGAATATCGGCATGAACTGGAGAGTGATATTGAACCGTTCAAAGGCTTATTATTGGGATTATTTTTTATCTCCGTCGGAGCCAGTATCAATTTTAATCTCTTGATTCAAGAGCCGTTGCTGATCCTGGGTTTGGTGGTTGGTTTAGCCCTGGTTAAAGGGGCAGTGCTGTTTGGGTTGGGACGATTCTTTCGGTTGGAAATCAGTCAAAGTTTGCTATTTGCTTTTGCGCTGGCACAGGGTGGAGAATTTGCCTTTGTTCTATTCTCATTTGCGACCCAAAATAATGTCCTGACCTCTGCGGTTGCAGCACCTTTGGTTGCGGTCGTGGCATTGTCGATGTTGCTAACGCCATTGATCATGATTTTGCATGATCGGTTTGTTGAACCTCGGTTTATTTCTCCCGATCTGGAGCGGGAAGCCGATGAGATTGATGACAACGAAAACCCCGTCATCATTGCTGGGTTTGGACGCTTTGGGCAGATTGTTGGGCGGTTGTTGCTGGCAAATGGCTTCACGGTCACAATTCTGGATCACAACCCCGCCCAAATTGATATGCTGCGACGGTTTGAATGGAAGATTTTTTATGGGGATGCATCACGCCTTGATTTGCTGCATGCGGCGGGGGCAGAACGGGCGCGCTTGTTGGTGATTGCGATTGATGATCGAGAACGGATTCTCAGCATTGTGCATCTGGCACGCAAGCATTTTCCTCATTTGAAGATTTTGTCGCGGGCACTCGATCGCCGTCATGCTTACGAACTGATTCGCGCCGGGGTAGATGTGATTCAGCGGGATACGTTTGGTTCGTCGCTAGATCTGGGAACGGAAGCCTTAAAGTTTCTGGGTTTCCGATCCTATAAAGCCCAACGGGCAGCCCGGATGTTTAAAGAACATGATGAACAGGCAATGCGCGAGATGGCAACATTTGAAGGAGACGAAAAGGGTCTGGTTGCGCGATCGCGTCAGATGACCAAAGATCTGGAGCAACTGTTGCAGACCGATCATCGCGGTATTTATCACGAAGTCGATCGCGCCTGGGATACGTCTGCATTACGTAAAGAGGTTTGATGGGTGAACTTACAAACCTTGCAAACCCAACTGCAACGGCAACTACAACAGCACCATCCAGACTACGCACCTCATCAGCTCAAGCTTTTGGCACATGGGGAATCGAATGCGATTTATCAACTCAATCACACGGCTCTCGTCAGAGTAGCCGTTAGCACCCCTAATCACCGCTTTGGTGGCGACGTTTGGCGGGTGACAGAGTTTGAACAACGGATTTTGCAATACCTCCAGGGCACCGGCATTGGTCATGATTTGCACGCGGCATTCCTGACGCCCACCCACGATTTTCCGTACAGCTATTTAATTACCAATTTCCTAGAAGGGCGATCGCTGACCTATAGCCGAGAAGACTTGAGCCAATGTGCCCAGACCCTGGCACGATTGCATCGTTTACCCCTGACTAGCTCGTATTCGCTCGATCGGCTCACTGCTCATCTGCCGATCATCTCCAATCCTCTGACGTTATTTTACGAAGAAGCAAACGCCTATGCCCAACCCTATCTCGACTCTGACCGGGCAGACCCCGATATTGTTGAGATGCTACGTGCCCTATTAGCGAAAGCAAAAGCCCGATTGTTTGCGGAACAATGGTTGCACGATCACCCTTATGTTTGTCTGGTTCATAGCGATCATACGTGTGATAACTGGGTGGTGAATCAGCAACACGCGTATTTGATTGATTGGGAATGGGCAGAACTGAGTTCTCCTGCCGGAGATTTAGGGCATTTCCTCTCACCTGTGACTATTCAGCGTTATCAGGGGTATCAACTGCCGTTGCCAGATCGGGAGTTTTTTCTCCAGGCTTATTACAATGCTCTGGAGGATACGGCATTGATTCGAACCATTCAAGCCCATTTTGCTGCTTTTGGGGTATACCCAGCCGTGCGATCGCTGTGTTGGACGGCGGGATATTGGATCACAGCCGTACGCTGGTATGAAGCATCTTTGGACGACAGCCCCAGTGCAGCTAATCGACTGAAGCGCTTTCAGGAAAGTCGGCAACAGTTCCCGCAATTGTGGCAATCGGTAATGGATTGGTTGGCTGAATAATGGCTTTGGGAAAGTGCGGCTCTGCCGCACTTTCCCAAAGCCATGATGGGTTTTATTCTGTCAGGAGACTACTGCCATTAGCGATGCCCACCACAGATAGTGCGATCGCTTTGTTGCCTAGACAACAGACATGGTTTGGAAATCGTGATAATGTTTCCACATCTAATACTTGCGATAGGCAAGCATTGGCGTTTCTGACTAGCAGTCCGAGAGGGCTGCTTTTTTATTGCCTGGATATTGGCGATCGCCCCAACCCTATCGCACGGTTTCAAATGTATTGTTAATTTTTTGGCAAGGCGCGCGGAGCGCGCCTTGCCAAAAAATTAACAACACATCTAGAACATCACCCACTCGTTTTGAGAGAGCAACGGCGAAGCCGTTGCTCTCTCAAAACGGGATCGGTGCTCCTAAGACAACGCGATGGTTTTGATCAAGGTGCGATTCAGGTCGATCAAGGATTTTTGGTCGGGCCAAAAAATCGGGGGTAGTTGATCGAGGGGAAACCAGGCGGCTGCTTGGCGAAATTTTGGATCGGTGGGTTTGCCCTCGATCTGAGTGGTTGAAAACAGAAAATAGTGGATTTTTTTCCAGGTCTTTTTGGCAAAGCTGAGTCGTTCTTGCATCCCTAGCTCGGCGAGCAGATGCAGATCGTGCAGACCTGCTTCTTCGGCAATCTCGCGTTGAGCAGCCTGGGCGATCGTTTCTCCGGCTTCAACCCGCCCTTTCGGCAACACATATTTGCGATCGCGTCCTTCTTGCACCAGGGCAATATAAATTTGATCGGCAGCCACCCGAATCACAATGCCGCCTGCGGATGTTTCTTCGGGAATGTTGGGGGGACGATGATACCAACTATCGTCAATCATGCGCATCATGCGGCAGACTCCAAAGCGGACTCCGAAGCAGGTGTCGGAGGCAGATAATAGCTGGTCACCAGGGCAATCATCAACCACCACAGCGTGCTGACTTGAGGCCGATACCAGACCGTATCAACCAAGCCGTGAGATAACATGCCCAAAAGGATGGCGATCGCGGCAATTAACCAAAAGCCCTCGCGATTTTCCATCTGGCGCAATTGTTGAATTCGCTGCCAACCCTGGTTGATCGTCACTAATAGCAACCAGAGGAAACAGGTCATGCCAATCACCCCGGTTTCTACCAAAATTTCTAAAAAGATAGAGTAGGCACTCAATGCCGTATAGCCAGCCCGTTGATAGTGGGGATATACCTTATTAAACGCTTCATTGCCGGGACCAATTCCTAAAATGGGGCGATCGGCAATCATTTGCTGCACAGCTGCCCAGACATTCAAGCGAAAATTATTACTGCTATCTTCACGTCCGGCAAAAATGCTGGAAACCCGCTCTCGTAAGGGATCAACGGTGGTGACAGCAATCATGACAACGGCGACAGAAACACCGAGCAAAACAGGCAATGCCCACATTCGCCACGCTCTGGGTAGATAGATGCTAAACCAATGAATCAGCAACATCAGCATGACGAAACCTGCGACCACGTAGGCAATCCAGCCGCCCCGGCTAAACGTCAGGATTAAGCAGGCAGAGTTGACGACAAACATAGTTAATGCCAGGGCTTTTGCCCCCCAATGCCGCCAGGCAAAAAAGGCAGCAGCACTCAAAAATGTGGCGGGTAAAAGATAAGCCGCTAACAAATTGGGATTGCCCAGATAACTATAGACGCGAGTGGTTCCAGCCAGGGATGATTCGGCATCGACCCAGGTTGCCAGCGCATCGGCACCAAAAAACCATTGACGAATGCCAAAAATACTGACGACCAGGGCAACATGCAGATAAAGGGTGATCACCAGCGATCGCAACCGGGGCGATCGCAAGATCCGTGACAGCAAGATGAAGAGCAAAATATAAAGCGTCAGTTTAATCAACCCCTGCAATGCTTGCGATCGCACAGGCGAAAGGGCGGTTGCAAAGACCGAAATCCCCCAGTAGAGCAACACCAATAGGTGAATGGGGGTCATGCCGACCCTGCCATCGTCTGACACCGTCAACAAGACCCAAAAGGCAGCACACGCCAGTAACAACAGCCCAATCAGATCCGTTGAAACAAACGGAGCAAACCCATAGACCAGCATGACAAACACCGCACCCAGCGGTTCTGCCCACTGCATCAGCCAGCTTCCCTGCCGCCACGGTTTGAGCAACCCCACCAGTCGATGAGCATAGCTTGCTTGCCCCCACAGGGCGGGAGACAAATTCATTAAGGTCAATTGTTGCCAGACCGAGTTCATACACGTTTGCCGAGAAAAGCAGGAAAAACGCCACCTAACAAAATATAGCGCCTCATGCTGAGATCCAATAGGGTGGTTTTGTGGGGGCAAGGCTTTGACCAAACAACTCTATTTATAACGGCGAGCAATCTGGTTGCGGACAGAAACGGTATTGTGGGGGCGCTCCGCGCCCCCGCAATACCGTACCCGCGTAGCGTTGCTGATGTTGAGGATGAGTTTGGACGGGAAACCAGAGGTTTCCCGTCCAAACTCATCCCGGTATTATGCGAACATGAGTTTTTGCATCCTGGGGGCAAATGATGCGAGTGGTGATTCAACGGGTGCGATCGTCTCACGTTTCTGTTGATGGTGACGTGATCGGAAAAATTGGCACTGGGCTAACGCTTTTAGTCGGCATTGCTGCCACCGATACGCCTGCCGAATTGGATTGGATGGCGCGCAAATGTCTGGATCTGAGACTCTTCCCGGATGGAGAGGCGGGACGTTTCGATCGCTCGGTTCAGGAGATTGGCGGGGAACTGCTGGTGATCAGCCAATTTACTCTGTATGGCGATAGTCGCAAAGGGCGTCGCCCGTCCTTTGATCAGGCAGCCTCCCCCGATCGTGCCAAGCAACTCTATGAACAATTTGTCGATAAACTGAGAACCAGCGGGCTGCGGATCGAGACTGGCAAATTTGGTGCCATGATGCAGGTGTCGATTGATAACAGTGGTCCCGTAACCCTGGTATTAGAACGAGAAGCAGAACAATAGCCGCTTCGAGAACTTAAAGTTTTTGTCAAGGCTCTTTGCTTTTTGTTTAAGTATGTATAAAAAGTTTTAATCTATACAGAAGCCAGAATTCTTGACGGCTTATACTAAAGTTAGCTAATGTAAAAAAGTATTGCAAATTAATACATTCAAGTAAAGATTATGCGTCACTTTGCAGATTTAGCCTCGGGTCAATTTTCCCAAAACTATGACTCGTCTGATCTGCGGTTGCCCTCTAACCTGACTATTTTTTGTGACTTTGACGGGCCGTTGGTTGATGTGTCCGATCGCTACTACAGCACGTATCAATTGGGTTTATCCGAAGTCCAATCGGTCTATCAAGCTCAGGGAATCAACCTGCCGATTCATTGTTTAACCAAAGAGCAGTTTTGGCAGATGAAGCGCGATCGCCTGCCCGATGTTGAAATTGCCATGCGGTCTGGCTTATATGGCGATCAGATCGACTGCTTTCTTCAGCATGTGCAGCACATCGTCAATCAACCTACGTTGCTCTACCAAGATGCCCTACAGCCCGGTGTTCGGTGGGCGTTGACGCTATTTCATGCCCTTGGTGCTCAATTGGTTTTGGTCACGCTGCGCTGTCAGCAACAAGCCGCGCAGATTTTAGAAAGTAATGGTCTGCTGCAACTTTTTAGTGATATTCGCGGCACTAGCGACCAAACCTTTGCCTACGCCAATTCTGCGGAACAGAAAACTCAATTGCTTAAGTCGGTGGTTTCCGATCGGCTGTGGCAGCATACGCACACCGACAATGCCTGGATGATTGGCGATACGGAAGCAGATATTTTAGCTGGGCAAGCCTCTGGCATTCCCACCATCGCCCTTACCTGTGGGATTCGTAGCCGCAGCTATCTGGAAAAATTTGACCCCACTCGGATTCACAGCGATTTACTCTCGGCGGCTCATTATTTGATGTGCCATTACGAAAGCCTATCGGCGATCGCCAAATAAGCTTAGGGTTGCGAACACTAAGGATCATGGATTTAATAACCCGTAATTCTTGGGTAAGGGCGCACGGCGGTGCGCCCCTACAGAACACTTGACTGATAGGAATTATTTAATCCGCGATCCTAAGGATTTTTTACCAAATGCTACGCCCCTACGTCAGGGCAACATAATAAGTTGAGAGCGTGCGACGGCAAAGCCGTCGCACGCTCTCAACTTAATTAGAGTAAATTGATATGGGATCTTCAGGGGGTAGAAGCCAGGGGGTTGGGATCGCGCCAGAAGACGATCGAGCCGCTCAGGGGCAAGACCTGGGTACCGGGATAGTAGAAACTAAGGATGCGATCGCTCGTCCAGTTTAAGTCTCCCAGATGATAGGCTCCGGTTTGGCTCATGCCAACCCCATGCCCTAAGCCACCCCCCACAAAAACATAGCCTTTGACAATCCTGGCAGGTGCAGGGTTAAGGGGAGATTGGGGATTGCTGGCAGGGGGTTGTTGGGGGTCTAATGCCTGCGGATCGGGGGAGGGAGCCTGGGTGTCTAAGGTGGGAGGTTGAGGCAGTTCTTCGTAAATGGGATCTACGTAAAATAGAGTGCTGTTGGGCGCATAGAGTGCCCGCAAAATTTCATCCTTTTCTAACGTCACCAACCCCAGATCGGTTTGGATTTTAACCTGGCGTACCCGTCCGGCAGGCGATCGCTCGGTTACTTCTAAACTCGTAATCTGGCTAAAATTTGCCAGCGGGTGTTGTTTGCTCTGCAAATATTTCTGCAAATCTGCGGCAATTTCGGGCAACGAGCTTTCAATCCGCCAGCGGAACATATCCCAGCCGACTTCATTAAAGCCTTCGGTTTGGCTAATGAAACTGCGGAAGCTGCGTTCATCTGCCAAACTCACTCGGGATAAATTCCAGGTATTTTGCACAGAATCTACAACGGCTCGCAGATAGGGGCGATCGGGACCATTCCAAACATCGCTGAAGGGGGCTGTAATCCCGCCTGTGGTCGAGGAATAGAGAGCATCTACCAATTCATTTTGGTAGGTCAGCACTTTCCCGCGTGTGGCAGCGATCGCCTGGTCGGTTACCTCGGCAGTCCCTGATAAGCCTTCGTATACCTGGCATTGGGTATCCGCACAGAGTTGATAGTTATCGATAGCAAAACGACGCAAATTTCTCAGGGCATAGGTTCGTGCCAAAATTGCCTGGGCTTCGATCGTCGTACGCGGGGCACCCACACCAATTTCGTGGGGCACAACGCCGCGTAAATAGGTTTCTAAGGGGACTCGATTGACCAGCGTATAGTTGCCATAGGCATTGGTTTGCAGGCGCAAGGTACCCGCATAGAGGCTGCGAGTGCTGGCATCATCGTTGAGGGTGACGTAGACCCGACGATTGCCACTGCTAATGCTGAGGTCGTCGCGTTGATAGCGGAATCCCTCGACGGTAAAGGCAGCTTTGGGAATTTGGCGTTGGATCTGGCTATCTAAAAATGCCGTGTTAGAGCCATGCGACTGAATGTTTTGCATCAACAGCCGCCGCAACAGGGGGGTACGGTAGGTATCGCGTTTTGCCCAGACCTGCCATTGCCGGGGTTGAGCAATTTCGACGTCAATTCCCTGCGATCGCCATTGAACAGCACTATCTTCAGCGCTTTCAAAACTTCGATGGGTGCTCAAAACTACCCGTTCTACTACCGCAGGTTCGGGCAGGGGTTGGGCAGACACTTCAATTTTGACCGAGCCGGTTGTATTGACGGTTTGCTTTTGCTCACCCGTTTGAAACTCCAGGGTGAGGCGATCGCCCGATAGCGGTTCGACGGTGATCTTATCGGTTGGGTTGGTGCCAAATCGCTGCACAATACCCACGTCTAAATTGGGTTCGGGCAAGTCTTGAGCGGTTCCAGGTTCAGCCGCTAAGCCAACCGCACAGGCTGTAGCCAGGGCTATCCCAGCCAAACGCCCAATTCGAGTCGATCGTTTAAGACAGGTAGGCGAAACGGGCACGAGGTCAATTGTGCCAGGAGTCGCAGATTGGGACTGTTTACTCATGCTGTATTCCGACGCAAAAGACTGAAGGGAGGTTTCAGCGTTAAAGGTTAGTTGCAAAATCGGGGAGCCGTTTTGCTGTTTTGCTGATGGGTGTGAACGGTTCGCTGAGCGAACCGTTCACACCCATCAGCAAAACACTGGAAGCATAAACTAAATGGGTTAAGGGAAGGATAAGGCGGCGGACTCTAATACCATTAAGTCGTACAGGTGATACCCCTGGATCAGAATTTTACCTTGATACCCAGTTTTAAACCGTTTGTCAGTTACTAAAGAAGTGAAGGCAAAAAATTCGAGGCTCCGGTCTAATACTAGCCAAATCTCGATAGATTTAACCGGATGATTTGTGGAATTTTTATACCAAATCGCCGTATTTTGTTGGGTTCGTTTTGATTGAGTCTAAGATCAATAAATGAGCGATGAAGTGTTTGCACTACTTAGGATAGCTCTATAGTGCAGGGCAAAGGGTGGAACAACACAATGGCTAGACATATGGTAAATGGGGCAATCCCAGGTTTGGGAAAGATGATACTTGCAGGTGGATCTGGAGTTTGGTTGGGGTTCTTAGCAATTCCTGCGATCGCCACTCCCATCCCTGCTACTCCCCGACAGGTCACTCCTTTACACGCCACTTCTGGACACCACCCCATCCTGGTTAACCACTTCATGCATTCGGGGGGATGGGCGATCGCCCAGGCATCGAGCAATCCCGATACCAGAGGCTATATGCCACCCGATCGGGGGCTACCAGGCCGACGAGAGGGCGGTGGTACACGGGGAGCCAGCATTATTGAAGGTCAGCCGTTGACCGCTCTGATTCCCGATACCAATCTGGGTCTGACCCTGGCTGACTATCCCAGCTTTTTCTTCTACATTCCTCCTACCGATGGGCTGACGGCAGAGTTTATCTTGTTTGATGCCAACTACACCGAGATCTATCGAACCCTGGTGACGTTGCCGAGTGAGTCTGGAATTTTAAACATTCCCCTGCCTACAGACGGGTCTATTCTGCCGCTAGCGGTTGATCAAGATTATCACTGGTTCTTTTCCATTGTTTCAGACCCGCAAGATCGCAGTAGTGACATTTATGTCGAAGGCTGGGTGCAGCGTGTTGCCGCCGATGAGACTCTGACTCAGGCGTTAGCGGGGGCAACCCCTGCGGAGCGTCCGACACTGTATGCTGCCTCGGGCATCTGGTTTGATAGCTTGATGGATCTGGCAGCCCTGCGCCAGGAAAATCCTGAGAATGCGGATGCGATCGCCCAATGGGAAGCCTTTCTGACTGATGTAGGATTAGAGGCGATTGCGGCTGAACCGTTGCTTACCTCTCCAGCCGAGGGTGCGCCTCTGCTGAATACCCTACCCAATCCCCAACAGACGGGGGCACACAACCTTCCAGATATCCGAACGTTGGATCGTCCGGTTCCAGCAATCCCCATGCCTACTCCTGCCCCCTCGCCCCAGTCAACCGATGAAGAGAGTCATCCTGATGCGTCAGAATCGAATTCGTCAGGAGCCATTATCCCTTCAGACTAAGAGAGATAGTGCAACCAGCTATCCATCGTCAGGCAGCTGGCGCTGGCTTTCGACGGCTCTATTGTTGGCGATTGCTAACGTTGCCGGGATGCCGTTTGAGCTGTTACCTGGGCTGGGGCTGCCAGTGGCTTTAGCGCAACCCACACCTCAACCCAATTCTCGTTCTACTGCCAATCGCCTATTTCAGCAAGGCAACCAGCTATTTCACCAGAGTCAGTTTCGAGAGGCTTTGGCGAGTTATCAGCAAGCATGGGGGGTGTATCAATCGCTTGATCGTTCGCTCCGGCAACAGGGCGAAACACTCTACAATATGGCGGTGTGTTTTCGGATTTTGGGACGTTATTCTGAAGCTGAGGATGCGGCTAACCAGGCTCTGGCGATCGCCCAGCAGATTGACTATCCTGCTTTGCAGGGGTTGAGCCTGGGTGAGTTGGGTGTGATTGATTACAGCCGCAGCAACTATCCGCAGGCGTTAGCGTACTATCAGCAAGCCCTCGATCTGAGTCGCGCCATTAGCAATACTGCCCTCGAAGGACAAATGCTTGATCATATGGGCGTGGTCTACCGTCGCCAGGGCGACTATCAGCAGGCATTGGATCTGCATCAACAGGCATTGCCGTTAGTGCAAACGGGTTCTGATCAAGCCGTCGAAGCGCGAGTGGTGAATAATATCGGGATTGTGTACGATGCCCTGGGCGACTATCGTCAGGCGTTGGAGTGGAATGAACGTGCTTTAGATCTGAGCCGAGAAGCTGGCAGTCGATACATTGAAGCGCGGGTTCTCAGCAGCATTGGGGTGACATATGACAATCTGGGGGACTATGCTCAGGCGCTAGAGATCTATCAACAAGCGCTGGCAATTCATCAAGACATTGGCAATGTGGCAGAAGCCGGACGTACGCTCAATAATATCGCTGGCATCTACACTCGATTGGGCAATTACGATCAAGCATTGACGGTTTATCAACAGGCGCTGCAACTGCGATCGCAACTGGGCGATCGCCAGGGTGAAGCCGTTAGCCTGGGCAGCATTGGATTGATTTATTGGAATTTGGGTCAGTATGATTCGGCGTTAACCTACTATCACCAAGCGTTGACGTTAAATCAAACTATTGGCAATCGCCCTGGCGAAAGCGACATTCTCAGTAATATCGGGGGCGTTTACTATAGCCGGGGTACCTATGCTGAGGCATTGCAGTATGAGCAGCAAGCGCTAGCGATTCGGCAGGAAATTGGCGATCGCAGAGGTCAGGGCTACAGCCTCAACAGTTTGGGAGGGATGTATTACACCCTGGGGCAGTATGATCAAGCGCTAACTTACTATCAGCAAGCCTTAGACATTCGGCAAACAATCGGCGATCGCACGGGAACGGGCAGCACGTTGAATAATATGGGTTTGGTGTATGCCCTTCAGGGAGAATCAGAAGCGGCGTTGGACTACTACCAATCGGCGCTGGCAATCCGACAGCAGGTGGGCGATCGCAATGGTGAAGCCTACACCTTGAATAACATAGGGGTGATTTACCATCGGCTAACCCAGTACGACCAGGCACTGAGCGCGCTTGAGTCTGCCCTGACGATTCGACAGGAGATTGGCGATCGCGCGGGGGAAGCGGCAACGTTGAATAACATGGCGCTGGTTAACGAATCTCTCAACCAGTTTCCGGAAGCGCTGGAGACCTATCATCAGGCAGCAGAAATTTTTCAGGAGGTTGGCGATCGCGCGGGGGAACGTCTGGCATTTAGCAATCTGGGGCGGTTGCTGGCAGCCCAACAGCAATCGGCACTGGCAATTTTGTTTTACAAACGCTCGGTCAATTTGAGTGAAGCGATTCGGCAAGACTTGACCGGACTATCGCCCGAACTCCAGGCATCGTACACCGAGACGGTTGCCACCACTTATCGCAACCTGGCAGATTTGTTGCTACAAGACGATCGGGTACTCGAAGCCCAGCAAGTTTTGGACTTACTCAAAGTTCAGGAATTGGATGATTATCTGCGAGATGTGCGGGGCAATGAGCAAACAGCACAAGGGTTAGAGTATTGGCAGCCGGAACAGAAAATTTTAGACCTATACGATCAGGCGATCGCTCAGGGGCATGAATTAGCCCAACTGTCTCAGATTCCGCAAGCTCAACGCACTCCAGCCCAACAGCAACGCTTAGCCGAACTGGTTGCCAATCAGCAAACCTTGACGCTAAGTTTTTATGATTTTCTTGATCGCCCTGAAGTCCTGGAAGCCGTAGACGAATTAAGTCGTTCGACTCGACGGCAGAGCATCGATCCGGCGCAGTTCACGACCCTGCAAGATAATTTGACGGCTCTCAATGCCGTTCTGCTCTATCCGTTGATCTTGCCCGATCGGTTGGAACTTGTATTGGTCACACCCAACGCTCCCCCAATCCGGCGAACCGTGCCCGTCGGTCGGGAAGACTTGAACCGAGCCATTCTCCAGTTTCGATCTGCACTTACCAATCGCACGACAAACTCCCTGCCTCAGGCACAAAACCTGTATCGCTGGTTAATTCAGCCGATTGAAGCCGATCTGGCACAGGCGAATGTAGATACCATTCTCTATGCCCCCGACGGACAACTCCGCTACATTCCGCTGGCAGCGCTGCATGACGGCCAGCAATGGTTGATTCAACGGTTTCAGATCAACTACATTACTGCCCTGTCTCTGAGCGAATTTGATACGCCACCGCAGACCGATTTACGGGTGCTGGCAGCAGCCTTTACGCAGGGAAGTGTGAGTTTTCAGATCGGCACTCGCGAGTTTCGCTTTGGTGGGCTACCGTTTGCAGCGATTGAGGTAGAAAATATTGCTGCCGAAGTGCCCAATACAACGGAGCTGTTTAACCATGATTTCACACGCTCTGAGTTAGAACCGCGCTTGATCGATCACAATGTGATTCATCTGGCGACCCATGCAGAGTTTGTCCCTGGAAACCCAGAAGATTCGTTTATTGTGTTGGGCGATGGCGATCGCGTGACCCTGCGCGACATCACAACCTGGCAATTGCAAAATGTCGATTTAGTGGTGTTAAGTGCCTGTAAAACGGCAGTTGGCGGGGCACTCGGTAATGGGGAAGAAATTTTAGGGTTTGGCTACCAGATTCAACGCACCGGAGCCAGAGCGGCGATCGCCTCCCTCTGGTCAGTGGATGATGGCGGCACCCAACTGTTGATGAATGCGTTTTATGCTGGGTTAGAACAGGGGTTATCTAAAACCGAAGCGTTGCAACAGGCACAGATCAGTTTGATTACGGGCGACTATGATGCGCTGGGTTTAACCGTCGCCCCCGAACGCCTCACCTATGTCGATCGTCCGTATTATTGGGCACCGTTTATTTTGATTGGGAATGGATTATAAGGAACTCATGACTCGTGTTGCTCAATCTATTGCTCAATCGGTTGCGATCGCTGTGCTGGCTGGCTTTGCCGCGATGACGGTGAGTGGGTGTGACCGATCTGCCCAAACGCCCTCTGCAAGTCCGTCTTCGTCTGTTCTACCTTCAGGCACGCCTGCTACCCCTGCGCCGCTTGATTCTACCTCCGCCACACCCAGCCCGACCACCAGTAATCCAGCAGATCAGGTGACTGTGACGGTTTATGAAACCGATAGCCAATGCGAAAACCTGGTGCCGCAACAGGTACAGGTATCGGGCGATCGCCCCATCGAGGGAGCTGTTGGCAAGGTCTTAGAAAACTTTAGTACGGTTGATTTTCCGATTTCTGGCTATCGGGTTAAGGTCAACAATGGCATTGCCACCGTTGACCTGCGATTGCCTGCGAATGCGTCCCGGAAAATGATTTCCCTTTCGTCGTGCGAACAATTTGCTTTATTTGGCAGTTTGCGAGAAACATTGCTGAAAAATCCCGATTGGGGGATTCAAGAGGTCAAATTTACGGAACGGGGCGAGGCGATCGCATTGTAAGGTCATGTTATTTATTTTGAGAGGGTGACGGCTTCGCCGTCACCCTCTCAAAACATTGGGGTAACGAGATGAATGCGTTTAATTTGAAATAGGATGTGCAACCGTGGCTATAGCGCTTCGTGCCTGGATAGATTACGGTTATTGTGTGAGAGCCGCGCGGAGCGCGGGTCTAACACCACAATGTGTACGTCATAGCATTGAGAATTGCCATAGGTAACGATTGAGAATGATGCAATTTTTTGGAGCGATCGCCGCTATTCTGGGGGGCTTATCTGTGGCAGCGGGGGCATTTGGTTCTCATGCGCTGAAAGATCGATTGAGCGATCGCGCGTTAGAGATTTTTGAAACAGCGACACGCTACCAGATGTATCATGCCCTGGCGTTATTGCTGGTTGCCATGTGGTTGAGTCGAGCAGAAGCAGGGCAACCCTGGCTCAACGCGGCGGGGATTGGGTTTGTTAGCGGCATTCTGATTTTTTCAGGGAGCCTCTATGCCCTCAGCTTTAGCGGTATCAAGTGGTTGGGCGCAATCACCCCGATCGGTGGAGTTGCCTTTATGGTGGGTTGGGGATGTCTGGCGATCGCGGCTTTGAACATCAAATAACGAAAAATCAGTCGCCCGATCACCCCTCAAACTGCCACGATTGCCGAAAATTGGTCTAATCTTTTTACAGACGGATCTTTAGCCGAATTTTCACCCAATCACGTAAACTACCATGATTCTTCCAGGTTCAGCCGTTCGAGTAATCAACACCGATGATACGTACTACGGGTTTCAAGGCCTCGTCCAACGCATTAGCGATGGCAAAGCTGCCGTTTTATTTGAAGGCGGCAACTGGGATAAACTCATTACCTTTCGTCTGAAAGAGCTAGAACCCGTTGATGCTACCGCAGGACGCAAGAAGAAATAAGAAAACGCACGCCATAATTGTCTGGGTAGGGCACTTAGAATCACAAATTAATTAAAACCCGGACGTTTATTTTTTGAAGCGCGGCAGAGCCGCGCTTCAAAAAATAAATCCTCGGTTTTATTCAGTCCACGATCCTTAGCACCCTACTTAGACAATCGTGGTATCAAACCCAAGCCGTACTGTTGACCTTATGCGTTTGCCGTTACCCCAGTTCACGTCTACAACTCGCCATCCGGCTCACTTTGCCGAGGTGATTGAAACTTCGACGACGGAAGTTTTGGCGCAATGTTTGGAGCCGGATGACCTGACGTTTGCGGTCATGCCGCCCTTTGGCAGTTGGGTCAAGTCGCAGGATGAAGAGTCGGGTAATCAGATTTATGCCGTAGTCTACCATGCCACCACTGCGCCGATTGACTCGGTACATCGGGCAAGAGCGTTAGGGTTGTCGCTGCAAGAGTTGCGAGAACAGCAACCCCAGATTTTTGCCATGCTAAAGACCGAGTTTCGAGCTGCGATCGTTGGCTTTATTCCGCCTGCCGAGAGTCAACGCCAAACCAGCACGGTCTATCAACATTTGCCACCGCGACCCCCTCAAGTGCATCAGGCAGTCTATTATTGCGAACCGGATGAGGTGGTTTATTTCAGCGAAACCTTAGATTTTTTACGCACCCTGTTGCAGGTCAATGGTGCCGCAGTCGATGCGTTAACAGCCGCTGCTATTCGAGAAATTTATCAACTCCGTAACGGCGATCGCACCTGGTTGGTGCAAGCAGGGCGAATGATTAGTTTGTTGTTAAAAGACGATTACGACCGGCTAAGGGTGATTCTCAGCCAGATTCACTTATAAATCGAGTCTCTATTGGGTATAAAGGGGGCGATCGCCCCAAAAAATCTTTCTATAGAGAGACTTACAGCAAGCCCATAAACACCCTATTGTTTGGAACGAGATTGCTCAACTGCGTCCGTTTCCAGATCCATAGAGTTTTTATGCACCTAGAACCTATTGTTTCTTTTGCCATCCTGCTTGCCGTTATTCTCATTATCCCGCTGTTATTTGAACGGTTCAAACTACCGGGTCTATTGGGGTTATTGGCAGCTGGCGTATGCCTGGGACCTCACGGGCTGCAACTCCTGCAAAGCGAGTCTGACACGATGAAACTGTTGTCAGACATTGGTTTGGTTTACCTGATGTTTGTTGCCGGGTTAGAAATTGATCTGGAGCAATTTCAAGCCACCAAAAACCGATCGCTGGGGTTTGGCTCACTGACCTTTGCTGTGCCATTAATTACAGGCACGATTATTGGACGACTCTTTGGGTTTGGTTGGAATGCCTCGATCCTAATTGGTTCATTGTTTGCATCCCATACCCTATTGGCATATCCCATCATCAGTCGATTGGGTGTGATCAAAAACGAAGCCGTAACGGTCACCATTGGGGCGACCATCTTTACTGATATTGGTTCATTGCTGGTGCTTGCCATTTGCATCGGCATTCATGCGGGAGATTTTACCCCCTTCAATCTGCTCACGCTGATCCTCTCGTTAGTGATCTATTCCGCTTTCGTCTTATTTGGCTTTAGTTGGTTGGGGCGCGAAATTTTTCGGCGTTCGGGCGATGAAGAAGGCAATCAGTTTTTGTTTGTGTTGCTCGTGGTCTTTGTGTCGGCGCTCGGTGCTGAGCTGATTGGGGTCGAAAAAATTGTCGGGGCATTTCTGGCAGGGTTGGCAGTTAACAGTGCGATCGGCGAAGGACCTGTTAAAGAAAAAGTCGTGTTTGTCGGCAATGTCCTATTCATCCCCATCTTTTTTGTAGATTTGGGATTGTTGATTGATGTCCCTGCGTTTATCCAAAGTTTGGGAGCGATCGGCATGACGCTGGCGATCGTCGCGGGACTAATTTGCAGCAAATTTGGTGCCGCCCTTTTAGCCAAACTGATCTATCGCTATAACTGGCAAGAGCTGATCACCATGTGGTCGCTGTCGTTGCCCCAGGTCGCGGCGACTCTAGCGGCAACCCTGGTGGGCTATCGAGCCGGACTGTTGACCGAAGAGGTGTTAAATAGCGTCATTGTCTTGATGATGGTGACCGCCACTCTGGGGCCTGTGATTACGGCTCGTAGTGCTGTCGGTTTGCTGCCAGCCACAACTGCCATGGACAATGCCATCCCCCTGTTTAATTGGGATGAAGACCCAACCGAAACATCTTTAACGGTTGTCGTGCCGGTTTACAATCCTCAGACCGAGCGCGATCTATTGGCGTTGGCAGCTTTATTGGTGCAGCAGCAGTCTGGAAAAGTTGTGCCCCTAGCCATTACGATCGCCCATATGCACATGGATGCGCCAGAGCTACAACGAGGCTTAACTCGTAGCCAGACGCTATTGGCAAATGCAGTCGATTTGAGTCGAGAATTGGAGGTTGAAGTCGATCCGTTGCTGCGCATTGACGACAATATTGCTCAGGGTATCAGCCGTGCCAGTCGCGAACAAAATGCCAACCTGATTGTTATGGGTTGGGGAAAAATGACGGGTTTTCGGGCGCGGTTGTTTGGCAATGTGATTGAGAGTGTGTTGTGGGCGTCTCATTGCCCGGTTGCAGTCACCCGCTTGCTCGACTCGCCTCAAAATTTTCGCCAGATTTTGGTACCCGTCGAAAATCTCACCCCCGAAGCCGTGAAAACGGTTCGGTTTGCAGAAATTATTGCCGGGGCAAATCAGGCGGGAGTGACGTTATTGCATGTGTGCGATCGCCGTTATCCCCCCGATCGCATTAAACGCTTGGAAGCACAGTTAACAGATATTTTGACGAAATATTCTCCCGCTAGCCAGACAAAAGTCCGCGTGATTCCGGCAGACGATGTGGTGGCAACGATTGCCGGTGCATCCAGTTCGTTTGATTTGGTCGTGTTGCGATCGCTACGGCGGCGGCTCAGCTTTGGCGAACTCGAAATCAGTTCGATTACAACCGAACTGGTCAAGCGTTTGACCTGCTCTGTGATCATTCTGGGCGAACCACAACGATATAGCGGATGAGGATATGGCTAGCCGCTATATCGCTGTGACCTACCATGCTGTTTCGTGAACCGTTAACTATTACTAAAAGATAAGCGGATTGTGAGAGGCGCACCCCGAAGGGGTGCGCCTCTCACAACCCATTGGGGATAGCCATATTAAGCCGTATCTATCAAACAGCAGGTTCTACTAACAGGGTGATGTTGTGGATACCAATGACTCTCACAACCACCCCCTTGGCTAGCACGATGTTTTGACCGCACCGGGCATACCACCAAGACCCTTGAAAATGCACCCGTCCCGTCCGTCCGGGTTGAATAGTTTCATCAACAACGGCTTCTCCTTCTAGATAGCTAGAGCTCGGATCGAACTTCGATTTTGTTTGATAACGATTGAGTTGACTCAGAGCCAATCCAGTAAACAGGGTCAGTAAATTAGACATTTTATTTATCCTGGGGATGTCTAATAGGAGCTTTCGATCAATTAATCATAAATTCATCGATAGATTACGCAATTCTGCGGACAGTCTCTTAACTGGCACTCGGGGAAAATGGACAAAACCCGAAAATCTGGGGCTTTCAGAAGTTTTGATTTACTGAACTTCATGAAGTTTTAATGAAATGTGCCTCGGATGATTGGTCTAGTACAGCAAAACGAAAGTTTTGTAAGGGGTGAAGGGGTTCCACCCCTTCTTGGGGGCGAAGCCCCCAACCCCCCATGTTGCAAAATTTGGTATTTGCAACACTAGACTCAAGGGCTGATGATCTGATTCCGTAACATTACGGCTGACAGAGCGCCAGGCTCCCAGAAGCGGCACGGAGATGAGTGAACCCACCTCGCGGAGTAACGCGATCGCTTGTTCCCAACCCATCAACCCCTAGAAAACGCTATAAGATATCTTCGTAAGGCAAGGTCACAGCGTATGTATATCTTGATTGGAGGAGCCGGACTCATTGGTCTAAACCTGGCACGACAGCTTGTTGACCTGGGACACACCGTAGCCATGGTCGATAAAGACCCGACGGCTTGTCGGTATGCCCGCGAACAGTTGGGGGTGATGGTGTTTGAAGGCAGTGCCGTCAGCACCGATGTCTTAGTCGAAGCTGGCATTCGCAAAGCCGATACGGTTGCGGCAGTGCTGCGTGAAGATGCGCTCAATCTGGCAATGGTGGCACTGGCAAAATACTATGGTGTTTCCCAGATTTTGGTGCGAATGCGGCATCGAGACTTTGCAGAACCTTATCGCATTGCGGGAGCAACCTCGATTGTAAATGCGATCGATCTAGCTGTTTCGACAATGGTGAATGCGATCGAATATCCGCAAGTGGAGTCGATCATGCACTTCGAGCAAAACCAGATTGAAGTCCTCAAGCTGCCGATCCCTGGTTATTCTAAATTGGTCGGGCTGAGTCTTGCCCAAATCGCCCAAGATCATCGCTTTCCCAAGGGTTCGTTAATCATCGGCTATCAATCCCATGCGAAGGAAGATCTGGTAATTCCCAATGGCAATACCGTCCTCGAACAAGATTCGACCGTGTTGATGGTGACCAAGCCCGGCGCAATTCACCAGATGATTGATTTCGTTCAAAGTTGACACAGCAATTCCAGATAGATTGTGAAGGGCATACCTCTTCGGGGTGTACCTCTCACAAGCCGCTTATCTTACAACTCATTTAGGACTGCTATATGAGTTCTCAGATCATTGAACAAACACCCACCTATCTCCTGGTTCGAACGCAAGCGTCTCCAGCCCGGTGGTTGTATGTGGCTATCTTCATGGCTGTCAGCTTAGGGGTGTTGTTTTGGTTCATGACCTCTGCTCCTACTTTTTATGTTTTTCTCGGCACTGTAGCCAGCCTCAATCTTGCTTTGATGATTGATAGTGCTGTCATCAACACCTACACCATTGACAAAGCTCAGCAACGTTTGACGATAGAGCAACGCTTTCTCTGTTCCAGAGTGCGACACTATCCTCTGGCAACAATTCGAGCCATTGTTATGATTGATGTTTGGTCATCTAGAACGCCGATTTCAACCCCTTACCTGATGTTGACCTCGGGCAAGCGAATTCGGCTAGACCTCTGGCTGAATCAGGAGGCAATTCGCACCATGAACGCTTACCTTAGGAATGGGAATTAAATAGCGTCGATGATGTGTTGTACGGGCGAACAGTCGTTCGCCTCTGGAAGTTTATGTATGGAAGCGCGGCGGAGCCGCGCTTCCATACATAAATCTTCGGTTTTATTTAATTCACGATCTTCAGGTAAAAAAAGACATCTTGCCTGACCCACGGCTGAGACCTACCCATTTAATCCTCACGTTCAACCTATGCCAACCTACACCGGAATTTCTAGCGAAGCCTTTCGTCATCCCCTTGACTATCAAGCAGAACAAACCCTCCGCAGTGTTCCAGGGTTTGATTTGGTGGCGCGTAAGTTTGTCGAATTTATCTATGAGCGCCCCCGGTATGTCTACTTTATGGGTAACTACATTGAAGTGGGACCCCGGCAATATTCGACGCTCTATCACATCTTTCGGGAGTGCTTGCGCGATTTGGATGTGCATCCCGACCCGACCTTTTTTGTGTCGCAATCACCCGTCGTCAATGCCTATGCGTTGGGGCAAGAGCGTCCCTGTGTTGTCTTGAATACGGGTTTACTGGATTTGCTCAGTGAAACCGAAATCCGTGCTGTCATTGCCCATGAATTGGGACATATCAAATGCGGGCATACCACCCTGACGCAGATGGCAAGCTGGGCAATTTTGATCATTTCTGGGTTGGCAGGGATGACGTTTGGGCTGAGTGGATTGGTGAGTTCGGGCTTGATTCTGGCGTTTTATGAATGGCTGCGGAAAGCAGAACTGTCTGCCGATCGCGCTGCGTTGCTAGTCATGGATGATATCAATCCAGTGCTACACAATATGATGAAACTGGCGGGCGGCAGTTCTCGATATGCGAACGAACTCAGCCTCAACGAATTTGTCCGGCAGTCAGAGCGTTATCAAAACCTCGATCAAGATGGGCTGAATCAGGTTTATAAATTTTTGCTCTACAACAACCTGTCTGAAGGTGTGTTTCTTTCTCATCCGTTTAATGTTGAACGGGTGAAGTATTTGCAAGACTGGGCAAACTCGGAAGATTATCGTCAGATCCGGGCAGGCAATTATCGTCGGACTGGAGAGGGAGCCGTTGATGTGGGTACGACCCCTCCTACTCAACCTCCTGATCCGGCGGAAGTGGATACGCTGCGGCAAGAAGTCGAAGAACTACAACGAGAAATCGATCGCATTCGGCGATCGCGTTCGGGTAACGAATAGGGCGTGTCTATGCCAAGGCTGGGTCATCTCACAGCACTTCGCGCTTGAATATGGTTAGATTTTTTGTTGTGTGCCGCGCTCCGTGCGGCACACAACAAAAAATCTGTGGCGTAATCCATTGAAAATGGCTGTATCTCTGGGGCAAGATGACCCAGCCCGGAAAAATCATTGCTTCTCATCACGTTTTGGTTACGTTTTGAGGGACTTGGGTGAAAATAAGGTACCTGTGGTGCATGACAGCTAGTGCATACCATACTCAGGGGCGAGTTGTTTCGCCACACCCGCACATGAAACGTATCACTTATAATCAACCGTCTCGCAAAGCTCGTAAATTTGACTGGAGTGTCCTCAACTATTCGCTGATTGGCGTTTGGGCACTGTTAGGGGCGATCGCCACTGCCAGCAACTTAGGCACCGTGCAGGCAATGGAACGGCAGTCGCAAAAGCTGTTTTTTCGGTTAAGGGGCGAGGTCGCACCCCCCAGTGAAATTGTGATTCTGGCAATGGATCAAGAGTCGCTGGCACAGGGTGAAAATTATCAGGCACATCCCGATCGCTATCCAGAACTCAATCCTATCCAATCGTGGCCCTGGCGACGCCGTGCGTATGCGGCTGTCATTGAGAAACTGATGCAAGCGGGAGCGAAGTCGGTTTCGTTGGATGTGCTATTGATCGATCCGAGTAGCTATGGGGCAGAGGATGACGCGCAGTTACAACAAGTTTTACAGCGATATGGCGATCGCGTTGTACTTGCCAGTTCGTACGAAACATCGGGTACTCCAGAAGCTGGAGAGATGGGGCAAATTGTCACACCCAATCCTCTATTTCAAACCGATGATGCTCCCTTCGCGCTGATCAACTTTTTGCCCGACGCCGATCAGCGTGTCTATCAACTTCCGGATCATTTTATTGATAGGATATTGAGTCCTCAAGGGTTGGATCAGTCAACCGTTTCATTTGCGGCAGCCACATTGAGCGCAGCGGGTTATCCTGACCCGGCTTCATTACACGGGTCGATTTACTTCTATGGACCACCCACCACCTTTCCTAGAATTCCGTTTTGGTATGTTTTAGACCCAACCAACTGGGCACTTCAGCTGAAAAATGAGACCTTCAACGACAAAATAGTTTTGATTGGGACTACGGCTGAATTTTTTCAAGACTTTGTCGCCACCCCTTTCTCGGAAACCATGCCGGGAGTGGAATTACATGCCAATGCGATCGCAACCCTGCTGGGGCAACGCAATATTAAGGAGGCAATTCCCCATACTGGGGCACAAGGATTGTTAATTTTCATTGGAACGGTGAGTGTGGGATGGTCGCTCAACCGCTGGATGAAGCGCCCCATTTTACAATTTCTTAGCTTTTTAGGCGTAGCGATTGTCTGGGGAACGATTAGTGGCATTAGTCTGATCAATGGTGCATTAATTTTGCCAACTACGATTCCGATTGTGGCGATCGCTCTGAGTGGTTTGTCTTGCCTGACCACAAACACCATCAACAACCAATTGGAAAAATATCGCTTGCGGCAAACCCTAGAACGCTACGTTGCTGCCCCGATTGTCCAGGAAATTCTCAAGCATCATTCTGCCGATTTTCAATCGCTGTTAAAAGGGCGACGGGTTAAAGCTGCTGTTCTCTTTTGTGATATCCGTAGCTTCACAACCTTTTCGTTGCAGGTTGAACCCGAAGTATTGGTGGAGCAGTTGAATGCCTATCTCAACGCTATGGTGGAAGCGATTTTGGAAGCCGGAGGGACGGTGGACAAGTTTATTGGGGATGCGATTATGGCAGAGTTTGGATCGCCGATTTCGCAGGGTCCCAAAGCCGATTGTATGAATGCCATCCGGGCAGCGTTGGGAATGCGGCAAGCGCTGATGGAGTTACAACGCTATTGGCAATCGACTGGACAAACCGTTTTATTTAATGGGGTCGGGATTAATTATGGAGAAGCGATCGCGGGAGATATTGGTTCTTCTCGTCGGCGAGAATATGCGTTGATTGGGGATGCCGTTAATGTTGCCAGCCGAATTGAAGGGCTGACTCGAAAATTTTGGACGGATGTTTTAATCACTGAATCATTGTACGAACTCGTTAAAGATGAAGTAGACGTGGTTGATATTGGGGTTCATCAGGTGAAGGGACGGGGCGACAATAAAGTGAAACTCTATAGCCTGGTGGGGCTAAAAGGCGAAGACCCAACCCTCTACCATCAACTTCACGAAAAATTGCGATCGCTCAGTAGCTTCGACGACCTGAATAAAGGATAACTATTATTTAATGTGGTGTGAGAGCCGCGCAGAGCGCGGCTCTCACACCACACCTTATGCTTTATGTAATAAGCGATCCTATTTGATTTGTGAACCTGATCAGTTGTGAAAGCGCCCGCCCGAAGGGCGGGCGCTTTCACAACTGATTTAGGATTGCTATACTAACTTTGTTTGTTTTTGAATCGGTCTTGAGCCGCTTTAAATGCTTCTTGCATGACGGCTTGAATCTTTTGCGGATCGGGTTTCTTGCCGCCCAATATGTCGCCAAAGTAAACGCAAGCTCCTTCACCCAATGCCCAGGTATAGGCAGCTGCCCAAGACGCCGCAATGACACTGCCAAAACCGGGAATAAATTTAATTAATTCTCGCCCGATCGCTTGTGCCAAAAAGCCGCCAGCGATCGCACTGACGACGCCTCCTGCTTGCGATGGGGTTAGTGTCTGTCCGTATAACTTGCCCAACAATCCCACCATGGACACCTGTAAGGCTGTTAGTACAGGCATTGTAGCAAAGGGTAGGGGAACAGCGGCGATCGCGGCTGCCATCGTAGCAAACGCCAACATATACCGTCGTCCTGTATCCCGATAAAGGGTACCAATTTCGGCTCCGATGCCCTGATCAAGCAGCTGATACATCGCCTGGGCTTCTGCTTCCGGCAGTAAGTCTGCTAAGGCATCTCGCAATGCTTCAACCCCATAAAACACAGGAGTATAACCATCTTCTTCTAACGTGAAGTCGATTAATAATGTGCGATCGCATAAGCCCTTGAAAGCAGTTTGCATGGCATCAAAGGCGCGTT
This sequence comes from Calyptranema fuscum S582, assembly GCF_055793305.1. Lineage (NCBI taxonomy): Bacteria > Bacillati > Cyanobacteriota > Cyanophyceae > Oculatellales > Oculatellaceae > Calyptranema > Calyptranema fuscum. The sequence continues at coordinate 72,934 of NZ_JBSLYH010000039.1, forward strand.
GAATTGCGTCGTAGTCGGGGGGATAGGGAGGATGATCGACAACCTCCGGTGGATAAGCTTCATGCAAACAGGTTACCACCAGCAAGCAAGGAATCTCGGGATACCGCTGGCGCAATTCCTGGGCAATGTGCCGCAAGGTATCGGTGGCAAAATCATTAATTTTGATCGTCAACACCAATACCCGAGCACGACGAGTTTGCTGGTCGAGATCACGGACCAATTCTTGAATGATTGCCTCTGTACTTTGATTGACATCACCCAACCCTACTGTGTCTGTAAAAATCAATAGCGGTAGCTCTGCGGACGGGTAGGCATAGCGCTCTGTGTGCTGTGTATGGGGACGAAACCCCTGTCCTATAATTTCTGCTGAAACTCCCGTCAGCCCTCGGACAACGGAACTTTTTCCAGCCTGGGGTTTGCCAATGAGCACGGCTTCTGTGGTGGGTAATTCTGCCCGAATGGTTTGCAAGATTTCGGCAACCTGGGTTTCGCTCACACTAAACCATTGGACAATGGTCTTTGCCGCCTGGTCAACGGGCAAAACCTGCGTTAATCGGCTGGTAACGCTATTCCAGGCACCCCCCACCCGCCCCATCCAGGATGCATCCGGGGACTGCGACGAATCAGCAGACGTAACATCGGTCGATTGATCTTCTGTCGATTGATCTGGCAGTAAATCGTCAGTCTGAGGGGAGTCTGCATCATTGGGGTGAGTCATGGCGATCGCTCAATCATTGCTAATACTGACAACCGTTGCACAACAGTGGCTATCCATAGCGATTCTAGCGTTTGTCGTCCTGCAATCAACTGGGGTTCTCCGTTGGATAAACAGAGCGATCGCGTACCCGTTACCGCGGCTTGATATGCTTGAAAGGCAGCGATATCAAAGGACAACCCCGATGGCTATTTCTAAAATAGAAGCCAAACAATTGTTAGAACGGTTAATTTTTGAGGATGAACGTCCCCAAGATTGGGTGCAAGATGTGTGGGGGTTGAGTCCCATGCTGGGAGATAGTGCTGCCAAACTCTTCGAAGTATTTGAAGCGTTGCTAGAGTGTTGTTCTGAAGAGGAATTGGAAAATTTATTGCAAACCTGGTATCAAAACTACATTCAAGAAGAAGGGCAAAAGTAGTAGGCTAGGGTTTGATCGTTGCGTTTTTTCTCTCATCTCCTAAAATCTTAAAATTTGCAGCCCCCTACTGTATCGATTCCATCTAGAAATGCGTAAAAAATTTGCTCTCATCCTAGCCTTTTTGACCACTCTGATCGTGGTATTGGTTACGGCTTGCGGTTCTTCTGAGCCAACGTCTGGCGATACGACCGGATCACCCTCTGAAGGGATAACTGAGCAGATTGTCGGTGTGGTTTTAGATACGGGTGGAGAAAACGATAAGTCGTTTAATGAATATACGCTCAAAGGTGCGAAGACAGGTGCGGAAGCTGCCGGTTTAAAGTTTGCCTATGTTAGTTCTACAGCTAGCAGTGATTATGAAAAAAATATCGAAACGCAAATTTCGGAAGGTGCAAATTTAGTCGTCACGGTGGGCTTCCTCATGGGCGACGCTACGGCAGCGATGGCGAAGAAATATCCAGAGACAACGTTCGTCATCATTGACTATGCCTATGCACCGGGAGAGGATGGTGTTGATCCTTACACCACGGATCTGAAGAATGTTACCAGTTTGATGTTTGCTGAAGATCAAGCCGGTTATCTGGCTGGGGTGTTAGCCGCCTGTGTGAGTGAAACGGATGCGATCGCCAGTGTCTCTGGGATGGAAATTCCGCCTGTGGTGAAATTTGTTACAGGGTTTCAAACGGGCGCTAAATCCGTCAAGGCTGACATCGTGACGTTGAATCAATACATCCCTGATTTTAATGATCCGGCTACGGGTAAATCGGTGGGGCAAAGCTTTATTAGCCAGGGCGCTGATGTGATTTTTGCGGTGGGTGGCAACACGGGCAATGGAGGCTTGTTAGCAGCGAAAGAAGCTGGCAAAAAGGGAATTGGTGTGGATGTGGATCAGTATTTTACGTATCCTGAAGTGAAGGATGTGTTGATTACCAGTGCCATCAAAAAGATTGACGTGGCGACGGAAACAGCGGTCAAAGAATTTGCCACGGGTACGTTAAAGCCGGGTGTGGAATTGTTTGCGATCGCCAATGATGGAGTTGGGCTTGCCCCCTACCACGACTGGGAGAGCCAGATTTCACAGGACTGCAAAGATCGCGTTACGGCAGCACAAGCTGCAATTCAGGCAGACCCTAACATTACGGGGGTCTCAGCGTCGTGACGTTGGCGTTGGAAGCCTGCCAGATTACGAAACGCTTTGCAGGCGTGTTAGCCAATGATGGCGTCGAGTTTGGCGTAGAAGCAGGCGAAATTCATGTCTTACTGGGCGAGAATGGTGCCGGTAAAACGACGCTGATGAACATTCTCTATGGTTTGGAAAAACCCGATGACGGGGAGATTCGGGTGCAGGGGCAGCCTATTCGCCTCACCAATCCCAGAGATGCGATTCGCCAGGGGGTTGTGATGGTGCATCAGCATTTTATGCTGGTGCCCGTATTTACGGTGATAGAGAATATTGTCTTGGGTGTTGAGCAAGTCCATAAGCCGTTTCGTTGGTTAGGGGCATTGGGTGCGCTGGATCAAGACAACCCCAAACGCCGTATTCGACAACTGGCAGAGCAACTCAGTCTCAACGTTGATTTGCAAGCAATCGTCGGCGATCTGCCGGTGGGGGTGCAGCAAAAAGTAGAGATCATCAAGGCGCTCTATCGCGGTGCCCGAGTTCTGATTTTAGATGAACCTACGGCTGTATTGACGCCCTCTGAAGGGGTGGAGTTGTTTGAATTGCTACAAACGCTGGCGAACCAGGGGTTAGCGATTGTTCTGATTACACATAAATTGAAGGAAGGTTTGGCAATTGCCGATCGCATTTCTGTCATGCGTCAGGGCAAAATGGTGGGCACAATCAAGCCATCACAAGCCACCGAAGCTTTATTGGCTGAAATGATGGTGGGGCGGACGGTGATTTTGCAAGTAGAAAAGCCACCCTTGCAAGTTGGTGCGCCGATCCTGCGCGTCAGTGGTTTGCACGTCATGAGCGATCGCCACCACAGGGCGGTAGATGGGGTCGATTTTACGCTCCGAGCCGGAGAGATTTTGGGCATTGCCGGGGTTCAAGGCAACGGTCAGACGGAATTAGCCGATGCGTTGGCAGGGTTGTGCCCTGTCGCTCACGGTACGATTGAATTTTTGGGACAGGATATTACTCACGCTACGCCACGTCAACGAATTGAATTGGGGATGGCGCATGTCCCGGAAGATCGAGCAAAAAATGGCATTGTTAAGCCCTATTCTGTTGCCGATAATGCGGCACTCTGTACCTATTATCAACCGCCCTTTGCTCAGGGATGGCTGATGCGGCAGGGTGCGATCGCTCGTCACGCGGAGCGATTGATTGCAGAATTTGATATTCGTCCGGCTAACCCCCGCTATCCGGCAGGGTCGCTGTCTGGCGGCAATCAACAAAAGCTGATCATGGCACGAGAATTATCGCGCGGTGCCCGATTTTTGATTGCCTGTCAGCCCACGCGTGGGGTTGATATTGGCGCGATCGAACTGATTCATCAGCGCATCGTTGCGGCGCGTAGTCAGGGAATGGCAGTGTTGTTGATTTCTTCGGAATTGGATGAGATTCTGGCGCTCTCTGATCGGGTTGCAGTCATGTTTATGGGCAGGCTGGTGGAAACATTGGCGATCGCCCAAGCCAATCGGGAACTATTAGGGCAACTGATGGTCGGGCTGGGTAGTTCGTCGGTGACGTCTTAACTATGCGCCCCTACGGAATCTGGTGCGATCGCGTTGGTTAAGCAAGCTGTAGCCAATTAAAAATATCATTTACGGTCAATGCCAGCGGGATATTCTGTAA
>NZ_JBSLYH010000040.1:0-75369 GCF_055793305.1 Calyptranema fuscum S582
TTCTGTCAATCCACCCACTTGGAGTAATAGACGGAAAGATTCTATACTATCCATCTAATTTTGGCAGATAGGCTGAATCCTTTAGCCCATATTTAGACATCATTGTCCGCTCAAGTCACAGAGGGGATATTTTAATTTTGTAAAGTTTTCCTAAGATCTTGGAAGGTTTAGGTATCGTAAGGGTAGGACAGACGGTTGTAGGCGACAGGTCGAAGAATGAAGGGAGAGGTACTAAAACGGTTATTCCGCGCTGTTGCCAGTGATGACTCGCAGGCGATACAGAGTATGCTATCGATTGTGGTAGAGGAAGAACGCAAGCTAGGGCATACAAATCTTGCTGATCAACTCGAAAGCATTTTGCGGAAAAGCACCAATCTTGTCAAATCTGAAAATCTATTATCAGATTCTTTACGAGAAAAACCTTCAACGTCCTTAGAGAAAACTGCATCAAAAGCATCTGACACACGCTCTCTCACTCTCTTATCGAGCAAGCATAGATTCAATCATCCGTTTATTGTCACGATTCTTCGTGAGAATTTGCGGCATCATATGATTCTTTCTGATGCTGTAGAAGTACGGTTCCGCCGTATTGAACGAGAATATGCTGCTCGTGATCGGCTTGCTCATCATGGTCTGCGGTATCGTCAAAAGATTCTACTTTACGGTTCTCCAGGATGCGGCAAAACGATGGGAGCCGAGCGGATCGCCTGGAATACAGGCTTGACCTTGGTCAAGATTCGCTTTGATGCAATGGTATCTTCCTACTTAGGAGAAACTGCTACTAACCTGCGTGAAGTATTTGAAACTGCTGCTGCATCGCCTTGTTTGCTTTTTATTGATGAATGTGATGCGTTAGCAAAGTCCCGTGAAGATAGCCAAGAAGTTGGTGAAATTAAACGTGTAGTTAACACATTCCTTCAGTTACTTGACGAGTATGAAGTCTCAAATGGCTTGCTTGTTGCTGCGACCAACTTAACTAAATTTCTCGATGAAGCCGTATGGCGAAGATTTGATGATGTTATTGAAGTACCGAAGCCAACAGAACCAGAAATTAAGGCTATCCTTAGACAGACTCTCTCTTCAGTCGAGGTTGGTTCGATCGATTGGAACTCAATTGTTCAGCAGATGCTTAGCTTTTCGGCTGCACAAATTGTTAAAGTTGCTCAGGATGCTGCAAAGCGAGCCATTTTAGATCGAGAAGAGCTAGTCATCCAAGAACATTTAGAAGAGTCAATTCAAGACGTTTTAACTTCTCATGCCTGACAGCTCGGAGCAATTTCCTCACATCTCACTTCGCTTAGTTAAAGAAGGAAGGGCTGTCCTGTCGGGCGGTGGCGAAGCTTCTGAAAGAACCTTGCAAAATAAAGGTGACGCAGGGGGACATGGCAGTAAGCTGAGGTCTTCAGTTGATTTAATCACTACACATTGGAAAGAAGAGAAAGAAAAGCGCCAAGAGGAGGGCAAACCCGATCTGCCGAATGCAGTATCTTTTATTCTCGAAGTAGATCCTGATTTTTTTGATGCAGATGACCTTAAAAGCTTTGGTATTGAGGTTGTTGCAGATTTGGAGCAAGGCTATATCATTGGCGCATCATCTGATACAGAGCTATCAGAACTTAGGAAAAAAATTGAGAAGCTTATTCAAGAAAATAAAGGAAAGACAAAACTTCCTGCGATTTGGGAAATTTTAGAAGGCACTAAACGTCCGGAATACATTCTCTCCGATCCACTTAAAATTGAATGGGATCAAATTCGAGAGAATCAAGAGTATGTTGTAGATATTGGGATCTCTTGTATTGATATTAAAGAGCAATACTCAAGATGTCCAAAACGAGAAAGATATAAAAGTGACGAAAGTTTCCAGAGAGGTATTAACAGATGGCTGGATAAGTATAATTTATCTCCTGAAGAATTGGATGACTTATACTGGGTTCGGGAGCAGCAGATTGAATCTTTCATAAAATCAGATCCATACAATGGTGAAATTTTATCTTCCATACCTTTTTCAGACAGTTTCTCTTGTCGCATTAGGATTCCTGGAAAAGGTTTAAAGGATCTTGTTCTCAATTTTCCATATATTTTTGATGTTAGCGAACCGGACGAATTTAGTTCTCCTTCCGTTACACCTAATGACTCTGAGTCTGATCGGGAAACGTTTGTACTAGAGCCACCTGATGCGCATGCACCCAAAGTTTGTGTAATTGATAGTGGCATTCAAGAACTCCACCCCAAACTACGGGTCGCAATCGATTCGTCACACTCTCAATCATGGGTGCCTGGAGAACTTGATAAGACTGCTGACTACGTTAGGGGAGGCGGTCATGGTACTAGAGTTGCAGGCGCGATTCTATATCCCAGAGGAATTCCTCAAACAGGACAACAAAAAGCGATATGTTGGCTCCAAAATGCCAGAATTCTTGGTAATGCTTCTCAAGGCAATAAATTTTTACCTAAAAACCTTTTTCCACCAGCAGTCCTCCAAGAAATTGTTGAGTTGTATTATCGTCAAACTAGAACTCGTATTTTTAATCACTCAGTTGCAGGAATCTCTCCTTGTCGTACCCAATCTATGACTCCTTGGGCAGCGGAGATAGATAAACTCACATGGGAGAAAGAAGGAGATATCTTATTCATTGTGGCTGCGGGCAATATTGAATCAAGTGCAAGCTTTGTCACTCGCCCATCTATTGCTGCACACTTTCAAGCTGGGAGAAATTACCCAGATTATTTGTTAACTGCATCTGCAAGAGTCGCAAATCCTGCTCAAAGCTTTCAAGCACTAACAGTGGGCTCAGTTGCTCATATTACTTATGAAAGTCTGCCTTTACGGTCTATCGCGGAAATGGATCATCCCTCAGCATTCTCCTGTACAGGATTGGGAATCTGGGACACCATTAAACCTGAAGTAGTTGAGTATGGGGGTGATTATGTTGTTGACTCATCTAGTTCGCCAAGTTTCTCCGCACCAGAAGCAGTTTGTCCTGAACTTATTCGTTCAACTCTTTATGGTGGTAAGGCTGTAAGCTCTGATGCTGTTGGGACTTCATTCGCCACCCCGAAAGTAACTCATATTGCAGCCGCTCTAGCAGCAACGTTTCCCCAAGAGAGTACGTTGCTTTACCGCGCACTTATTGTCCAATCTGCACGGTTGCCCAACTGGGTAGATGAATCACCAGAAACGCTATATCAGGCAATGCAGACAATGGGCTATGGCATTCCAAACATTGATCGCGCCCTCGGTAATGCTGCTAATCGTGTAACTCTTAAGGTTGATGGGATTGAGTACATCTCTGCTCGACAGGCTAAGGTCTACCAGGTTCAGATTCCAGAAATTTTCTTAACACAAGGTGAGGGCTTTGATGTCCTAGTTGAAATTACTTTATCCTATGTGGCTGAACCTCGACGTACTCGTCGTAATCGTAGGAAATATTTATCGACTTGGCTCGATTGGACCTGTAGCAAAAGAGGACAAGACCCGCAAGCTTTCCTATATAGAGTACTTAAAATGCCATACTTTTACACGTTATTGATTAGAGTTTGGTTACTGTTAATAGAAATCGATATTGATTTTTCTATTCTATTTTTATATTTCTTAAATGATTCTCTTAGGAATCAGAAATTACTAGAAGAGTCGGAAGAAGGAGAAGGATTATTCCGTTGGGCACTAGGAAAGAAAAGATTTAAACCAAGCGATGATGGTCAAAAACGACCGGCAGGGGTTGATGGAATAGTAAAAGAATTGTCTAGGAGTAATGGAACTATTCAAAAAGATTGGGCAATAGTTAAATCCTACGATTTACGTGAAGGTTTTTGCATTGCAGTAGTTGGGCATGAAGGGTGGAACAAAGATCCCGGAGCAACTGTGCCCTATTCTTTAGTTGTTAGCTTTGAGGCTATTAACTCGGAAATTTCAATTTATGACGCTTTTGTACAGATTCAACAGCCTCTGCAAGTACAGCAAGAGGTAGTCCTAACTATTTCCTAGATGATTATCGTTTTCTTAGCATGATGCACACGTAAGATGATGTCTAACACACCCATAAACCCGATCGCCGAGAGGTTATCTATTAGTATTGGAATTTATCTGCGGCGGGTGATGGGCAACCGTTAGCACAGTGCTTTTTGCTGCCTTAGAAAAGCCAGACGATTGGAAAATTTAGAAAATTCTGATAGCGTCAATAAAGCGAGCTACTCCGACTTTAAGTGGTCTAAGTGCATTCCTAAATTTAGCAGAAAGAGCTAGACCCATCGATCAATTTGTTTTCCGACCTTGAGTTGTGACGCAAATTTTAATGTGAGCTTTTGTAATGTGTTTTAGAAACTAGAGGTACATTCAAACTATGACTGAATTACTCCAGCGTGTTATTGCAGAACTTGAAAAGTTATCAGAGCAAGATCAAGATGCTATTGCGACTCGACTGTTAGCTGAGCTAGAAGATGAGAAAGAGTGGAAAATTCGCTTTGCATCTACAACTGACGAACAGTGGGATAGCTTGGCTGCAATGGTGAGGCGAGATATTGTAGCTGGAGACGTTACTCCGCTTGATGAAATTTTTCCGTTGAAACAATGAAATCGAGTGTAACAAAGGCATTTCGCAAACAGCTTGCTCAACTTCCTATTAAAGTTCAGGAGCAAGCCAACAAAGCATATGCCCTCTGGTTAGAAGATCCCCATCACAATAGCCTTCAGTTTAAACGAGTTAGTCAGCGTCAACCGATCTATTCGGCTCGTGTAAGTTTAGACTACCGGGTTCTTGGTTTATTGGAAAATGATGATTGCGGCGACATGACGTCCCAATGCACCGGAACAAAGTCAAGGGGTTGGTGAGTTGCAGAGAGTATCGGTGTTCAGTAATTAGGGTCATTATGCGTCTAAAGGAAGGAGAGAGTCTTGATTGCAGCCCTCATTGGTATCGCAGTAGGTGTTCTCACGATAGTCTTGGCACGGCTCATTCGTGGACAGTACTGGCTGTATTCACTAGGTCTGCTCACTCTGCCTACGTTGTACGCACTCTTTGCTCTACAAGCCGGTGAGCAGGCTGTGGGCTTGAAAGAAATGATCTACGGTATTCCGTTTGTTGTAGTTGGGCTGGTCTTCGCATGTGTGAGCGTCCGTCAGTCAGCGGTAGTGGTCGGTACATTCTGGATACTTCATGGGCTGTACGACTTGACGCATAGTCAGTTCATCACAAACGCTGGTGTTCCTGGTTGGTATCCCGTTTTCTGTTTCTCAGTTGATGTTGTCATCGGCGTATATCTCCTGTGGCTGTCGCGTCGTATTTCCAATGCAGATCTTCGTCAGGCGTAAGTTGTGGCATTCATGAAAGCGATCGCCTGTATCGAGTACGGATTACCTGAGGTGATACAGCTAAGAGAGGTAGAGAAACCGACTCCTACAGAAAATGAGCTGAGGCTCATCGGTATTTTGAATGAGGACACAAGCAGGGAAGTGTCGTTATCACTGTGGAGCACAACAACAAAACCCGGACTGGTGAAGTTTCCGGGAGGCTAACGGCGTAATGGCATCAAACAGGCAAGCGGCTATTGTTCGGACAGAGCGAGGGCTGGCGATCGCGCTTGTAGGGTGCCTTCCTTTCCACAATCTTGACAATGGAGGCAGAGGTGACATCTCGTAGGGCGATCGCAGGGGAACGAGAAGGGGCGATCGTGCTTCTTATGGAGGGATGCGATCGCACTGGTTCAATCTGTTTGAGCGATCGCAGATCTTTACTTACTTGCTTCATCCAGATAGTTCAGAAAAGACTGAACGCCAAGCAACTGGACACCATAGGATTCCATCGTTGACCTTAATTCATCATCAGCCCGTAAATCATCATCCCCCGACACAATGATCTTAGCTTCACCATTGATCGCTGTAGCCAGCACGGGCAAATCTTTTGGATCTCGGCAACTTGGAGGAATCGTTTTTAACTCAACCCATATCGCTCGATGCTGCAACTGCTGTTCGAGCTGAATGGCTTGATCGTAATCAATTCGTTCTCTAAATCGTGGACGATTCCAAACGAGATGAAGTTCATCCATCAAGGGTTGACTCATGACCAACTGAAATTTATTCTCGTTGAATACTTCCAAAATGGGTAACGTCACTCGCCCTCTCAGCAGAATGCGAATCCAGATATTGGTGTCGATGACAACTCGAACTGTCATACTTGCTGAGATTGCTGACGGACAGCCCTAATTTCAGCCCTGATGTCATCGTCTGTAATATCATCAGCAGGCGGTTGGGCATAAAGTTCCTGAATTAAAGCAGTCAAATCTGAGCGCAATCCCGCTTCAACTAAAGCTTTAGCAACCTGTGCCTGCTCCACTGGTGACAATTGTTGTACAGCTGTAATCAGTTGTTCCAATGTGATAGGGATCAGCACCATATCAGTTGCTACTCCTACATTTTCTTAAATTGTATTCCAATCACCAAGGCTGTAGAGCGCAGTCGAGAGGGGCGATCGCATTGCGCTGATTAATCAGTGCTAGACAGGCAGACTAACCTGAATCGTCATCACTCCTAACCCCTGATCACCGTTTCTCGCTGTGCCCGATAGGTTTCCGCTTCCGATCGCCGCATGCGCAATTGGATATCTTCTAATAGTTTGCGATTTACTGCCATGACGTCGGCAATCAACCCTAACACCATCACCTGCACGCCAATCAAAATCAAAATAGCTGCCAAAATCAGGCTGGGTGCCCTGGAACGAGTCGTTCCTTCGATCGCAAAATAGATTAGCCAACGGATGCAGAGCAAAAATCCGGCACTAAAGGGAATGCTGCCGAGCAGGGTAAAGAACCGCAAGGGCTTGTAAGTCATGAAAATACGGAAGATGGTCAGCAGCGATCGCCAGACATACGACACATTACTGCGCACCAGCCGCGAAGGCCGCAGATATTGATTGGTGCGAATTGGGACACAGGTAATTGCCATGCCGCTCTGTCCCACCTGAATGATGGTTTCCAGGGTGTAGGTGTAGTCGTTAAAGACATTCAGCCGCATTGCCGCTTCTCGACTGATCGCCCGAAAGCCGCTGGGTGCATCTTCGACCTTGGTTCCACTGGCAACCCGGACTGCCCAACTACCCAGCTTTTGCAGAACCTTTTTGACGGGTGAAAAGTGCTTGATCTTGCTGATCGGACGGGTGCCAATCACCACTTCTGCCCGACCGGATAAGATCGGCTCAATCAACCGGGGAATATCATCAGCACAATACTGATTATCGGCATCGGTATTGACAATAATATCTGCGCCATATTTCACACAGGCATCTAACCCTGCCATAAAACCTCTGGCAAGCCCCTGATTGCGCTCAAAGTTAACGATGTGATCGACGCCATGCGCCAGTGCCACATCAACCGTGCGATCGCGACTGCCGTCATTAATAATCAGCCACTCGACCTGATCAACCCCTGGCAACTGGCGCGGCAAATCGGCTAACGCCACAGGTAGCGACTGTTCTTCATTGTAACAGGGGATTTGAATAATTACCTTGGTCATAAGCTATGGTTAGCAGGAAAAGACTCAGCGTAGACTGTATTTAGCCTCTCAGACTTGTGCGCCATGCCTCAAACTATTTTGTTAATAGATGATGCCGATGGCGATCGCGCGACCTACGATCGCTTTCTCCATCGGGATGACCAACAATCCTATCAGATCATCGAGTTTGACCATGGCAAAGAGGCTCTAATTTGGTGCCAAAACAATGTAGCAGATATCATTCTGCTCGATGATCAATTGGCAGATATGGATGGGTTAGAGTTTTTACGACAGTTACGGCAGCAGCAACCCACTGAAATCTTGCCCGTCATTATGTTGACCGATGTAGTCAACACCGCCGTTGCTATCGAGTCACTCAAACTCGGTGCCCAGGAGTATCTCGACAAGCGGCAGATCGCGCACACCAACCTGCCGCAACTGATGCGGAGCGTCTTTCAACAAGTTCAACTCAAGCGCAAACTTTGCCGTCAGCAAGAACAACAGCAGGTTTTAATCGAGATGGCGTTATGGATGCGCCAATCCCTCGATCCGCAAAGTGTGTTAGATGGTACTACTCAAGAGGTGCGCCGTTTTTTACAAGCGGATCGGGCATTGGTTTACCAGTTTGCACCCAGTTGGAGTGGCTCCATCGTCTCAGAAGCGACCGTAGCAGAGTATCCCGTCGTTGTGGGGCAACAAATTCAAGACACCTGCTTTCAGCAAAAGGGAGCTGACCTGGTCGCCTGGACCGGATGTCCCTGGGCGATCGCAGACATTGAGCAAGCCAATCTAACCGACTGCCACCGGGAATCGCTCAAGCGCTTTGCCATCAAAGCCAATCTAGTGGTGCCCATTCTGCAATATATCCCAGTCCAGCCCGATTCAATCCCAACCCCGTCTCTTTGGGGGCTGCTGATTGTCCATCATTGTGCCGCTCCCCACGACTGGCAAGTAGAAGAACTAAATTTCTTAAAACAAGTTGCCATTCACTTATCTGGTGCCATTCAGCAAGCTAGCCTTTATCAGCAAGCCCAGACCGAACTGGCTGAACGAAAACGGGCAGAACTGGCACTGCAAGAAAGTGAAGCGCGATTGCGGTTGGCTCAGTCTGTTAGCAAATCCAGTGTATGGGATTGGGATTTGCAAGCAAATACGCTGATCTGGTCACCGGAGTATTACAGACTCTACAGGCTCGATCCCAGTGTAAAACCAAGCTATGAAACTTGGTTAGCTTGCATTCATCCAGACGATTGCGACCAGGTGACGCAGAAGATCTCTCAAGCTATAGAAAATGGCAATTCTGAGATTAGAGTTGACTATCGGGTGATCAGTACCGACACTGTTCAATGGGTTGCCGAAATTGGGCAGATTTTTCGAGATGCCGCCGGAAAAGCAACGCGGCTGATTGGCATCACCATCGATATCACGCAACAAAAGCAAGCTGAAATAGCATTGCAATCCAGCAATGAGCAACTGCAAGCTATCAATCAGGATTTAGACCGCGCCAACCAGGTAAAAGATGCATTTTTGCGGATGATGAGCCACGAACTCCGCACCCCTCTCACCCCTATCTTAGGCATGGCTGAGGTGTTGCAAGAAGAGATTTTTGGTACTCTCAACGATCGCCAAACCAGAGCAGTATCCAAAATTATTAACAGCGGACAGCATCTGCTCACGCTGATCAACAGCATTCTCGAACTGGTCGATTTAGAAGCCAGTAAAATCAAACTCAATCGCCACAGAGTATTGGTGAAAGATTTGTGTAAAGCCAGTCTGTTAGCCGTTCAACCTGGCGCAGATGCTAAGTTGATTCAGTTACAAAGTGATATTGCATCTGAGATTAGTTTCATTCATGTTGATAGCGATCGCATGAAACAAGCACTCACTCTGCTGTTAGAAAATGCTATCAAATTTACATCTAAGGGTGGGACTGTAACGTTGTCAGTGCAATTATGTAAGTTAAATAGACCCTCTCATCTATCGATAGCTTTATTTGTGCAATTTTCTGTCCAAGATACTGGAATAGGTATTTCCTCTAAAAATGTGCAACATCTGTTCCAATTTTTTACGCAACTTGACGATAGACTTAGTCGCAACTATGAAGGAATAGGTATTGGTTTAGCCATGGCAGGACGTTTGGTAGAACTAAACGGAGGGCATATCACGGTCGAGAGCCAGGAAGGTCATGGCAGTTGCTTTAATATCTATATTCCAGTGTAAATAAAGGTGTTTTGAAAATCTGACTGAGAAAGCATTGTCAAATATCTTGTGAAAAGCGCGATCGCCCCTTCCCACAGTCTCCACCAGTTCGATAAGCTAATGAGCAAGCTTGCTGCTTTTGAGCAAGGCTTTTATCGGCTCGATAGCACCATGCGAAGGTTTAGCAGACCTAATCAGAATTTCACTTTTGCATCTGAACAGTAAGAGTCAATGAGCCATATATAGCGATCCTAAATCAGTTGTGAAAGCGCCCGCCCTTCGGGCGGGCGCTTTCACAACTGATCATTTTCACGAATCAAATAGGATTGCTATATTCAATTTGATGAGGGCAGTAATTTAGCCAATAAACCGGGGCAAATGCCCATGCTCTAGAACAAACAATACATTTTGCCTGAACCGAGCATCAATAGACAATGACATATCGCTGGCTTGATGTGAAGTAATTAAGCCAGCTGAGAAAGCGTTTGTAACTTCAGAAAGAGAGCGATCGCGACTCTCTACAAGCCCGTAAATTAGCTGAGCAACAATAGCAGTTTCCATGAGTGAAAACCGATTAACTTTCAGGGCTATCATCTCATACTGAAATACTGAGTATAAAAAAGCCCCCACATAACGTGGGGGCGATCGCATGGAATATAGAAATTATTACCAGGATTTGTATTGATCTTGCGCTCTATTGAAAGCGATCGCGATCACACAGTTAGTTAGTTTCTATGTCTGATCACTGACAACTGCTGAGTCTGTCGTTATAACTAAGTTACTTTTGATGCGATCGCTATACGGCTTGAAGTTGGGGGCGATCGCTCCATTGGTTTGGTGTAACTCCTGCAATTAATTCCTGTATGACAGACAATCGCCAGCGCATTCAGGCATTTATCGAAAAATGGCAAGGTTCTGAAGGTAACGAACGAGCTAACTATCAACCGTTTCTCGGTGATCTCTGTGTAGCGCTAGGGGTAGATCGACCACCCCCGAAAGGTAGCGTGGCAGGCGACCCCTATTGTTTTGATAAAGACATCAAGTTTTACAGCGATAAGTCTGAATCGACGCGGTTTGCTGATTTCTACAAAGAGAGTTGCTTCATTCTCGAAACAAAGCAGGGCAGCAATACTTCCAATAAAGGACATGGCAAGCGGGGCACAAAGGCGTATCTGGATGCTATGCAAAAGGCGTTTAACCAGGCGAAGTCTTATGCCTATAACCGGATGTTGGGGGCAATGCCGCCGTTTTTGATTACCTGTGATATCGGCTCTCACTTCGAGATCTGGGAAGGCTTTAGCGGTGACTATGGCAGCTATGGCGCACGGCAGCGGGTGAATCTGGCGGATCTGAAGCAGCCGGCAGTGTTTGATCGCTTTGTCAAAATTTTCACGGATCCGCAATCTCTCAACCCAGAAAAGTATCGGGCACGGGTAACGCGGGAAGTGGCAGCAGAACTGGCAACGCTGACTCGTTGGATAGAAGAGCAGGGACACGACCCCCATGAAACAGCCAATTTCTTGATGCGTTGCATTTTTACGATGTTTGCGGAAGATGTGGAGCTGCTGAAGGGTGAGGTATTTACCAAGGCGTTGCGCGATCGCTGGATTGCTAACCCTGCCACGTTTAAGCCCGAAATTGAACAGCTCTGGCAGACGATGAACACCGGGGGCAGCTTTGGGTTTGAGCGAATTTTGCAGTTTAACGGCAGCTTTTTTGAAAATGCTACAGCGATCGCTCTACCCAAAGAACAGTTAGAGGTGCTGTATGCCGCCGCTGCTAAAGATTGGAGTCAGGTAGAACCCGCTATCTTTGGCACGTTGCTAGAGCGAGCGCTAGAGAAGAAGGAGCGCAGCCGCCTGGGTGCCCACTACACGCCGCGATCGTATGTAGAGCGGTTGGTGCGTCCGGTGGTAATGGAACCGTTGCGTCAGGAGTGGGATGAAATTGAGCTAGAGCTAAAGCGCTTGCTAGAACCTGCCCCCGGTCAAGAGAACCCCACTGTTGCCCAGCGCAAAAAGGCAGAGCAAGAGATTCGAGCCTTTTTAGATAAACTCCGCACTATCAAGATCCTTGATCCGGCTTGTGGAACCGGCAATTTTTTGTATGTGTCGCTGGATTTGCTCAAAGGGTTAGAAGCAGAGGTGCAAACGCGCCTGGTGGATGTGGCAGGAAATGTGCAACTCAATGTGTTGGAACAAATTAACCCATCACAGTTTTTGGGAATTGAGCTAAACCCCAGAGCCGCCGCGATCGCCGAACTGGTGATCTGGATTGGCTATCTCCAGTGGTATTTCAAACGCTACGGCAATGCAGAACCGCCAGAGCCGGTGTTGCAGGCGTTTGGCAATATCGAAAACCGAGATGCAGTCTTAGCCTATGACGGCAAAGAGCCGGATGTAGACCCGAAAACCGGACAGGTGCGAACCCGTTGGGGTGGGCGAATGATGCGGCATCCGGTGACGGGGGAGGATGTACCCGACCCAACAGATCAGGTGGTGATTTATCGTTATTTGAATGCAAGAGAGGCAGAATGGCCGGCGGCGGATTATGTGGTGTCAAATCCCCCGTTTATTGGAAATAAGCTGATGCGTGAGATGTTCAGCGATGAATACGCTGAAACGCTTAGAAAGACCTACGCACAAGTTCCGAATAGTGTTGATTTCGTGATGTACTGGTGGTACAAAGCTGCTGAATTAGCTCGTTCGGAAGAAATTCGCAGTTTCGGAATGATTGCGACAAACAGCATTACGCAAATTTTCAACCGGAGAGCAGTCTTAACTCAGCTCGAATCAAAACCACCGTTATCTATTATCTTTGCTGTCCCTGATCACCCCTGGATGGATTCGGAAGAAGGGGCTGCTGTACGAATATCAATGACTGTTGGTTCAAAAGGTGATACCACTGGCAAGCTCTACACGATAAGAAAAGAGCGTACTCAAGATGAAGAGCAAAAAAAACTCGAATTTGACATTGCTAAAGGCAAGATCACTGCCGACTTGAGGATTGGAGTAGGAATATCCTCAACGATCGCTCTCAAGGCCAATGTTGGCTTGACTGGACAAGGGATGAAGCTAGTTGGTGATTTTTATGCAGATTCAACACTTTCTAATGAGCCGATATCTCCAATTAGCGGCCTGCCAATTATCAGAAAGTATATTTCACCAAGAGATATCTTAGATGGGGCAAAAGGAAGGTCAGTTATCGATTTTGCAGGGCTTCCAGAAGAACAAGCTCGAAAAATTCATCCAGAGTCTTATCAACAACTTTTAGAGAAAGTAAAGCCATTTCGAGAGCAGAACAAACGAAAGTCTTTAAGGGAGCTTTGGTGGCGCTTTGCTTGGGAAAGACCAGTCCTAAGGGAAGCAATTCACGGTCTGAAAAGATATTTCGTAACCTTAGAAACTGCGAAACATCGGTTCTTTACAGCAGTAGCTTCTGATTATCTTTGGGACGGCTCGCTTTTTGCGATTGCTTGTGATGATTACTGCGTGATGGGTATTTTATCAAGCCATGTTCATGTGACTTGGGCACTAGCAGCAGGTGGGCGTTTGGAGGATAGACCTCGTTACAACAACTCTAGATGCTTCGACCCATTCCCCTTCCCAGATCCCACCCCAGAGCAAAAACAGAAAATCCGCGAACTAGGCGAACGGCTTGATGCCCACCGCAAGCAAGTCCAAGCTGCCCATCCCGACATCACCATCACCGGGATGTATAACCTCCTCGAAAAACTCCGCGCCGGGACACCCTTCACCGACGCAGACCGCGACTACAACAACAAAGCCCTCGTCTCCACCCTCAAACAAATCCACGACGAGCTAGACACCGCCGTTCTCGACGCCTACGGCTGGCCCCACGACATCACCGATGAGCAAATCCTCGAACGCCTGGTTGCTCTAAATGCCGAACGTGCTGAAGAAGAACGAAATGGACATATTCGCTGGCTCCGTCCAGAGTATCAAGCCCCCGAACAAGCGCAACCCGTCCAGGTTGCTATCGAAGGACTGGGAACCGAAGAAGAGGCGATCGTTGCCCCCGTCGAACCGCAAAAGTTTCCTTCCCTACCCAAAGAACAACTTGCTGCCATCCGCGATCTACTCCGCACCAGTCGCAGCGAATGGACAGTAGCACAGCTCGCGGCTCAGTTCAAAGGACGCACTACCCAAAAGCGGCTCAACGATATCCAAGACAACCTAGAACGGCTAGAGTTTTTCAGTATGGTCATTTCCGAAACTCGCAATGGACTCACTTACTGGCACATTACTGAGTCTTCTATGCAAGCTGCATAGGGAAACCACATTATGTTAGTCGCCAAGGTCAAAGAAACAGGGGCAAGACTCTTCGCTGAAAAGGAAGAATCAGCCCATGCTATCCGCTCGAAATACCCTTTAGGTAGCTTACTTTGCCCCCACTGTGAGCAAGTTGTCTTCCCCCGTGAGCGCTCAGGGTTTGTCAGACATTACGTTCATCAACACCCTTGCACCAGCACAATCGAGAAACATCCAGAAACTCCCGAACATGAACAGGGTAAAGCTGAGCTAGTTAAATACCTCAGAACTCAGATTCAGGGAGATATAACCAAAACCGCCAAAATTGAGGTGGAATATCGACTACCCCAATGTGGAAAAAATGGGCGTGTTGCTGATGTAGCCCTCGTTTATGAAAATGGCAATATGCTGATTTGTGAATGCCAACTCGCAAAAATTACCCTTGATGAACTCGAACAACGAACCCGCGACTACTACGCCATCGGAGCCGATGTCATCTGGTTCCTCGGCGGGCAAGCAAATACACCTGAAAATCAAGCCTGGCTCCGTTCAATGTTCGGTGCAGTTGGAACCCTCGATTTTAGCTACACAACTTAGCAAGCAAGAGCTAAAGCTAAATCAGTGTTGGCTAGGTGAACTAAGGCACTCTACTGCATCCCCCATAACAGCTACAGCCCGTTTAGATGAGCCTCAAAGATTAGAGCAAACCCAGGTTTCAAGAGAATTAAGCCATGCTTCTACATATATCCCCGCAATGGGAACAGTAAAGCATCACTTCGCCACCCTCAAAACCATCACAGTTTCTCTTCAGGAACAGCTCGCATTCATCCCTGGTATTCAGGTTGAACGGATGGGAACTTACGGATGGCGAGGAAGAATTGCTGAAATATCTGGAGAGTATGCTTTTGTGAAGCAAGGAAGTATCGGTTCCTGGTTTCCTTTTCATGAACTATATCCACTAGACGCGTCTGGAAAACCTGTCATTCCAAAAGCCAAGGCAAATATCTTTGAAGTCGCCCACCGAGGACGTACAACGCTAACAGCGCAATGGACAAAGGTAAACCGTAGTCAATCGAACACTAACCAGACAAAGTTGTTCTGAGAGTAATTAGGGATTACAACAGAATACGTATAAAAACCTGCAAGATAGCCATTCCAAACTTTCTAGGTCTAACTTTCTACCATTTTGTTTGGCAAAGTTATTGCTCCTGCTAATAGTAAAGACATAAAAATCAAAAAATCCCTCCATCGTGGTTTCTGAAGGGAATGAGCGATATCAGTATTGACCAGTAAATTTAGAAGATGCTCAGACAAAAACTTTAGTTTCACAGCTTTTCTTACTAAACAAAGCCAGTTAAAAACCTTGTTTGCGTTTTAGAAAAAACTACGATTTTCAAGCCTTTCAGGTATATAAGAAAAGATGATTTGCGAGAATGGTAATTCTCGTAAGTTGAAAAATAGCCGTTGATCGTTGTCATGACAACGACCCCAGTTGTCAGGCAGTTGTCATAAGCTGTGACAACCGTCTGACGTGAGCTTACCCCAGTTGTCACAGTTCTGCTGAGCGATCGCTAAATAACCAAAATACCCACCTGCGAGCATCTGTTGGATCAATCTGGACATCTCCCCACCCCTGCTCTTTTAGGGTCGATAGAAACCCCTTTACCTCCTCCGCAGAATACTTATTGGCAATCCCTTTTAATCGCTGGCAATCTCTAGCGGAGATAGTGCCTTCATTGGCTTTGGCGGCATTGAGAATAATCACCAATACCTCAGGTAAATGGCTGGTGGCAGGTTGGTTCAGCGATCGCTCTAAAAGTTCAACATCAAAGGGGTTTTCATCAGTTGCTTCTACACCTATCTGGGCATCACTCGACGGGTTAATGTTGCGCTCAGTTTGGGCATTAAATTGCAGTTCCCATTCTCTTAGATCAGGCACATTCCAGTAATGCCAGTCGCCATTAAATTCAACCAAAGCAGGGCGATCGCACTGAGCAATCTTGGGACGCAATTCATCGGCAACCGCTTTGGGTTTGACTAAATAATTGAGGGCATGGTTCACCTGTTTTTTGCCCAGATAGATTTGGTTGTAATTGCGAAGCCGATTACTCTTCAAGCCGTTGGCTTCTGGATCGCGTTCTTGAGTCAGGATGATAGTGACAAAGCCACGCTTACGGGCGCGGGAACCCATCTTAAATGTCCATTCCTCGTGTTGATCGGGGATGGCATCATAGACCGCTGGATTCTCATCGACGATCCGAGCCGATAGCCCAAACTCGCGACCCTTCACCCGATCTTGGGTTCTGCGGTCGAATAGCTCCATATCCACTTGCATTGCCCCGGCAATCTCGGTTGCATCGTCCCCAGTTCCCCACACTGGCAGATTACCCCAGGTCTTGCCGTCGTCGTCGAGGTCATAGACCTGGATATCATCGGATTTCAGAACCTCACCTGCAAGGTATTTAGCCAGAGTGGTTTTGCCTACCCCTTGTTCAGCAATGATCAGGATGTTCTTACCCATGGTTGGGTTCGGTGGGTTGATGCGTTCGATATCAAAAAACAACTCATCGTCGATGGGGTCCACTGGTTTAGTTTCGGCAGCGGGTAACGATGCCGGATCGGGCATCCCCGGCAACTGTGGGAAACTTCCACCCTGCAACGATGCAAACACCTCATCAAAGCTGCCATGACCCGTGATTAACTTGATTTCTTGCTCATAGCTGGCTCTGATTCTGTTGAGTGTATGGGTGAGTTCATCCACTTGGTATTGATGCCCTAATCGGCGTTTTACCTGTAACTGGGTGATGCTGCACTCCACATCTTTACCCAGCCACCAGGCAGCGGGTAGCATAACGGCAAGCGCCAGATACGATCGCTCGACGGCTGGCTTCTCCCACTTCAAAGCCACCGGGGCAAGGGTGAGGTAAGCACTGCCCCCGGCAAGGATGCAATACCAGAACCCTTTAGTCGAGACGGTTTTTAGGATGCCTGACAGGGCAAGCACCCCCAGGCTAGAAGATAGCGCTTTCCAGTCCATAGCCAACCACCAAAAGCACGATAGAAATAGCAAGGAAGAATAGAATTTTGGCTTCAGATTCTCCGATAGGAGGTTGATTAGCGAGATAGCGCTGATAGGCACTCACCCCAGTCAAGCTGGCAATAATGCCCAACACTGCCCACAACCCCATGAGGATCGGATGACTCCAGGGATGAACCAACCATAGATAGGCATGAAAACGAGCGATCGCTATCCCGGATAGGAAGTACACCAGCAGTACAGGGGGTCTGAAACGGTATTGATCTGCCAGGTAATCTGGGTCAAACATCCTAAATTTCATGTCTTATCCCCTGTCAACTTCTTAGCGTCGTTATCTCGTTGAGTGCGTAACTGCTCAATTTGCAGGTCTATTTTGTTGCGAGTCTGGTCTAGCTGAATATCTGCCTTAGCCGTGGCTAACCTGGATTGCTCCTGGACAACCTTTACAGCCGTTGCTGCCATCCGTTTTTGGATCAGGTTGCCGTAGATCTCTGCCAGGTGCTTATACAGTGCAACCGTTGCAGCAGTGTCTAGACCGTCCCATTCCCTGCGAAGTTCGAGTAGTTTCTCAAAGCGCTTCTGAAATTCTTTGCGCTGTTTCAGCCGATCTTGTTCAGCCTTTAATTGAGCCTCTGAAAGCTTCACGAACCCTTTCACCAACGGAGTTGTACGGATTGAACCCACACTGGTAAAGTCGCGATCCGTAGCTTCTGCAAGGCTGTAATCGTCCGAAGTGTCGTTACTCTTGAAGAGATTAAAGGGCATAGCATTACCTCGTTTGCATGGTGAATAACCCCCTCCAAAAGCAGTGGGGGCGAGATCGCGTGTTACTTGGGCTGGAGAATGCCTACCCTTCGAGTTTGGTTGGCAGGATGAGACATCAACTGCTCAAACTGCCAGGTGCAAAATTCGTAAAACTCCTGCTCAGTGAGGCTTTGGGCATCAGCATTGTATTTTTCGATCAAAGCCTTCAAGCCAGGATCGATGCTTACTGAAGCGAGATGAGAGACGAAGCGGCGATCGATGGTGTGGAGTAAAAGGGCAACTGCGGCTTCAATGCCCAGCCCTGCATAGTTTTGAAGCTTTTCGATTAACATTAGGGTAAATCCTTGTAACAAGGTTTTTTGGGTAATTGGCGCTCGGATCTTTGGTCGGAGAAAAGCGCCAATTATTCTGAAATCAAATCTGCCAACAAATCTTCGATATCGATAGAAAATTGAGTGCTTGAATCGGCTGAATGAGGAGTATCCCATCCGCACTTTGGGCACCAGAAGCAATGCTCTTCATCCTCCTCACCTGCATTTAGAGTTTCGGTAAAGTGCATCAGGGCGTTGCACCTTGCACACTTCGGGAAACTTGGACGAGTGCTTTTGGATTTAGGGGCTTCGATGCCAAGATCAAAATCAAGCCCTTCAAGAAGCTGATTTAATTCCTTTTCCCAATCGGGAAGATCGGATTCATCGGGAAGCTGAAAAAATTCGCTGGTGTTCATCTTGGATCTCCATTGGCAAGAATTGTGTTCATTAAAATCGGGCAAAGGCTACAAGGGCTTGAAAGCGCTGGCAACAGCAAAGCTACTTGATCCTGTTAAGGCGGCGATCGCCGCATATCTGACAAACTCGTTTTTCTGTTCTCCACTGGAAGCTTGAGAACACATCAGCAGTAATAGGAAGGCGAGCGAGCCGCTAAGACCCAAGCCTGTAAAGAAGTTGTGGGCGCGGCGTCTGATGACCCACCACGAAGGGGGTCTGTATTGTTGGATTACAAGAGCGTCAGAGTAATCATCCTCATGCAAATCTGACTCTGGGTAAAAGGATTCTGGGTTTTCGTTCATCTCAGTTTCAAAAGCCTCGTTGGGGTTCATCTTTGGATCTCCGTTGGTAATGGGCATTGATATGAATCGGGCAAAAGGGCGATAGCACCTCCACAAATGATGAGAAGGGCGATCGACAGGATTAAGACTCTTGGGGCTTTCCCAGGCTTTGGATCTGGTTGACGATGCCGGATAACTCCCCCATTTCTTGTTGTTGGAGCATCCCCAATAAATCGTTTTTTAGCTTGAAGCTGTTTGCTCTCTGCTTAATTTCTTGAAGCTGTTCAGAGGCTTGCTTTTTTACTGCTCTAAGCTGGCTCAATTCTTGTTCCTGCTTTGTTTCTGCCTGTTCCAATGCAAGGTTAAGCCCCTGGACAATGGCAGAAACACCATTAAGAAACTCGTCTGGATCTGCGATCGCTTGGGTCAGGCGATCGGTTTTGAATTGAGCCAGTGAAAAAGATGTGGGTACCGATAGCGCGATCGATTCTGATTCAAAGCCTTGCTCTACTGTGACTTGAGGCGCGATCGGTTTAAGGTTGAATTCCCGGATTAGCGCTGATTGAGCCGATTCGTCAAGACCATTGCTGGTATCAATCCCCAACTCTTTACAGCGAGCGTATGCAGTCGATTTGGGGATGTTGTTGCTTTTGCAAAATTGCGAGAGGGAAATCATTGTTTTGCTTCCTTATCAACACCTGAGAACATTGAAAAAACTTGTTTTGAACGGATTGGAACAACTTTGGAACGGGTTTCTTGTGCGGTTTCTTGTCCATCCCAGTTCTACTCTTGTTTCTGAACCGTTCTGAACTGTTCTGATGTCATGCTAGTGTAATAGTTCGGAACTTGTCAATACGGTTCCGAACTATTAGGATTAGATTAGAAAACGGAGATAATATGATCGCAAATACTTATGATTCGGCAGTGCCAACCAAACGAGAAAAAATCACATTCACTTGTGAAAAAGAGACTAGAGCTAGCCTTGAAGCTTTGGCTTCAGAGGAAGGGCGATCGCTCTCAAACCTGGTAGAACGAATAATTTTGGGCTATCTAGATCAAAAATCGAAGACTAAGAAGTGAGGCGATCGCCATGACCCGAAAACAAGAACAAATCCCAATGCGTGATCCGGATCAATCCAAATTAGAACTGATCGACGCTCGGATCGAAACCCTGGATCGGCGGCTCATTGAACGGATGGAATCTCTTGCAAAAACTGTTGAAGGGTTGGCTGTAAACATGGGGCAGCTTACAGTTCAGGTGAAAACCACGAACCAAAACCTAGATAAATTGGGTGAAAAGATTGATAAGTTGGCTCAAATCGTAGAAACAGATCGGCAAAACGTGAGCCAAATGATTAATCTAGCTGCGCAACAGCAACAAACGATCAATAGCCTTATTCAGCGATTAGCGGCATGAGGTGATCTCCCCTCCCGACCCAGCAAGGCAATTTTTCAAGATAACCAGGAGCAATCTAAGCAATGAAAAGTGCAATCGCACTAATCGCTGAATTCCTTACCTGATATACCTATTTAGCTATTTTTGGAAGTTAGAATAACAACTATTTTATTAAACAACAAAGAAGTTGCTGTTAGTAAAAACTGTGCAAAACTGTTGTTAGTAAAAACTGTGCCAAACTATCGCGTAGCAGCAATTCCACTCAGATTGATCTGAGCGGCTAAGCTCAAAATTTGTATTTTTTCAAATTTACTGGCTGAGAGTGTACACAAATTATTTGAGCTAGACTAACATGAAACTATTAAGCGATTTTGGAGTCGTTATGAAGCGCGAAAGAATTGATACTGGAGAAGCCTTTGGCATCCGCCTTAAAAAAGGCGATCGTGCCAGATTAGAAGCGTTGGCATCTGAAAAGAATGCCAAGCTGAATGCGCTAGTTCGATTAGCTGTGTCTGAATATCTCCAAAAAAATCAAAATGCCGTTGCTTAGTTGGAGCTAAGCAACGGCATTGATTTTTTGTTTTAACCAGCCGGATTTTGATTACTCAAGAGCGTCAGAAACTCGAAATCAAAATGCCGGATCAAGGGGCACTTTTTAGGTGCACAGTTCAATGTTAGCGATTCAGCCTAATAATAGGCAAGTTTTTTATTTTAAAAGTTTTTCTCCGCTTCAGTTCCATTTTAGACCAGAATCACCCCAAACACCACCGGACAATGAGGTGATTCTGGATAGAGCCTCGTTATCGAACGGGGGGATTAAGTGATGAATCCCTTATTCGATCAAGAGTTTCAGGTTTTAATCCAGGGATTCCGTGCGATCGCTCAGATCGAGTCCCCGGTTAAGCGTAGGTTTTCTCTGATCAAGCATTCCTCGTTTTGGGGCATCCCAAAAAGCGAAGCCAAAGCCTTATTTCAGTTGTGGATGCTGGAAAACGGCGATCGGGAAGGGGTGAGCAATGAAAAATAGCCACCACCACGATCGATGCAGACATTGCAATCACGATCGATTTTTACTCTCAAAGAACAAGGGAACCCGACCTTCGACGGGTCGATGGGTTTGCGCTCAGTGCTTCGAGGATCACAAGCAGGTCACGAACTGGAAAGAGTTCAGAAGATTGCGGATTGAAGGCTTTTGCCTTGGCTCACACGGCATGAGCGTCACAGAATTCGGGGGGTATCGCATATGCACCTGAATTCTTTTACCCAAAAAATTAGAGACGAATTTACATATAGAAGTGCGATCGCGCCTTCTATGTATGAATCAAATATCCAGATTGCGTCTGATGTTGAGGTGGGCAGTGGTAATGATGTCAGCACACCGTTACACGATGCTCTGAACTGGAAATACACCAGATTCGGTCGGAAGGTAACGGCAACCCTTCACGGGGCTATTATCCTCAATGCGGATGGCTCACCATGGCAAATTAAATTAAGCGATCCTCGATTCGACAAAGAAAAAGGCAAGATCAAGAAGTACGAGTGCCCAGTCGGATCGGGTGCGACTCCTTACCTGCCTAAAGTACCTTCTGAGATTCGATTAGTGATAGCCTATCGGCTTAAGCTGAAAGTGCCGCTGGAAGGCAGTTTTTGGGACTGGGTGAAGGAGAATCCAGAAGTCCCGATTATCTGGACTGAGGGCGCTAAAAAAGCGCTCTGCTTACTCTCTCACGGGTTTGTTGCGATCGCACTAACGGGCGTTGATGCTGGAGTAAGAAAACAAGAACTCGATGCATTTAGTGCTGGTGCTGATATCCGCAGACTTCACCCTGAAGTTGCTGAGTTTGCTTGCCCAGATCGGAAGCATTACATCGCCTTCGACCAAGACGAGAAAATTCAGACCCGGACTAATGTAGGCTTTTCATTGCTTCGCTTCTCTCAATTACTGGAGAAGGCAAGCAAACAACCTGTATTCGTTACTTCATGGGATTCAAGCCTTGGCAAGGGCGTTGACGATCTAATCGTTGGGCATGGCATTCAAGCCTTTGAATCTGCTTATGAGCAAGCCATGCCTACTAAACCCTGGGCATGGCAATGGGCACACTCCCTTCAGCTCTGGCATCAGCCTGATCTAAGGCTCAATTCCCCAGAGCTCAATATTGACGACTTCCCAACCGATCGCCCAATCATTGCCCTTATCAGTGCCAAAGGTACTGGCAAAACTAAGGCGATCGCCCGTTGCATCAAAAATTCACAGAAGGTGCTGATCCTTACCCATCGTCGGTGTTTAGGGCGATCGCTCTGTAATCGTCTCATGGCTTATTGGTCAGCCGATTTAGATAAGGTCGATGGTAAGTACTTGGACAAAGGCGGATGGGTCGATGTTAGGCGACTAGGCTTATGTGTGGATAGCTTGCTTTCCATTCAGCCTGAACAGTGGAGAGGTTGCGATCTTGTGATCGATGAAGCTGTCCAAGTTTTGTTGCATCTGTTGACATCTTCCACTTGCAGTAAGAATGGAAAGCGATCGGCTCTATTGGCGAGATTGCATTGGCTCGTTAAAGTTGCTGGTCGGATCATCATTGCTGATGCAGATTTGGATTCGGCAACAATCGAATACTTTGAGCGCTTGCGGGGTGAAGATTCTAAGGCATTCCTGATCAAGAATGAATTTAAGTCTGTAGGGTACAATTGCCGATTTGACGTTAGCGACTCACCTGCAAGCGTCATTAGCGAAATCGTTGCAGCAGTTGCAGAAGGGAAACAGGTGTACGTTGCTACAGACAGCAAAAAGACGGCAGAAGCTATTAAGCTTCAATTGCCTGAATCTACAAAGGTAAAGCTGATCGATTCTGATACATCCGGATCTAAAGATTCGATCGATTTCATTTCCAGTATCAACGAGCGGGTTGCTGAGTTCCAGGTAGTCATTGCTACGCCTTCGTTGGCAACTGGCGTGAGTATTGAGCGTGATCACTTTGATATCGTGGTTGGCGTTTTTGACGGCGGCGTCGCCAATGATGGCGATGTTCTTCAAGCAATCGAGCGTGTAAGAGCGAAGGTCGATCGGGTTGTTTGGGTGAGCAAGTCAGGTAACAACTTCTGCCCAGTTTCCCGCTCTTCAGACTCCCAAGAAATCGTCGATCTCCTCAAGCAAAAATTCGACAAGAATACCTGCTTAATTCGCTCGGAGCTGAACCCCGATTTTTTGCCGTTTGTGACGGGTTTTGACTGGAGTGATAACCCCCATCTGACCCTATGGGCGCGATATCAAGCCAATCAGAACCGCGCCATGTGGAGCTTAAGAGATTCGGCATTATCGAGGCTCGAAGCCGAAGGCAACACCGTCACGCTCGACACCCGGAAGGTTAGCCAGCCTGAAAAAGATCAGCTCAAAGCGTCGAAAGACAAGGTTAAAGAGTTACGGATCGATTCGGTTGCAACGGCTCGAATTCTTACGCAGGATGAAGTTGAGGGGCTTGAAGATTTGGAAGTGATTGAATCCCTTGATGATCGGATGGCATTAGAGCGCCATAAAATTTCCCAGTTCTACCAGATTGACTCTGAAGAATTGGAATCATCCATAATCTCTGCCGATCAGCAGGGTAAAAGACGATCGCAGATTGTAAAGCTTGAGATGCTTCTTTACTCAGGTCTTGATGCTCTCAAAGATTGTAAATCGATCGAAAGGCAAGCGTTCTGGAAACAATCCCTATGGATTCCAGATCTAAGCATGGCAACCCTTGAGAATCGATTGAGGCAGCTTACTGGCATCAGAGAGATCTTGATTCCGGGAAAGGCGTACACTGCAACAGACCCAGAACTTCAGAAGTTGGGTGACTTTTTGAGGCTGCATCGAGCCTCTGTCAAAGCTGGCTTAGGTTTTTCAATCCCAGAAATCAAGCTTACTCAGGCTGAGCTAAACAGACCTCAGAAGGAACGGGCGCAGATTATCCGAAAGAAGGAAATCACTCAAAACCTATGGCTATTCAGCCAGGTCTGTAATCAGGTCGGGGTAAAGACGATCTCCAGCCGGAAGGGTAAGAGCAAGATTAGACAGATCGAAATCTGCCAGCAATCTTGGGATGAGTTGATGGAAATCTTAGGCAGAAGGAAGGATCGCTTTTATGCCGATTTACCCGATCTGAGTGTGACAGTTGAGAAACCCGTAGGAGAGGGTGTCACCCCCCCTGTTATTTTGGAAACTGAGCAAGAAACCCAGCAATACCAAGGGTTTAGGGTGGACACCCCCCCTAATAACTCTATATATAACGGAGGGGGTGACACCCCCATTGAGTTGGGTGCTAAAAATCCCTCTCCGAATGTGCCACTTGAAACACCCCCATTTAAGGTGGGCGATCGCGTTCAATGCCCAGATGGAAGGGAAGGGGCGATCGAGGTGATTGACCTGGATGAGGCGCGGGTATCTGGGCACAACTTTGTAAGCTGGTATCTGCTTACAGATCTGCAACCGATCCGAGAAATGGCGATCGCATAGCCCTTATGTAGCACGATCGCCATTAAATCGGGTCAAAATCTTTTCCCAGCCGCAGTCTATCTTTGCCTACTTTGCTGCGTTGGTGTTTATGAGATCCGGGTACAAGATCTGCTGATTGCAGTAAAAATAGCCCCCAGAATTTTCCTCGTTGACACTCTGAGAGCTACAGATATTTATGAAGCTCCTTTATTTTAAGCTGCCTAGCCCCATCTCAGAACAAAATAGCTGCCTAGCCCCCTAAACCCCTGACAAAACCTGACATCTAGAGCTGTATATTTGCCGCAATCAACCCCTAAAAGCATTAACAAACATTAACTTTCAAGGGTCGATTGCGGTGATCGCGTAGCCCTAAAAGATGCTAACTTTTGCTGACATCGGAACCATGTATTTTGTCAAAGAAAATCATAGCAAATCCTAACATTCACACCGTGTGTTCTGTCAGCACCCATCAGCCTAAAATGACAGTAAATGATAAGGTTCAAACCCTATTTTTGCTGATATCACAACTTATAACCATTACGATTAAGACAAAGTGCAATCACACCTGATCTAAGTTACGATATTCGTGAGTTGCATAATTTCCCAAATTATTTAGGGTAAATAATCGTTTTTTCTGGAGAGGTCAAAAAATGGGTGGTTTTGGGAGCGGTCGATACATCCGAAGGATCACGAAAAAACCGACCTTAGACTTAATGCGATCGCTCGACTTTAACGCATTAAAAGACTCTGGGCAGATCGCCCTGATGATGCCGATCTACACATTCAAGGGAGTGCCCTATGAGTTGCACTGGGCAAAGGCAACTCTGGGGGGCATCGGGGTTTTTTCGTTTGTCCTAGGTGCGATCGCCGTTGCACCAAAATCTATCGGCGTTTGAAGCCACTTTTTACCTGTAGGGAGTGCGTTGCTGGGGTTTCCCCGATCGGGGGGGGCGAATTATCGAAATTCCCAGGTGAGCCATCTGGGATACAGGGAGCTGGAATCTGCGGCGCTAAAACTCTCGAAAGCTATGCAAGACCCAGTTTGGTTTTGTCGCTTCTGTGATAGCCTGACTTTCGGTTTAGCGGTCCCACCAAAGAAGCCAAAATTTATGCACAAAACAACCTATGACAAACATTGGAGGCGATTTCAGATCAAAGCCCGTGGCTACGAGTACGAAACGGCTCAGGGGGCTTTGAAGATTATCGAAAAATACTCTTCAGGTATCTAAAGAGTGCCAAAACAGTACCGTCACTTTTTTTTAGTCGATCGCCCTAAGTGATATAAGAGGGCATCAAGAGGGCAAAAGTAGACCCAGAAAGGATCTAAGAGGGATCTGAAAACTTTTTAGGAGAAGGCAACTTTCCCCCACTCCCCCATCATTTTTGTGTGGCACCGATTGTATACAATTTTGACTAGCGCCACACAAAAAGGGCGAGCGTACTATATCCCATCACATCCAAAAGGAAATTGATTAATCGAATAATCAGCAAATCAGTAAATCACTTAACCGATTTGCTGATTATCCACTGCTCTAGCAGTTGTGCGACCAGCTCTGAGAGATCCAGATCCTCATCTATCAGCAGTCGTTTCACCTGCTTGTCAATTGTTTTCGGGACATAAACGCCTATCTGAATATAGTTTGGATCGGAGCGCTTGCCTTTAGCTCTTCCCCTTTTTTTCGGCTCAACAGGTAATGAAGAGCTTTGTATTTCCGGATCAATTCCTCCAGACGATACCCAGCTATCCGCTTGGGGTGTGGGGGCAGTAGGCTTGCTCACTATTTTTCTAGTAGGTTTCACCATGCTTTTAACCCCATCAGCTTCAAAATATCTTTACTCAAAGCCTTGATTTCTTTTGCCGCACTACTCGACTGTGACATTTCCATAACGGTATAGCCAGCTGAGGACTCAGCAAATGCAACTCGTTGGGCGATCGCAGTGGGCAGAACTGGAAACGGGTATTCAGAGAGAGCCGCTGTCATTTCACGTCCGATCGCACTATTACTAATTCTGCGATTAACAATAAAAGCGGCTTTGATATCTGGCTTAAACTGTTCTGCCTCTTGGATAAGAGTAATTGTTTCACCGACTGCCCACACGTCGAACGAAGACGGCTGGACAGGGCATAATACCAGGTCAGATGCAACGATCGCAGATCGAGCCAATGCTGACACACGCGGCGGCGTATCAATAACAGCATGGTCAAAATTTTTCAGCAGTTCAGGCAATTCTTTGTGTAGGGTATTACGAGCCATCCCCACAACAACAAATGGCGGTGGATCTTCTCTGACAGCAGCCCAATTGGATGCACTGCCTTGAGGGTCAGAGTCGATCAGCACAACTCGACACTTAGCTAAGGCGATCGCGTGTGCTAGATGTAAACTCAAAACAGTTTTGCCAGTGCCACCCTTGAGGCTGGCAACAGTTAGGATCATATCGATTAAGTGATTAAGTGATTAAGCAAATAGGCGTTTAACCATTCATCCGGTTAAACGCCTATTTTATGGGTTAATTTTCAAGAGCAGTGAGTCAGTTAATCAAATAATCCCTTAACTGATTAATCAAATAACCGATTATTCGGTTGGCTAAAACCTTTTATCTTTTTTGAGGCATTCACCCAAAAATACTCCTTCCAGAATCGCCTATAACAGGCGATCGCCATGCCCCATATACTGTTCCCATCCTTCGCCTAAAATCGTTTCTAAGCCCCTAAAATCGCGTTTTAAGAGAAATCCTTGTATATCAAGGTTAACAGGCGATCGCCTGTTAATTAGCTAACCGATTCAGTTTTTTCTCCAAGGCACTTACCCGATCTGGCAACGAAGAAATTCTATCGGACTGCTTGCCGAGAGCAGAGGCGATCGCATCGATTAGCCACTCGGATTGGGTGACGCCCAATAAATCGCAAGAGTCCATAATTTGTTTTTCCATTCGTCCGAAACCCGGACAGAAAAAGACTGCTTTTTACTTCCCATTTTGTCTACTCGGTATACGCTGACAATCCTATGCTAATTCGGTTTTTTGTCAGCATTAAGCAAAAATAGGCAAACAACGTAAACAGCGTAGACAAATTAAGTAAAACTTATATATTAACGATAGAATAAGGGTTTCAGCGATCTCCCCTTTCTTTAGATAGATAAGGATTAATTAATCGGCTCACTTTGCTGTGTCTAATCGCTGAAACCCTGATTATGTCGTTTACGAAAAATACAAAAGGTAAATATCCTTGAAAGTAAAATTCAAAGGGCGATCGCCATGGGAGACACAATTTAACCGAGTTTATCAAGGCGTTCATCCGCCTCTTTCAATCGCTCGCCTGCTTCCTTTGCAGTCTGCAAAAAAAACAGCCCCTGAGACCAGACTGAGGTGGACCCAATCGGTTGGACAATTCTGAGGGATCTCTAAGCTCTGAAATGAGAGATCTCCATGTCCATTTTCAAGCTTCTTCTTTAAAGGGCGATCGCGTTTTCCAATAGACAACTTCTGGAGTGCGATACTTCAATGCTTGATGTGGACGCTCTTGATTATACCAATGAAACCATCGTTGGAATTCTTTGCTCAAATGAATTCCGTCTTCAAACGCCATCAAATAAATCAACTCATACTTCAGCGATTCTCCAAAGGAGAGGCTTCGCCAACGCCATAGACGTTCGATAAAGATGTTGTCGTGACAACGTCCTCGACATCCATACTGATCTGGACTCCAGCCGCCTTTAGGCAAGCTGTAAAGGAGTTTGAGGTGAATTGACTGCCTTGATCTGAGTTGAAGATCTTAGGTTTGCCATAAAGGGCGATACGCACTTCGTGCAGGCTTCGCCACCGTCTCCTGGAGTGCCTCCAAACAAAAGGTGACATCGAGCGTGTTAGAGATCCTCCACGAAAGAACTTTACGGCTAAACCAATCCATCATGGCAACCAGGTAAAAATGACCCTTCAAAACTGGCAAATACGTGATTATCAGACGACAGCGACATTGGCGGGTGACGACAGGGGTGGCAGGAGCCACACCTGTCGTCACCCGCCAAGATGCCTGTCATTAATCATTGTCGGATGCACTTCGTACTGGCTGGCCAACTCGGAAACGGTTTTCTCGCCTCGAATAGCTTCCAGGGCGACTTTGGCTTTGAATTGGGAACTGTATTGTTTGCGTTTGTTACTCATGAACTACTCCTACCATCTTGGGTGTCGTTCAGAGCTTAACCCCCTGTCCAATTTTTGAGGACCACTTCAGAATCTAACGGTTCACGTCCGGTTTTGCAGACAAGTCGGGCAGACGACTGTCCGGCTTAGTCTAACTCAACCCCAAAAGCGACCTTTTTGACAGGGTTTTCGACAGGATCAATCAAGTCTGCTGCCCATCAAAGTCTTGTCCTATCAGGTGCCTGTATAAGCGCTTAAAGAACTGCCAGAGGTCCTGATGACTTAACTTCTTGGCGAATTGAAGTAATTGGTCAACGGTGTACACCTTGTCATCAACGGTGTCTGGTAAAGGCCGACAAAGCCTGCGGGTGATCGCATCTTCAATAATCTGCTGCTTCTCTGACGGCGTGCAACGCTCGTAAATTCGCCGTAGGGTCTCAACACTGTGCCCCATCATGTACGCCAATGCCCGTAATTCCGCATCAGACAGACCTACTTGAATTGCCCAGGTAGCCCAAATGTAGCGAAAAGTATGGGGCGTCATTTTCTTGCCAATGAGTCGAAACGAGTTACTGCGAATTGATTTGGCGTAGCCACCATGAGTCATCAGCTCCCCAGACTCTACTCCGACGAAGAGATATCCCCATCGCCACACACACCCATCATCGGCTTGTTCTGTTGTATCGTGAGGGTTGAATTCCGCTCGCCCCTGAGTGATCCATCGGCCCATTTTGCCCTGAAATTCCGGCTTAGTTCCTTGATAGAGTCGGCGCGTTGGAAAAGGCCCTGGTAGCCACAGCCCCTCGAGATATTCTTCTAGATAGTCATAAAGGCAGCGACCATCGTGAAATTGGCGATTGGGCAAAATGACCTGAAACCGTCCATGCTTCCGCTTCGTTTTGTAGCCCTGAATGTCCCTCACCCAAACCCCATCGGGATAGTGTCTGCCACAAAATTGATAGGTACGATACAGGTAAACATCGGTGACCTTTCTGCGCCGGTTCTGCTCCCGGACTGAATCAGGGGGCAGTGGATAATAGCACCCCTCAGCCGGCACCTGATGAGGTCTCGTGACCGGACAACTAAGAGCAATACGCGTATTGCGGTCGTCTTGGGAGCGCCGTGGAGGATTGATGGCAATCAAAGCGAGTTTGAGAAAGTTCTGGTATTTGTGGGCCAGGTGGTGGGGTTTCTGAAATTCTCCCCGATAATTGCGCGGTAGACACTCCTGACGAATCGGCTCCACCACCTTTTCCTGCACGATCTCTAACGCCGTCATGCCCTCTGGCGTGTCGGGCCACTTTTTACTCCAGTCAGCAACGGATTCTCCGCCTTCCATCCATTCATCAAGTTCTTGGAAAACAACTTGGAAGTATTTCTGTAAGGACCTAAATATAGGCAGATGGTCATACTCATTCTCCGTTTCCACCCAATGGGCGTACTGTACGCGCCCAATGGCCTTGACAGCACTCAAGATTCCTTTCCAGGTATGAGGACTATAAGACTGCATCACATGGTGTAAGAACTCCTGATAGTTGCACAGCATCGTCTCAAGCTCAAGTTGGAGCTCTCGCCACGCTTCTTTTTGGGCAACTGCACTGAGAGAAAGCAGTTCAGCCTTATCGATGCGCGGGAAAATCAAGTCAATGCTGAGTTCTGCCTCCGGAATGCCTTCATGGTTTTTAAGCCAACCCAAGATACGGTAAATGCAAGTTAAGTACCGGTTTGCAGCCGTATCTGAGATCGCGTCGAATGTCCGTCCCGGTTGGTGAATTTTCACCAAAAAATCAAAGGTTCGCCTTCGCCATTGTTGAATACGTACCGGTGCATCCTCTAATGTAAGCGCATAGGCTTTATAAAGGCCACGGCGTTCGGTTAGGTAAACATTATCCATTTCTCCGTAAATATTTTGCCGCTTAGGACCGCACTGAGCCTGGATCTCAAGAGATTGTGCTCGGCAGAGTGGCCAGTAGCCACTCGCCTCTGACCAAGCGATCCACTTGCGCACCCGCGCTGAATAGGTCCTAAAGCTCGCCTGACTGAGTCCGAGACCATCCTCTACTTCATTGAGCAGTTTGAGGGCTTTCGGGAAGAGGCTCACCGGTAATGATTCCATATAGGCGAACGCTCGCTGTTTATCTTCAGCCGTCAGCTTGCGACCAGCCGATTTATGAGAGAAATCTAACAGTTCGAGAAAAATCCGAATCACGCCAGATTCAGTTTCGCTAATGAGCTGCTTAGCCTGTTTTTCAGGTAACTCATTTCTAATCTCAGCGAAGTATTCCTGTAGTGATTTATAGCAGTTACTTTCGTTGCTCATAATAAACCTCAAGATGGTGAGTAAAAAAGGGTGAATGTGGCGCAAAACCCGTCATAATTGCTGCATGTAATGCACGTAATAAATAATCAAGATGAGTCTATTTTTATAGAGTCTATGGATTTATTATTCAAGCTTACTTTTTTCATGAAACCGATGATTTTTGATTCCTATAGTCGTCAACAATGTAATAATTGCAAATAGCTTGATGGCTATAGATTGCAGTCATTTTTACTAAAATAAAAGCAATAAAATTCAAGCTCTTAGCTCAATAAAAAGTGAGCTGTAATAAATGCTAAGACCCTATGGTTTTAGGTTTATTACAGTAGATTATTTTTGCTAACAATCTGAATATTTCCCAGCCCAAGCTGTGCGATGAATTCTCGTCTGGTAATGCCTGCTTGGTTGGCCAGTTCATCAAGACCTTGGACGCTAGTA
The DNA here is from genome assembly GCF_055793305.1 of Calyptranema fuscum S582. Lineage (NCBI taxonomy): Bacteria > Bacillati > Cyanobacteriota > Cyanophyceae > Oculatellales > Oculatellaceae > Calyptranema > Calyptranema fuscum. The sequence continues at coordinate 31,569 of NZ_JBSLYH010000040.1, forward strand.
ACTGTTAATGAAAAACAGCGAGGCGTTTGAGTTCTTGCCTCTTTTTGATTACCTTGATTGATGGCTCGGGCTGTGATTTTGACCGTGATAATCTGTCTGCCAACTTGCTCTAGCAGTTCACTCCTAGAAAGGCTGAATTGTTCGGATAGCGCAGTGATGCCATCCGAACTCTGCTCAGTGAGACGGGCATAAAACCGCTCCTTGACAGTTTCGTAGAGCTCTGGGACTCCGCGCATCGATTTATGCCCTGTCAACGCTTTTTTACGTTGATGAGGACGACGGGATCTATTTGAATTTTTTCTATTAGGTAGCATCCTAATTCCTGAAAGCTGCCATTTACAGGAAAAAGGATCTAGCCCTACTTGAAGCGGTTTTAGGTAATCTATTAAGTTAAGTTAAGCTATCGCCAGTACCATCGTATGTATCCACCAAGATCGACATCAGCCTCGACAGGTTGTGGTGAACTGGTGACTTTGTATTTGTAGGGTTGCCCATTGCGCCACTGTAAATCGTCCAAATAGGCATCTTTATGTTTACGGATGGATTTAGCGTAGTCTTCAAGTTCAGCGCTATAGGGTTTACTCCTCAAAGCCAAGATGATTTGTCCATACAAGCCGTTTTGTCCTAGATACGCAGTGAAAGCGGCTGCGTCTTCTTGGTAGGGGCGACGCAATCCCTTTTGAACTTGTTTACCAGCCAACCAAGGTCTATCCTCAATCAGATAACTTTTGATCTGTAGATATTCCTTTTGCTGATCCTGAGACAGTCCATTAATTTCATGGCTTGCTGGACCAATTTTCCAGCCAGTCTGACAGGTTTCTTTTTCAATCGCTTTGAACAATAACCAGGGGGTTGAAAAGATCTGCTGCTGTATCCTGTCAAAGCTGTTGGTTCTCAGGTACTCGAAGTTATCTACGATTGCTTTATACAACGCTAAATTTGATTCTGCGGCATGAACCGCATTCTTAAAGCTCTGTTCAGAAAGATACTGACGTAAGCGATCAATGTTCTCTTGAAGTAGGTCATTAGGTAACTTGGACAGCTTTTGGGCAAAAAGTAAACCTTGCGCTTGCCAAAGATAGTGGATTGTTTTTAACCAAAAGCGTTGGTTTTGATTGGTCGGGATAATGCCACACTGCCTTGGAATTGCACCGATTTCTTTCGCTATTTGATACGTTTCCCGGCCTGCTTCGGTGTCTGGGAAATAAGCTTCAACAAACGGGATCCAATTCCTACGGATGAGCAAGCGCACATCATCTTGCCGTGCTAACTGCTGCCAAGCTTGTAACGCGGAAACGACTTCAGGACACCTTTGAAGACGCTCTTTAGGCAATAAGAGGTGTCTCTGCGGCACCAGTAAGAGTGGGATTTCTTGTAGAGCCGGAGGGCATATAAGGTGCTGGGCAATCCAGTCCCGTTGCTCGAAAAGGCTCAGGGACTCAAACTCAAAGGCTGAATTGGAGTAGGTGTGCTGTTTAGCCGCCATAGCCAACTACGAGGAAAGCCGCCAATTAACTGTCAGAACAATTGTACTTCACTTGTTGTTGGCATCCTTGAAGCGAACGCGCAACGAGGAGTGATTGAAAGGTGTGGCAGATGCGGGTCTTACTTGGTTTGAATGCCAATCCCATCTTTCCTAACCACTTGCCCAGTAGCTGTTGAGTGTGTTCAATGACCTGCCGTTCCGGATGGATAACCAACAGATCATCGGCATAGGAGAGCAATCGACATAAAATATTTGAGGTAGTGTTGTCTGATCCATCCTTACATCTTTAGGACTACCAGTTTGCGATCCTGTCTGCGATCTAGATACCGCCAAAAATAGCTTCGCTTCAAAATGGATAAAATCGAGATCAGAACGGGGAATGCTTAAGATCTCATTCAGCACCGCATCAGCCCGTTCTAGTTTAAGTGAACCGCGATTGCCTATGAAACTTCTGCTGATTGAAGATGACCAACTTATAGGTTCGGTGCTGGCTGAGCTACTGACTGCCCAACACTATATGGTTAACATAGCAACGGATGGACAAACAGGGCTGGAGTTAGCCAGAGAGTTTGCCTATGACTTGATTGTGCTAGATGTATCGCTGCCAAAACTGGATGGACTGAGTGTCTGCAAGCAGTTACGGGCAGAGGGTTACCAGTATCCAATTTTGCTGTTGACGGCTAATGCGGGTAGTAATGAGCGCGTTATAGGATTAGATGCAGGAGCCAATGATTATGTGGTCAAGCCTTTCGATCCACCGGAGCTACTGGCGCGTGTGCGTGCCTTATTACGGCGGGAAGCTGCTACCACCTCGGTCTTGATTTGGGAAAATGTACACCTTGATACGGTCAGTAACAAAGTCGCCTGTAATGGCGAGTCAGTGAGGCTCACCCACAAAGAATATTGCCTGTTGGAACTATTCTTGCTCAATCCCAAACGCATTTTTAGCCGCAGTGCCATGCTCGATCGCTTGTGGGACTTTGCCGAACCGCCGGGAGAAGAAACCGTCAGCACTCACATTAAATGCTTGCGCCAAAAACTTAAAGCGGCAGGTGCCGCAGACTTAATTGAGACGGTTTACGGCTTGGGCTATCGACTCAGAACGCCAGCTCAGGCAGTAGAACCCTCCACTTTAGCCTTCACGGGGAAGCAAAGGGAAGTCAAACTTCAAACGGCTGTGACAATAACGTCTACAGTCTGGAATAAGTACCGGGACAAGATCTTGGCACAGGTCATGGTCATAGAGACGGCTGCGCAAGCCTTGACGAGCGCTCAACTTAGCCCAGTAGATCGACAGTATGCCCAGCAGGAGGCACATAAATTAGCTGGATCGCTCGGTATTTTTGGTTTCATGGCTGGGTCGCAGTTAGCGCAAGAGTTGGAGGTGTTGCTGCACCCAGCGGTGACGTTGACGGCAGTACAGGTGCAACACATCGACAAGCTGGCGGCATCCTTGCGGCAGATGCTGGAGCAGCCTCAGCCAACCCCTCTAACGCTAGAGACAAGCGCCTATGCTCCGTTAATTTTGATAATTGATGATGACTTAATGTTGGCAGAATGGGTCAGACTTGAAGCGATCACATGGGGGCTGCGAGTTGAAGTCGCGACTGATTTGACCGTTGCCCGCAAAGCGATCGCCCAGTCTCCCCCAAATATAATTTTGCTGGACTTGAATTTTCCGGGTGCAGAGAATGGGTTTATGCTGCTGCGGGAATTGATGCAGCGATCGCCCAAAATTCCGGTACTGGCATTCACGGGACAGGGCGATTTAGCCAGCCGCTTAGAAGTAGTACGGTTGGGAGGCTGTGTCTTCTTGCAAAAACCATTGCCAACCTATGAAATTCTGAAAGCCGTGACGGATGTGTTGCATCAAATGCAAGTATCGCATCACAATCGGGTGCTGGTGGTGGATGACGATGGCGCGATCGCAGCCAACCTGACGCACCTATTGCAACCTTTTGGGGTAGAGGTCACTAGCTTGAGTGACCCCCAGCAGTTTTGGCAAGTGCTGACAGCCACCACTCCTAACCTGCTATTGCTAGACCTGGAAATGCCAGGTTTTCATGGTGTGGAGTTGTGCCAAGCAGTACGAAGTGACCCTCAGTGGCAGCGATTGCCGATTTTGTTTCTGTCTGCACATACCTCAGCGGAGGCAATCGAACGTGCCTTCACCGCTGGGGCTGACGACTACCTGAGTAAAGACATGACGGCTACAGATTTAGCCCCGCGAATCATACACCGCTTAAAGCGCAGCGGGTTTCAAACTGAGTAGCAGTGGGGAGTATCCATGCGTTCTACGATCGACCGTCGATTGCCTCCTTATGGGGTAGCGATTGCTTCTACAGTGGTCGCGGTACTGCTTTCCTTGTGGCTACAGCCCTTTCTGGAGCGCACCATAGGCGCATTCTTTTATCTTGCTGTGATCGTCACTAGCTTGTATGGTGGCTTTCGACCAGGCATGGTGACGATCGTCCTCTCGACTCTCGCAATCAACTATTTTTTCATACCACCCCTTTACCAATTCACAACGGCTGCTCCCACCGATATCCTACAATTGGGGATCTTTGCGCTGGTGTCCTTTGTCCTCAACCTGCTCAACAGCGCTTTACGGCAAAGCAAAGCCACGATTGAGCAACTCAGTCGGCAGTCAATTCAGGAAAGTCACTATCGTCTGCAAATGGCATTAGCCGCTGCCCAGATGGGGTTGTGGGATTGGAACATTGTCACCGGGGAAATTGTTTGGTCACCAGAGCACGAACAGTTGTTTGGCTTCGTGCCCGGCAGCTTCGATGGTCGGTATGAAACCTTTGAGGCTCGACTGCATCCAGACGATCGCGCCATCCTCAGCGAGGCGATCCAGCAAGCGCTACATCACCGTACCCTTTATCAGCATGAGTATCGCGTGATCTGGACGGATGGAAGCATTCATTGGCTGGAAGGCAGAGGGCAGGCAGCCTATAACGAAGCAGGACAAGCGGTGCGAATGTCCGGCACGATTATGAATATTGACCAGCGCAAACAGGCAGCAATAGCGCTTACTCGCAGTGAACAGCAACTCCGCGCCATTTTTGAGGCTGAACCCGAATGCGTCAAGATTGTCTCAGCCGACGGTGTGGTAGAGCAGATGAATCCTGCGGGACTTGCCATGATCGAAGCCGATCGTCTAGAGCAGGTACGTGGGCAGAATGTTTGTCCACTCATCGCCCCTGCCCACCAACAGGCATTTCTAGCGTTTATCCATCAGGTCGCTGAAGGAAAACCAGGCATCTTAGAGTTTGAAATTATTGGCTTCCGGGGCACTCGCTGTTGGTTAGAGTCTCATGCTGTGCCCTTACACTTTCCCGGTGAAGCAACAACACAGGTTCTAGCCGTCACACGCGATATTACTGAGCAGAAGCGATCAGAAGCAGAAATCAAGCAGCTCAATGCTGATCTGGAACAACGGGTTGCCGAACGCACCTTTGCACTCCAACAATCAAATCTACTCTTGAATAGCTTTTTCAACGCAGCGTCTTCGGCGGCAATCGGTCTTTGCATTCATGACCATGATCTGCGCTTTCTGCGGATCAATGCAACCCTTGCTGCTATTAATGGGCAGCCTGTAGAAAAGCATATTGGTCGCACTGTTGCCGAAATTTTGCCCCACATGGCACCCATTGTTGAACCCTTGTTTCACCGCATCCTTGCCACTGGACAGCCCATTCTCAATCTAGAAGTTTCAGGCGAAGTGCCGAGTCAACCTGGACTAGTACGGCATTGGTTAGCCTCCTACTTTCCCATTTTGGATGCAACCAATGCGGTAAATGCTATCGGCGTGATTGTGGTTGAAATCAGCGATCGCAAACGCACTGAGGCAGCCTTAACCGCATCCCAGGCAAGATTCGCTGGCATTGTAGACATCGCGAATGATGCCATTATTTCGATTGATGCACAACAACAAATCACCTTATTTAATAAAGGAGCCGAGAAGGTTTTTGGCTACGCAGCGGCAGAAGTCGTGGGTCAGCCGTTGAGCCTGCTTTTACCAGAACGCTTTGCCCATAGCCATCCGCGCCACATCAGCGGTTTTATGCAAGCGCCTGAAATTGCTCGACAAATGGGAGAGCGCAGTGAGCTTTCTGGTCGCCGTAAAGATGGCAGTGAGTTTCCTGCTGAAGCCTCGATTTCTAGTTTGACGCTGGGCAACGAACGCATTTTTACAGCCATTCTGCGAGACATTAGCGATCGCAAACAAGCTGAAGCCACTCAAGCCCGCCTCGCTGCGATTGTTGCCTCCTCGCAAGATGCCATCATCAGCAAAACATTAGATGGTGTAATTGTCAGTTGGAATGCCAGCGCTGAGAAACTATTTGGCTACTCAGCCGCAGATGCGATCGGTCAGCCTATTGGGTTGATCATTCCTGTAGACCGCCTGGATGAGGAAGCGCAGCTCTTAACCCAAATCCGTCAGGGAGAATCAATTCAGCAATACGAAACAGTCCGCCAGCACAAAGACGGCACGATGGTTGACATTGCACTCACGCTTTCGCCCGTAAAAGATGCCAAAGGCACCATTATCGGTACTTCCAAAATTGTTCGCGACATCACCGAGCAACGTGCCTTAGACCGCATGAAAACCGAGTTTATCTCCATCGTCAGTCACGAACTCCGCACCCCACTAACTGCCATTCGCGGCTCGCTGGGGTTAATCTTGCGGGGAGTTTATGACAAAAAGCCTGACAAAAAACACCGGATGATTGAAATTGCCGCTGAACAGAGCGATCGCCTGGTGCGCCTGGTCAACGACATCCTCGACCTGCAACGGCTAGAATCCGGCAGCATGAAACTCGCCCTGCAAGCCTGCGATGCCGCTGCCCTGATGCGGCAAGCTGCCGACGCGATGCGAGTCTATGCCGAAGCACACCAGGTTTACCTCAACGTTACGCCCCTACCCCTCTCCGTGTGGGCAGCCCCCGATGCCATTATCCAGATCCTCACCAACCTCTTAAGCAACGCAATCAAATTCTCTGATGCAGGCAGCAAGATCGATCTTGCTGTAGCCGTGATGGAGTCAGACAAGCAGGGCGGTAGCAGCGTTGATGTCGTAGGGCGAAACCCACCTTCAACCGCTTTGTCCTCCTCCTCCCCCCATCCTCATGCTGTCTTCTCAGTCCAAGACCAGGGGCGCGGTATTCCCGCAGAGAAGCTAGAAACTGTGTTTGGACGCTTTCAGCAAGTTGATGCGTCTGACTCCCGTGACAAAGGCGGTACGGGACTCGGCTTGGCGATCTGTCGCCAAATTGTGGAGCAGCACGGTGGGTGCATTTGGGTCGAGAGCGTGTTAGGGAAAGGAAGTACATTTTACTTTACTTTGCCGCTGGTGGCAGAGGACGTAGGAGCGAAGGAAACACTATGACAGCCAAACGGGTGCTCGTGATCGACGATGAAGCGATGATTCTGGAAGTGATCCAGGGTTGTCTGGAGGAATTGGGTGGGATGGAAGTCTTAACGGCAGCGTCAGGGGTCGAGGGCTTGCAGGCAGCTCAAACCGCTTTACCCGACGGCATTTTGCTGGATGTGTCAATGCCAGGTATGGATGGGTTGGAAGTACTGCGGCAGTTGCAGGCAAATGCTGTCACGCGATCAATTCCTGTGGTGCTGCTGACTGCCAGAGTGCAACCAGAAGATCGGGCGAAATTTGCTCAAGCAGGCGTTGCAGGGGTTATTTTAAAGCCCTTTGACCCGATCGCCCTGGTAGATCAGGTGGCAGCAGTCTTTGAGTGGATGCTGTGACGGTCAGCAATGATTCATACCTGACTTCAAAGTTTCCTCAAACTCTTTCTCTAGGATGAAGTCAAATTCATCCTGTAGAGGCGGTGTGTGTCCACCAAACAAATTTTAGTCATTGACGATGAAGCGGCAGTGCAAGAAGTGGTGCAAAGCTGCTTTGAGGAGTTGGCTGGGTGGACGGTCATCACGGCTAATTCTGGACAAGCAGGCTTAGAGCAAGCCCTGGCAAAAAAGCCCGATGCGATTGTGCTGGATGTGCTGATGCCAGACATTGATGGCATTACGCTGCTGCGCCAGTTGAAAGCCAGTCCGACCACAAAAGCGATTCCTGTCGTGCTGCTGACGATCGCGAGTGATTTTACTGACCCCGGTGGCTGTGACGCTTTGGGAGTGGTCGGCGCGATCGCCAAACCCTTTGACCCACTTGATTTGGTTGAGCAAGTGGCAGACTTGCTGGGGTGGGCGTTAGAACACCGGGAGGACTGTCTATGAATCTCTGCAAGACTCAGATACGGACATTTGAAGGTGATCGTTTACAGGTAACTATGAGTCCGCAACAATCTGAGTACAACGCCGATGAACTTGCCAGATTAGAGGCACTCGCCCGTTACCAGATTCTGGATACAGCCGCTGAAGCTGCTTATGACGATTTAACCCAATTAGCGGCTCAAATTTGCGGGACGCCGATCGCCCTGATTTCTCTACTCGATCACGATCGACAATGGTTTAAGTCGAAAGTCGGCTTAACGGTCTCAGAAACACCCCGCGCGATCGCCTTTTGCAACTACACAATTTTGCAGGCAGCACCCCTGGTTGTGCTAGATACTCTCCTGGATGAGCGCTTTGCGACCAACCCGCTGGTGACTGGCGATCCCAACATCCGGTTTTATGCAGGCATCCCGTTAACGACCCCAGACCACTATTGCCTTGGTACACTCTGTGTGATCGATCAAGTACCTCGTCAACTAAGCTCTGAACAAATGCAGGCACTGCAAGTGCTCAGTCGCCAGGTGGTTAGCCAGTTGGAGTTGTGCCGCCATTTGGCGGTATTGCAAGCAAGCGAACGTCGCTTACAGCAGAAAGTCCAGCAGGAAACATTAGTGCGAGTGGTGACGGAACGCATTCGCCAATCTCTTGATCTGGAAACGATTCTGACCACGACCGTCACTGAAATCCGGCAGGTGTTGCAGACCGATCGGGTGTTGCTTTTTCAACTCGAACCAGATGGTTCAGGATACGTCGTGCAAGAGTCGGTCGATGCCCATTGGCAGGCAACTTTAGGACGACACTTGGTTGATCCCTGTTTTCAAGCCGACTACATTCAGAAATATTTTGATGGACGAGTCAGTGCCATTGCTGATATTGATGACGGTAGCATTCAGCCTTGTCATGCTGAGTTTCTCAGGCAGTTGGATGTGCGGGCGAATCTGGTAGTGCCCATTATTCAAACGGGGCATCTGTGGGGCTTGTTGATTGCCCAACAATGTGCCCAGCCGCGCCAATGGTCTGAAGACGAAATTCAATTGCTGAAGCTACTGGCAGACCAGGTGGCGATCGCCCTTCATCAGGCATCCCTTTATCAACAAGTCCAAATTGAACTTGCAGACCGCATCCACGCCCAAGCCCAACTGCAAGAGCAGGCAATGCTGCTGGATGTAGCTATGGATGCCATTGTTGTGCGGGATCTTAACCATCACATTATCTTTTGGAATCAGGGGGCAGAACGGTTATACGGCTGGTCAAGCGAGGAAGTGTGCGGTCGATCGGCGACTGAAGTGTTGTATCGAGAGCCATACTCCCAGTTGGAAGACATCTACCAGATCGTCCTTGACCACGGAGCTTGGCAGGGCGAGTTGCCCCAACGCACAAAGGGGCAGCAGGAAGTGATTGTTACCAGCCGTTGGAGCCTGGTACGCTACCCCAATGGGCAACCGAAAGCCTTTTTGATTGTAAATACAGATATTACCCAGAAAACGCTGTTGGAGCGGCAGTTTCTCCGCACTCAGCGCCTGGAAAGCATTGGAACTCTAGCAGGTGGTATTGCCCACGATTTAAATAATGTGCTGGCACCCATCTTGATGGCAGTGCCACTGTTAGAAATGCAGCCTGAGAGTGCCAAGCGCCAGCATTGGCTGGAGGTGATTGAAGCAAGTGCTAGACGGGGCGCGAGTTTGGTGAAGCAAGTTCTGACCTTTGCCCGCGGCACCGAAGGCGAACGATCGCTCCTAGAAATGAAACATCTCATTTACGAAATCAAACACATTGCTGAGGAAACCTTTCCGAAAGCCATCAATGTCATAACCGATGTGCCGAACGAGCTATGGGCTATTTGGGGCGATGTGACCCAGATGCATCAGGTGCTCATGAATCTGTGTGTGAATGCCCGTGATGCCATGCCCAACGGTGGTCTACTCCGCATCAGCGCTGAGAATTGTGAGCTTGAAGCACAGGATATCCGCCTCAATTGGGGCGCGCAGGCAGGCACTTATATCGTGCTCACGATTACCGATACAGGCGCTGGCATAGCGTCAGACGTACTCGATCGCATCTTTGACCCTTTCTTCACCACCAAAGCAGTCGGTCAAGGTACAGGCTTGGGGTTATCTACAGTGATGACCATTGTCAAAAACCACCACGGGTTTGTAACTGTCGCTAGCCAGGTAGAGAACGGCACCAAGTTCAAAGTGTATCTGCCAGCAGTACAAGCCAGCGAACCGCAGTCATCGGTTATCTCGGCTTTTCCGCATGGGTCAGGAGAGTGGATTTTGCTGGCAGATGATGAAGACGCCATTCGGGAGGCTACCAAAACGATGCTGGAGGCATACGGATATCAAGTGCTGACCGCAAGTAATGGGATTGAAGCGATTGCACTCTATACCCGACATCAGGAAGATATCCAGCTCGCGCTCATGAATATCATGATGCCTACAATGGATGGAGCCGCGGCGATTCGCACTCTGCAAACCATCAATCCGCAGCTTAAAATTGTCGCCACCAGTGGCTTAACCACCCATGAAACTCTTACCGAGATGGGACTTCAGGTTAACCATTGCTTGTTGAAACCCTTTACTGCCCCAGAGGTACTCCTCACCTTACAGCAACAGCTCAAAGCTTGAAACCAATGAGGCATCGAAAAGCATTGCCCACAGCGATCTCCTGACTTCAAAGTTTCTTCAAACTCTTTCTCTACCTTGAAGGCATAGGCAAGCGGTTGCCCCAATTGAGCGCTCCTTTATGGGATTGCGACAGGATACGTGTAAAAACCCTTTGACCCATTCTGTTAGCCTGTTGACGTTGTAGGCACTCAAAATTCTCTCAGGATGAAAAACCTCAACCGCAGTTGCTACCTTACTCATGGCGACATACCCCAATTCTCAGAAATAGTGATGTTTAATACAAAAATAGTATTTTTTTAATAAGTACGGACTATGGCAGATCAACGGATAGTTTTTAGTCTGGAAGGGCTGGGAGAAAGTGTTTCCGTATCTTCCACTTATCAAATCGATATTTATAGAGTGAGAAAATATAAAAAATCTTCTTCTACGTTAAATTCCTTCAGGCACACAGAGTAGGGGAATAATTAAGTATAAACAGTGCCCATACTCTCAGCTTTGTGCGCCATGCCTCAAACTATTTTGTTAATAGATGATGCCGATGGCGATCGCGCGACTTACGATCGCTTTCTCCATCGGGATGACCAACAATCCTATCAGATCATCGAGTTTGACCATGGCAAAGAGGCTCTAATTTGGTGCCAAAACAATGTAGCAGATATCATTCTGCTCGATGATCAACTGGCAGATATGGATGGGTTAGAGTTTTTACGACAGCTACGGCAGCAGCAACCCACTGAAATCTTGCCCGTCATTATGTTGACCGATGTAGGCAACACTGCCGTTGCCATAGAGTCTCTCAAACTCGGTGCCCAAGAATATCTCGACAAACAGCAGATCGCGCACACCAATCTGCCGCAACTGATGCGGAGTGTTTTTCAGCAAGTTCAACTCAAACGGAAACTTTGCCGCCAGCAAGAACAACAGCAGGTTTTAATCGAGATGGCATTATGGATGCGCCAATCCCTCGATCCGCAAAGTGTGTTAGATGGTACTACTCAAGAGGTGCGCCGTTTTTTACAAGCGGATCGGGCATTGGTTTACCAGTTTGCACCCAGTTGGAGTGGCTCCATCGTCTCAGAAGCGACCGTAGCAGAGTATCCCGTCGTTTTGGGGCAACAAATTCAAGACACGTGCTTTCAGCAAAAGGGAGCTGACTTGGTCGCTTGGACTGGGTGTCCTTGGGCGATCGCAGACATTGAGCAAGCCAATCTAACCGACTGCCACCGGGAATCACTCAAGCGCTTTGCCATCAAAGCCAATCTGGTTGTGCCCATTCTGCAATATGTTCCAGACCAGCCGGATTCAACCCCAACCCCGTCTCTCTGGGGACTGCTGATTGTCCATCATTGTGCCGCTCCCCATGACTGGCAAGTAGAAGAACTAAATTTCTTAAAACAAGTTGCCATTCACTTATCTGGTGCCATTCAGCAAGCTAGCCTTTATCAGCAAGCCCAGACCGAACTGGCTGAACGAAGACGGGCAGAACTGGCACTGCAAGAAAGTGAAGCGCGATTGCGGTTGGCTCAGTCTGCCAGCAAATCCAGTGTCTGGGATTGGGATTTGCAAGCGAATACGCTGATCTGGTCACCTGAGTACTATGGACTCTACAAGCTTGATCCCAGCGTAGAACCGAGCTATGAAACCTGGTTAGCTTGCATTCATCCAGACGATCGCGACCAGGTGACGCAGAACATCTCTCAAGCTATAGAAAATGGCAATTCTGAGATTAGAGTTAACTATCGGGTGATCAGTACCGATGCCGTCCAATGGGTTGCCGAAATTGGGCAGATTTTTCGAGATGCCGCCGGAAAAGCAATCCGGCTGATTGGCATCACCATCGACATCACGCAACAGAAGCAAGCTGACATAGCATTGCAAGCCAGCAATGAGCAATTGCAAGCTATTAATCAGGATTTAGATCGCGCCAATCAAGCCAAAGATGCATTTCTGCGGATGATGAGCCACGAACTCCGCACTCCCCTCAACCCCATCTTGGGCATGGCAGATGCATTACAAGAAGAAATTTTTGGCAGCCTCAACCCTCGCCAAACCAAAGCAGTATCCAAAATCATTAACAACGGACGGCACCTGCTAACGCTGATCAACAGCATTCTCGAACTGGTCGATTTAGAAGCCAGTAAAATCAAACTCAATCGCCACAGAGTATTGGTAAAAGATTTGTGCGACGCCAGTTTGACAGCCATCCAATCTCAGGCAGAGGCGAAGTCGATTCAACTACAAACCTATATTTCACCGGAGATCAATATCGTTCAAGTCGATAGCGATCGCATGAAACAGGTGCTCACCCTGTTGTTAGAAAATGCCATCAAATTTACCTTAAAAGGTGGCACGATTACCCTGGCAGTCAGAGCGCGGACGGTCAGTTCTTCTCCCAATCCCTTAACAAATCTGTTTTTGCAATTTTCCATCCAAGATACCGGCATTGGCATTGCTCCAGAAAATTTGCAACACCTGTTCCAATTTTTTACCCAACTCGACAACCGCCTGAGTCGTAACTACGAAGGAATTGGCATCGGCTTAGCGCTGGCAAAACGGCTGGTAGAGCTTCATGGGGGGCATATCACGGTCGAGAGCCAGGAAGGTCATGGTAGCTGCTTCATCGTCAATATTCCCAGTTAAAGCTCTGCAAAGCGGACAACCTCCCAAGGGTGCAACAGAGGGGGTGGGTGCTGCTGCCAAACCCTACGATGGGATAATATTTAGAGACGCGTCTCTCCGCCGGGTTGACGGGTAGATGACGACTGATACCAATCTTTTATGAAGTTGCGCCAAACTAGAACCCCCTGTAGTCCCCCTTGGCAAGGGGGACGGCGACAGCCGGGGGTTGAATAAGGCGCTAGCTTCACATTAAATCGGTATGAGGATCGTAGATTAAATCAGATCGACTATTGGATCGTTTGTAGGGGCGAACAGCCGTTCGCCCCTACAGCAAATCATCGACGTTATCGGCTCTACGCAATCAGTTAGGACACTAGGGGGGTGGAGGCTGTGCCCCCACGCAGGGGTTTCACCCCTGCACCCCGTCCTAACCTTCCGTAGATCTGCCAAATTAGATCATTTGTACTATAGTAAAAAAGGAAAATGCGATCGCCCTGTCAAATTTCCTCACGTCTATGGCTTTCAGGCTGTTCAGTTGGGCAAATCAGCCATACTATCGTGGTTTATAGCCACTACCAGGCATCTTTATGCGAGTGAAGCGCATACGCCGCGATCGCCGTGTCCCTCAAGCTGTTGCCCCAAAACGTGCTAAGCGACGGCTTTTGGGATCTGTCACGGCTGTGAATGTGCTGATTAGCGTTGGCATTGTGGCGATCGCTCAACTCATTTTGGCAACTGCCCAACTCACCCCAGTTTGGCTCAACACTCTGTTGCTCGGCTTGCAACCGCAACGTCATAGCCGGGTAAACCCATTGCCGCCCGACGAGCAAAATCCGGGTCAACCAGATACCCAGGCTGAACCTGACCGCCATTATGCGGCAACCCATTCGCCAGATTACCCCTCTCACCGTTTTACACCCGAAGAAATTCGTTATTTTCTAGAAGTCGCGCTGGGGTCAGAGTTTGGCGATTCCACACCTGAAATTAAAAAGTGGCATGGGCATATTCAAATTAACGTCTATGGGTTTCCTACCGCAGAAGACCTCAATACGCTGAGAGCGGTGGTTACAGACATCAACGGTCTGGTCGATACGATTGAGCTGGATATGACTCTGCGATCGCCCCGGAACTCGACGAACGCCTCGCCTACCATCAACCTTTACTTTGTGCCTGAAGCCCAATTTAAGCGCTACGAAACCAACTACGAACCCCTCAACTACGGCTTTTTTTGGACCTGGTGGGAGCATGACCAGCTCGATCGGGCAAACGTTTTAATTTCCACCACCCATGTGACGCAGAAAGAAAGGTCGCATCTGATTCGGGAAGAGCTAACCCAATCGCTGGGGTTAATGAATGACTCTAACCGCTACGCCGATAGCATTTTTTATGCCCCCTGGACAACCACCACGAGCTATTCTGAAATCGATAAGGCGCTGATTGCGTTGCTCTATCATCCAGATATTCAGGCGGGAATGACTCGCCCTCAAGTCGTCAGGGTTTTGAGCCGCTTGCAGGTTGAAGACCAACAATTTCCATGCTCAACGGCTGAAATAGAGGGCGATCGCTCTGGTTCTGAGTCCGCTAATTGCGATCGCCTGTTAAAAAACTCCGTTTTGATTCGCGACAATCACTGAAACTCGTCCATAGGCTTTGCCCTTACGCTATGGCTGACCCATCCGAAAATGGCTGTAATCCAGCAGATCAGGGCAACCGCAAGCCGAAATAAAAAGAGTAAGGACATGGCAATGCCATGTCCTTACCCAGCTTCAGGGTCACTCTAGTTCACAAGTTTCCGAAGACAGGACTAATTGCGAGCTGCCCGATCCTGATCTTTTCCTTTGGCTTTTTCTTTTGCAAACTCTTGCATCCGAGAGACCACGTTGAAAGCACCTGCGCTGAGGTTTTGCTCGCTGCTTGCGATGCCTTCGATCGGACCACTGATTTCCTGGAACGCAGCCACACCGCCCTGTAGTTCTGCCACTCGGCGGAACCCAGCCTGACGCAATAGTCCAGCTGCCTCAGCAGTTTCGGCATCGTCTGCACCATAAACGTAAATGTCACGGCTTAGCTCCAGGCTAGACTGTGCCCGCTCAACCAGCGTATCCATTGGCATTGTCTGTGCGCCCGAGATACGGCAGTAGTTAAAGTCTTCGCGGCTGCGGACATCCAGAATCGTTAGTGCAGGTTCACCCCAGTTCAAGCGGGACTTGAGTTCATGAGCACTGGCATGAGTATGTAAATCTGGGGGCGTCGGAGTGACGTCAGGGAGTTTGTCTTTCGTTTTTCTAAGCGCGTCTTGTAGGTCTGCCATAGTAAATTATCAATCCAGTAACGTTGTCTAGCAAATGTAACAAGGTGCGCAACACTACCCCTCTTCCCAGGGGGAGAGCGATCTCAGGATCTGCCCTGTGGCAGAACGTAAATCAGTCAGCGGACTGAGCCAGATTTCCCCCTTTAGTGGCGATGACAAACGCACCCGTGACAAAATTTTTGACCTGGACTGGATCTCTGACCTCCAGTATTCAAACCCTACCTACCCAAGTTATGCACTTAATTGCGGCTTGAGAGGGCATTAACTCTCTTGTTGCTGCCGTGCGCAAACTCGCGGAACTTGCCCTTGATACTGGGGCAACTCGCATGGCGATCGCTCTGATTCACCGCCGCAACTCAAATTGATCAAATAAAACGGTGGGTGAATCGGGCTGGCGCGTATCGAAATAGTAACTGCTGACGGTTCCCATGCCTGTATCCAATAGGCTGAATACGGTAACGTCGTCACTGGCAATAAAGGCTTGGGGGTTGCCTGTTTCATCTAACAGGGGAGCCAGGGTTGGCACAATCGGGTCTAGACCATTTGGATCGCCGTTGGGCGCATAGGTTTGCTTAAAGCCGATGGGAATCTGGCGGCGAGTTTTTCCTACATAGGCACCGTAGGTATTGCCCACATTCGAGGATTCTAAAAAATGCATCCCGTTGGGACTCAGAAACCGATTCCACAGATGAGAATGCCCATAAAACACGAGATCAACACCTGCCGCTTCTAGCAACGGCACCACATCTCGAATCAAGTAATCTTCTTCTAACGTATATTCATAGCGCACTGATTGAATGTGATCGGTGCGATCGCGCTCGATCAACTGCGTGGGGTCAGTGTATGCCGGCACAATATTGTCACCCAGCGAATGGGGCGGATGATGCAACATCACAACCTGATAACGAGCCTGTTGAAAGTCAGCGCTGTTGAGTTCTTGTTTTAACCAGTTGTATTGCAGACTATCGCTCAGAATCGGTTCAAAAATATGTTGCCCATAGCCCCACTTTTCTGGGGTTTCAAGATCACCATCGCGTTCTCGATAACGACTTTTGGCACGCGGATCTAGACTGGGAACACGCCAGATATTGGTTGCCAATAAGACGACTAACCGGACATCCCCAACGCTGACGGCATAGTATTTTTCGCCGCCTGGACTCGTCTCTGGTAAGGAAAAAATTTCTTCATAGGTGTCTGTATTAAAGGAATGATCTTTCACCCAGGCTTCGCTGATAGTTGGATCATTTGTGGGGTTAATCTGCGCTGCATTGAGCGTATACAGTTGGGCAGCCACTTGTTTGGGAATGGGATCGTTGAATTGCTCACCTAAGTCAGTGGATAAAGCCCATCGTCCCATCACCTCATGATTGCCGATCGCTGTAAATAAGGGTGCCTGTTGTGCGATCGCCCCACCCTGATAGATCGTTTTCTGACCATCCCGATCGAGTTCGTAGTGGGCACGCCCCTGGAGCGCGGGGAAAAAGGCACTGCCTCGATTATCGTCAAACCATTCGGATGCGCGATCGGGGACATTCACCAGATCCCCCGCCATAAATACGGCATCCACCCGTCCCACTGTTTCCACAACTTTTTGCAGATTGGCAGGGGTCATCGGCATGAGTTGGTGGTCGGAGGTCAGCAAAATGGTCAACGGTTGACCCACCGTAGGTGATGCGGCAAGGGTAAAAGGATCACTGACTGCCCGACTGCCATCCGCTTGAGTACTGACCACTCGATAGGGCAGCCGCACCTGAGGAGACAAGCCTGTGACGATCGCTTCATGCCGCCAGATGGCTCGTTTTACAGGTTTGTGATACCGCTGTCCTTCCTCGACTTGCTCACCCACCCGCGATTTCTGGTCTTCCCGGACGCGACTGAGTGGGAACGTTGTGGCAGTGACGGTCGAAGCGAACTGGTCGCCATATTCAACCACATGGCGATCGCCCTCAAATTCTGTAAACCATACGACCCTGACAGAATCAGCCGTTGGCAGTTGCAAAAATGGATCGGTGAGTAAGGTTAAACTCGATCGTCGAGGGTTCCAGGGGATGGCGTTGAATAGCATCACCGCATAGGCGGCAATAGTAAACAGGGCGATCGCCGTCACGATAACGCGACCATTGGAATAGCGCGAAAAGATCATAAGTCACATTGGGCAATGCGATTGGCGATCGCTTCGATGGTAAAAATCCCAAACCGATCGCCTAAATGGGGTAAATGACCTGGAGGAGCCTCAAGGGTAAAGGTAAGTTCATCGTATCGCTTCCAGTGGTTTGGTTTTAGCACATGGTTAACCCGCCAACCAACGCGATCGCCAAACGTACTCCAGATCAGCGTTTTATCCCAAAAGGTTTGATGGCAATGGTGCCAGATCGGTTGCTGGACGCTGAAGCCAAATCGCCCTTTACTATATTGCAGCCAGAGATGATCGATCATCTGGAGGTCTTCGCAGGGAAAGTCAGCAAACAGAGGAAAGCGGGTCACATCGGTGGGCTGAAGTCCACCACCTTTATAGAGCAACTTACGGGTTTCTTGATCTGCCAATCGCCAATTGCGTGCCGCTAATAAATCTCGCAGGCGAGTGTAGTTGATCCCCTGGCTGGAAAATAGGGCGATCGCTTTCTGGACTCTGGGTTCGGGATGGTCTTTGAGTAATAAAAAAGCTGCCTTTTGCACGCTATCTGCTGGATCTCTTAATTTTTGGATCACCAGGTTTACCCCCGCTTCGCCCAGATCCAGGGCATCGGGCAGGGCATCAATACGGTGATCGACGTCGGAGCTGGTTAATTGCCGTTTCACAGTAGCCAGCAAAAAGCGATGCAGCGCTGTTTGCACCGCAGGATCAGAGCGATCGCGCAATAATTCATAGGCTCGCTGTTGCACCGCTTCCACCGGATCTTCTAATGCCAAGATCAACAGATCTAAGCCCGCCTGTCCGTGTTGCAACGCTTCCGTCAGTGCCCCTAACCGCTGGTCTAGCAACTTGCTACGCAGCCGTTGTTGCACCCCAGCTACCCCACCCAGCACCACCCCACCCGCTGGAGCGATCGCCCGTCCACCCAATACTGCATCCGATTTTCCGGGTCGTCTGGAGTGTCTTGCCACGCTTCTTTACCTCAGCCCACGCCCCAAAGTTTAATCGTTCGGTCTTCGCTGCCACTCGCCAAAAGCAGCGGGTCAGGATTGACGGCAACCGCACTGACCAAACTAGTATGCCCGCGCAAAACCCGTACCTCTTTGCCGTGCTGGAGATTCCAGATCCGGATCGTATTTTGGCTGCCACTGATCAGATGATGTCCGGCGGTCAGCGTCACCGAGGCAATACCACGGGGGCGAACCGTTTCCAGATCATCCCAGGGAAGATCGATGGCTTGCCCGTTGCGCAAGCTCCAGACTTTACAGCAATGGTCTTTGCTTTTGGTAATAAAAATGTGTTCATCCACACAGAGGGTGATGGTGAAAATCAAAGACGGTTCATGAATGACAAACTGTTCTTCCCGTGCCTCCAGATCCCATACCCGGATGGTGCGATCGCGACTGCTGCTGATCAGGGTTTTGCCATCAGGACTGAGGGCGATCGCGGTAATGCCACCCTGATGTCCTGTTAACGAATACAGACAATCGACCAGTGGGTAGAGATTGAATGCCTTTAAAGCCTTGTTAACAAAGCGTTCTGGGCGATCGCGCAAGCAAGCATAGGCGGCTTTCTGTACGGATAACGAGGGATCATCCAACAGGCGAATCACCAGCTTTAACCCGGCTGTGCCATAGGTCACGGCGTCTCGGATCGCTGCCACCCGTTCGGGGGCGATCGCACTGTTCAGGCGGCGTTTTACGCCTTCCAACCCACCCAAAACCAGGCTCCCAGCCGGAACTGCTACCTGTCCACCCAAAACCGCATCCTGGGCACTGGGTTGGGAAGAATGGGGAATCAACATGGGTCAGAGAAATCCTTGATCTACCTCGAAAATCCTTGCCCAGATGCTACGCCTGCCGAGATGTGATGGCTCCACCGTCGCTCTCTGAAAAAGAGTTGGGTTTTATTTAATCTACGACCTTGAGGATTTGAACTAATACTGTATCCTGAGAAATAAATCCGACACTTTTGCAGATATCCTGTTCTTAAACATGGATTCTTGTATGAACTCAGGCATCCGCATCTTACTCGTAGAAGATTTACAGGTCAATCAGAATTTGATTTTACAAATGCTGAAGCATTTGGGGTATCAAGCAGATGCGGTTGATAATGGGTTAGAAGCGTTAGAGCAGCTGTCGAAACAGCCCTATGACATTGTGCTGATGGATTGTCAGATGCCTGTTTTAGATGGGTATGAAGCAACACGGCAACTGCGCCAGCAAGCCGATCCTCACCGGGATGTCATCATTATCGGGGTGACGGCTCATGCTCTGATTGGCGATCGCGAAAAATGTCTGAATGCTGGCATGAATGATTACCTCAGCAAACCCATTCGCATGCAAGATTTGAGAGACTTACTGCACCGCTGGGGTGCCTCTATTAGGAGTTAAGAATGAGAGCTATCCAGTCGTGGATGGGTGCCCTCGTTTCTATAGGGCGGGTTAGAGCCAGTGCTGTGATGAAAAGCGTTGCTTTGCATCACAGCACCATCCGGGTTCTGAGTAGGTAATGCCATAACGTTTACTCGTCGGGCAACACAGGATTTTTGCAAGCCTCTAGATGCTGAGTTAACTGTTCAATCGTCAAGATGCCAAACTTATCGCCCATGTGGGGAAAATGCCCAACTGGCGCTTGCAGGGTAAAGGTAAGTTCGCTGTGTTTTTTCCAATAATTTTGCTTCAAAAGGTGGTTGACCCGCCAGCCAACTTTGTCGCCAAATCGGTTCCAGGCTTCGGTTTTGCTGTAGTACTTTGCCAGCAATGGAGCCAGCAGTTGTTGCTGCACACTAAATCCAAATCGCCCCTTGCTGCATTTCACCCACAGCTGATCGAGCGCTAGCAAATCACCACAGGGAATTTGGTTGATTTGAATGCCATATTGTTGATCGGACGGCGAAACACCTGATGCACTATACAAGAGTTTGCGGGTTTCTTGGTCTGCTAACCGCCATAACCCAGACTTCATGTATTTTTCGAGCTGAGTACAGTCAACGCTGGTGTAACCTTCGTAAGGGCTTGAACTAGTCATAGGACGGTACCAATGCACTGCTACAAGTCTGCCCCAGAATAACAAATTTATTTCGCCCCTGTTGAACGATCGCGCGTGTTGACTTTTGCTTCGTAATAGTGGCTGGCAACATATCCCAACGAATAGAGCAATGCAGCATCACTGGATGCGCCGACGACGGCACCGACAACGGGCACCAGTTCAACCAGGCTTAAGCCGGATTTGATGGCACTCGATCCGCCTATAGACATGCCATAGATTGCCAATACTTCTCCGCGTCGGGTTGGATCTTTAAGGGAAAAGCCATAGGCTGCGGCAATTTTGTACACCATCTCAGCCTGGAGTTGGGCGATCGCCGCGATATCAACCGCCATCAGCGTGAGTGCCACCGGAGGTAAGATATTGGTCGCCAGTCCCACTCCTGCGGCTTTAAACGTGTAGTCGAGGACAATGCGGTGGGTCAGTTGGGTGCGAGTTTCGTAGGGATATCGCTGCCGCAGATCAGCAATCTCTGCTTCAATTTTGGCTGCATCCACCTGCCCTAATGCCGTTGCCAGGTACTTGATCCCCGGCAGTTTGGCAATGTATTTCACCAACGAATGATCGGCGATCGGAGCGATCGCTTTGCCCACCGTTTCCGTGGCTTTTTCTAACACTTGATAGGCAAGAATTCCAGCCGCCTCTGCCAATGCCGCGATCGCCGATGGTGTCGGGTTCTCACCAAACGGTTGGGTCTGGCTGACCTGAATGGCTCCGTTTTCTGCCGCCTTTGATTCCACCCCTGCGTCTGTCATCCTATTCAAGCTCATAACGATTAAAAAGCTGCTTTTTCCTCATTCTCTGCCCCTTCAGCCATAGCAATTGAGTAGTTAGTTAGGACGGGGTGCAGGGGTGGAACCCCTGTCCGGGGGCACAGCCCCCGCACCCCCGTCCTAACCAGATCTTCGGCTGCCCTATGAAGAGAGAAGCAGGGAACCAATCAAAACTTCGCGGGTTCTCAAAGCCTCTCTCCCGTAGCGGGAGAGAGGTTTGAGGTGAGGGAGTTCGAACCTTGTCAGTTCCCAGAGTACCGATGACAACCAGCTAATAGCTGATGAGCATCATCCCGTACTCTCGGATGAGGATAACTATGCCAGGAAGCGTGATTCGATTGATCCATCCCAGGCTGTAAACAGGCTGAGATTTTGATGGCACCTGCGACAGATTCAACCGATGACTACTGCAATCGGGCAACCACTCCCTTGTCTAGCAAAATCTGTTGGGTCAGCAGATCGCGAACGGTTGCTAACAAAACTCGTTGTTCATTGACTTCAAACTGAACGGAAATGCGATCGCTGCCGATCTGACCGGGTGGATCAAGATGGGCAACACAGACTTCATCGTGGTTGAGATCGAGCGAACGATAGGCGTCCTGCCGCCGAACTGTTGTGCTGGTCATGCGCCCTTGGGCGTCATAAATCATCTCTGCCTGAGTGACCTCAGCCACTTCGCCAATATCCAGACGAATATCTGCCTGTCCATCGCTGGCGACCTGTAAGATCAGCAGTTCAGGACGTTGGCAGGGATACTGAGTCCCCCGTTCAAATAAGGGGTAGTACGAACAAGTTTTGGCATAGGGTTCCCAGAGGCGAATGGCATAACTATGGTGCAGGTAATCGGCGATCGCCTCAATCTGACTCAATGCCAGGGCACCGTGGGCAACGGCTTCAAACGGTTTGTGCAGGGCAACCCGCTGTTTACCAAAATAGGACAACACCAATTGCTGAATTGCCGGGATCATAGAACTGCCCCCGACCAAAAGCACCTGGTCGATCTCGGCTTTGGCAATACCGTTACTGAGGGCGATCGCCAGTAGCTCATCAAGGGCTTGCCGCAGTTGTTCAAGCAGTTGCCGTGTTTCTAAAATGTCTTCCAGTTGGGCGCGGTTGAGGCTGATGTCGTACGACGTAAACGTAGCGTCGTCGAGCCAGCTTTCTTTGGCTTCGGGTTGTTTTGAAAGTTGAATTTTCAACTGTTCGGCGATCGCCAGCAAGGTTTGCCAACCCACAGCCCCAACGGCATCGCGCGATGAACCAATCTGCTGCAAATAGTCTTCAACAATCCACAGGTCAATGTCTTCACCACCGATATAGGCATCGGCTTTTGCCAGCACTTCTGCCCGATGAGTCTGGTAGCCAGGGGCGATCGCCGTTCGCACCAGGCTCAAATCCAACGTCCCGCCACCCACATCGATCACCAATACCAGCGCACCGGGACGCTGCACGGCATAGCCCAACGCCGCCGCCGTCGATTCATCCACCAGTTGCACCTGATCCACCCCCAAACTATTGCCCAGGTCACGAAACCAATCGAGATAGCGTTCGAAGGCACCGACGGGCACTGTAAAAATCACTTGAGACGGGTAGATCTGTTGCTCTGCCAGTTGTTGCCAGATGTGCAGCAAAAAGATTTCGGAAATGCTTTCGGCACTATAGCTTTGCCCGTCTAATTGTCGGGGTGGGGGCTGAAAATCGGCTGCCAGATCGCGCTTAAACGCTTTGAACAGGCGATCGGGTTGACTCACCCCCAACCGTTGCGATCGCACCTGTTCGCCAAAGGTTAACTGATCGGCACGATTGACGAACACCAACGAAGGAACCACCGGCACTTCTAGCAGATCACCCTTCGCATTTTTGCCCCTAAAAACCCGCGAAATCCCAGGAAAGCGCAACGACTTCGGCACTTGGGTATCGGGTTCTAAGATGCTGACCACTGTATTACTTGTGCCAAAATCGATGGCGATCGCCGTCATCCGATCTGTTCTCCACCCTATCTCTTAGAATGCTGCGCCAAAATGCTGTGCAATTCATGGGCGACCGCTTCGGGTTGCTCTAACATTGCCATATGTCCGCAATCGGGAATTTCTGTGACATTGCCATCGTCCGACTGAAATGAGGGATGAAAGCTTGCCAGATGACGAACGTATTGGGGTTCCATGACATCATCATTGGCTCCGGCAATGAAATGGACGGGTTGCGGCAGGCGAGCAATCAGTTGAGGCAAATAGTGAACTTCTGCTTCGGTCGTCGAGTCTAGCAGTGTCCCTACAGCCGCTTCCGGATGGGCAACCACCCAATCCATCAACCGCTTTCGCCCCCAGTGCCGTGCCAGCGGATGGGCAACATTTAATCGCGTCATCATCAGATCGAGCAGGGGCAGGTAACACAACCAGCGAGGGCGTAACTTCACCAGTTGTTGTCCGGCGGCGCGAAATCGTTCAAATTCTTCTTTGAGATAAATCCCGCCTCCAGAATTGACACAGATCACCCCCTGCACGACCGCTGGCATCAGGTCGGCTGCCCACAGAGCAATGCTGCCACCGAGGGAATGCCCAATTAGCCAGACACGGGTAATATTGAGCTGTTGCAGCAGATTCATCAGGTCTTGGGCGTAAGCAGCCGGTCGATAGGGAGACTCTGACGCTTCGGTTAAGATAGCAGCGGCGGTGCTGGTCAGTTGATGGTGGGAAGACCAGACAGAGCGATCGCCCCGGTCAGTCTGGGATAGGGGTGCAGTAGGATTGGCGCTTGCGGCAAGGGGTCGAGAACTCGGTTGAGAGTCGCCAAACCCTCGCAGATCATACGACAAACATTGATAGTCGGCAGACAGTCGCTGAATGGTAGGCGACCAGTATTCACGGCTTAATAACCAGCCATGAATAAACACCAGTACAACATTATTATCGGTTGGGGGCGTCATCTCGTAGACGTGAGGCACTCCCCTGATCACAGCGGTCTTGATCATATCTCTATCGTATCCTGAGGGGTTGCCAGAACGGACGCAAAACGACGCGATCGCGATCGCTTTGCACAAAATCAGGCTAAAAAACTAGTGGTAAGAGCACCCCTAATTCCAGTCTAATCCGTAGAAGACCCATCCTTCTATAGCCTGACATAATCCAATTGCAGCAATTTTCAATTGCTTGAACCACAGGTTTTTTGTTGTGTGCCGCGCTCTACGCGGCACACAACAAAAAACTAAATATAGCGCTGTGCAGGTTGATTCAGTACGGTGTTGTGGGGCGCGGAGCGCCCCACAACACCGTTTCTGTACTTAACGAACTTGCACACCGCTATATATCCAGGCGCGAAGCGCGGTAGGACAGGTGATGGGGATCAAATGCTGGGCGGAGTGCAGCATTTGATCCCTGATGCGATTCAAGAGTGCGATCGCTTTGCCATCGCTCTTTCAAACAGCATGATCGCTACAGATTTAGGAGGTTTGCTCAAGGCAACCCTGTGTGAGTTTGATGATTTGTTCAAACGCAAAATCTTGAACCAGGGTTTCTAAACTCACTGCCAAGGCACTGTATTCAGATGGGATGTCCTGGATCAGCGGCAGCACAATTTTTTCGTCACACGAGAGTGCAGCCTGATAGAGAGCAATCAACCAATCTGAAGGCATCACGGCTAGATCTTCACACGTTAACGGCGGGTGAGTAGCTAAAGCCAGCGCAGAGATAGAACTGGCAGCGGCGTAGGTATAGCGCACGCCCAGATGTTCAGCCAGTTTATTCAACAACGTTTCAACTTGAAACGGTTTACTGATGTAGTCAGTACAGCCAGCGGCAAGGGCAAGGTCGCGATCGCCCGGAGAAGCTTGAGCCGTCAGCGCAATGATGATCGTGGGGTGAGACTCCGCCCGATCAGCCATACCTTGCTCCAGATGCCGAATCCGTTGGGTGGCTTCATAGCCATTTAACCCCGGCATCCGAATATCCATCCAGATGAGATGGGGCTGCCATTGCTGCCAAAGCGACACCGCATCCTCGCCATTCGTGGCTTCTAACAACTCTAATCCCAGCGGTTGCAGCAGTTTGAACAGCAATATTCGATTTTCGCCCCGATCATCGACCACCATAATTCGATAGCGAGGTTGATCGGGTGCCAGCCCATTCACGATTTGAGTCGTCTGTGACAGTTGGGTATGGGTCGCCTGGGTAACTTGCACCGGAATGGTAAAGCCAAAGGTGCTGCCCTGACCTAAAGCACTAGATACCGTGATCTCTCCCCCCATCAACTGCACAAGCCGCTGGCTAATCGGTAACCCCAGCCCCGTACCTTCCTGGGCATGTTGACCGACAGATGCCTGGGTAAAGGGATCAAAAATCGAACTTAAATCTTGGGGTGCAATGCCAATCCCGGTATCGCTGACTTGGAAGGCGAGGAAATAGAAAGGCTTTGCCTCTTTCTGCGATAGGGGA
Source organism: Calyptranema fuscum S582 (assembly GCF_055793305.1). Classification (NCBI taxonomy): domain Bacteria; kingdom Bacillati; phylum Cyanobacteriota; class Cyanophyceae; order Oculatellales; family Oculatellaceae; genus Calyptranema; species Calyptranema fuscum. The sequence goes on from NZ_JBSLYH010000040.1 coordinate 57,255, forward strand.
ATAGAAGGATGTGCCGAAATCGTTAATTGCACCAACCCTTGCTGGGTAAATTTGATCGCGTTATTGAGCAGATTGATCAGCACTTGCTGCAATTTTTGCCCATCCACCACCACATATTGAGGCACCCCTGGCGCTAGATTTAAATGCAATTGCAACCCCTTGTTCAGGGCGCGCTGACTCAACATCCCCTGCAACGAGTGCAGCAAATGGAAAAGGTCGGTCTCTTGTTGCACCAAGATTAGCCGATCGGCTTCAATCTTAGAGATGTCCAGCACATCATTGATGAGCTTGAGTAAATGCTCACCGCTATCGTGAATCAGCTTCAGGTTTTCTTGCTGTTCCAGCGTCAGGGTGGGATCATGATCCATGAGTTGAGTGAACCCCAAAATAATATTGAGAGGGGTACGGAGTTCATGGCTCATGTTCGCCAGAAAGGTACTTTTGGCACGGTTCGCCACTTCAGCCGCTTCCTTGGCATGTTGCAGTTGTTGTTCGGCGCGTTTGCGGGCAGTGATATCGAGAAATAATCCATCCCATGCCACACCATCATCGGTGTGTTGGGGGCGAGAGTTCCCCTGTATCCATTTCAGGCAACCCGATGGGGTCGTCAGACGCCCTTCCCATTGCCATGGCGAGCCATTCTCCAGAGCGATCGCCAGGGACTCCTGCAACGCAGGTAAATCGTCGGGGTGGACTAAGTCCCAGACCCTATGGACATCCTCCAGAATGGCAGCAGGTTGCAGCTCCAACAATTCGGATGAGCCAGAGCTAACATAGGTAAACATCCCTGCCAGATCCTCACCGGGAAAATAGCGATAGATCATTCCTGGCATATTGGTCACCAGCGTTTGAAAGCGGGCTTCACTTTGCTGCAACGCCGTTTCTGTTTGCTTGCGATCGGTAATATCGCGCACAATCACCAGACACTCATCGCTACCACAGGGCACCAGACGCACTTCTTCATCAGCGGGCTTCCCCTGCTTTAAAATTTGATGCTCCCAAACTTGTAACTCCCCGGTCTTTAAGGCTTGATCAATCCGCTGCAACTCATAGTCCAACAGGTCAGGGGGGAGAACTTCTGACAGGTGCTGATGAATGGGGAGAAACATCCCCTGCTGCCCATCAGCGGGTGGAATAAAGTCATAGCAAGACCCATCTCGACCAATCCGCAAGAGCAGATCGGGGATAGCAACCAGCAGAGCACGATTGGTCGCTTCGCTTTGGCGCAGTTGTTCTTCAATTTTTTTGCGATCGCTAATATCTTTGAGTAAACCAATCACACAGTCTTGATTGTCAATATAACTGACGGTTGCTGAGAGTAATACGGTTCGACATTCGCCTGATGACAGGCGAAAGACCACTTCAAAGTCTTCGATTTTACCGTCTTGTTCGAGGGTGTGCAGAAAGTAAGTGAAGTCCTCTAGGTCGTGCCATAAATTTAAATCCCTACAGGTTCGATTTAAGATTTCTTCGCGAGAATAGCCTAGAAACGTCGTGAGGCGAACATTTACATCCAATATTCGTCCTTCGGCAAGGGTGGAAATCCAAGCTGAGTCAGGGCTGGTATGAAAAATATTAGAGAATTTGAGTTCAGAATCGCGCAGCGCCAGTTCTGTTTGTTTGCGCAGGGTAATGTCGTGAAACACGAATAAGAAGCGATCGCCTTGCATCGGAACGCACTGCACTTCTTCGTACTGGATCTGCCCAGAGTCTTGATCTGGCAAATGCTCGTTCCGCATGATCTGCTGCTCGTAGGTCTGTACCTTACCCGTCAGCTGAGCCTGTCGAATTGCCTCTATTTTGCGCTGCACGATATCGGCAGAACCCACGTCATGGATGGTTTTACCCAGGGGATGCCGATCAAGCCCCAACGGATCGATGTATGGCTGAACGGTGACGTGATCCAAAATGGTGCCCTCGGCATCCACGATATACATCAGATCGGGAATGACAGACAAAATGGCACGTTGACGGGCTTCACTTTCTTGCAGCTCCAGATCGGCTTGCTTGCGATCGCTGATATCGGTGATCGTGCCGACCAGTTGCACCACCTGCCCCTGCTCATTGACGATTGCCTCGCCCCGGCTGATCACATAACAGATGGAGCCATCCGAGCGGATCATACGATGCTCTACTTCGTAGGGTGTGCCATCGGCGATCGCGCGTTCTACCGCAGCCTGCATCTTCGGCTGATCGTCTGGCGGCAATAACTTAAAAATCTCTGGATAGGCGGGTATCCCTGCCTCTTCTGCAAGTCCCAGGATGCGAAACTGTTCGGCTGACCAGGTACTTGTCCCCGTGGTCACATCAAATGCCCAACTACCTACCCGAGCAATGCGCTGAGCCTCAGTCAGCGCAGCGGTTTTTTCAGCCACCTGTTGTTCTAGCTCTTGGGCATAATTTTGCCGCAGTTGATCCGCCTGTTGCAGGGCTTTTATCATCCGGCGAAACGAGTCAGATAACATTTCTAACTCAATAATCCTGGTGGCAGGCAGGGGATGATCGAGGGCACCATCGGTAAAATCCTGAGTCGCATGGGTGATGCGGAGCAGCGATCGCGCAATCCGTCTAGCCGTCCACACACTCACGGCAATTAACCCCACTAAGGCTAAGCCACATAATAAAACCGTGCGCTGGGTATTGGCGTGGATTTCGCCCATAAAGTCTGATGCTGGCAGCACCACGACCATGAGCCAATCGAGTTCGCCCCTGAGCGGCGTCACCTGAACAAAATAGCGCTGGTGTTGAAACAGCAACTGCAACTGAATAGGATGGGTGATCTGATCTAAGGCGATCGGCTGTTGGGATAACAGCGTCGTCGCCGCCGCCGTCAGGGGGTTCTTACTATAGAGAGCTGCTAAGCGGCGATGCTGAACCGTGACGTTGTTGATATGATTCTCAGCAGAGGTGCGGTCAAAGGGAACTTCGTCGGTCGAGGTGGCAACTAATAAGCCATTGCGCTCTATTAAAAATACTTGCCCCGTACTGCCCGTATCTAAGCTGCGGAGAAATTCGCCCAGTTGCGTCAAATAGATACTGGAACCCAACACCCCTTGAAACGTGCCATCTGCATCATAAAAGGGAAGAAATTTAACCAGATGCAGAATCGGTTTGTCTTGACCTTGGGATAAGTTAACGCCCAACGTCCAAATTCCCTGTCTCGCCTCCCGCGCCTGGGTATACCAGGGGTTGCCCGGTGGATCGTTGTGCGGATCGTAGTTGTGTCGGGTTTCTTGCAGTCTCAGGTTTTGTCCCGTTTGATCGGCTAAATAACGGTTAAACGCGTGATCTGGTGACGCTGCATCCAGTCTGCGAATAATCAACGAGTCTGGTTGGGGTCGTTCTACCGCCAAAAATTCACCCGCTTCGTTGGCGATCGCCGTGGCACTGAGGTTAGGGAAGATCTGCATTTGCTGGACAAAGTAGGACTGCATCATTGCCAGGTCATACCCATCAAGATGCTGCTGTCGCAACAACGCCGCATTGGTTTGCGTCACCGTTCGAGGTACTGAAAAATAGCGATCGAGGTTTTGCTCAACCCGATCGCCAATTTCTTCAATTAATTGGTTCGCCAGATCAGCAACAGCGTCCTGCCCGCTGCGATAAGACAAATAGCCAATGAGACCAACAATGCCAACAACCTGCACCACAAACGGTATCGTCAAAACCAGATGAAGCGGTAGTTTGAGTCGATATCGAGCCGGTCGCCGGGATGCTAAATGCGATCGCCAATCAGAAAGCTGAAATCTCATAGGCATACACTCCGTGGTTCGAGCGCTCCTCTAGGTTGGGCGATCGCGACGATGCCAGCGACTCCACAATTCGTCATCCGTTCAGGCAAATCAGGACAACGGCATGGAGCTGGCTGACCCGCAGGATGAATTGACATCGCAAGACGACAGTCTATCCTCAAATTTATCCCAGGATGTAGTAATGCCACGAATCGGATTAGAGACATCTCTTGCAAGATTTTAATTTAGCTTATAGATTCGTTAAAAGCTCACCCTGCGATCGCCCTATAACCATTGCCTATTGTCTGGAAAACATCCCTGACAGCCATTTTCAATGGCTGAAGCCACAGATTTTTTGTTGTGTGCCGCGCAGAGCGCGGCACACAACAAAAAATCTAACCCTATCCCAGCGCGAAGCGCTGTAATACACATCCATAGTTTATATAACCCATGCTACCGACCCACCTACCATGGCTAGCTCGTGGCAGCGGCGTTCGTAGTACCCTAAGAGGTCGAACCTCCACCCACATCTACCCTGGCTCAATTTTAGAAACAGGAGTTTCTGCCAAAAAAATTCCTGTTCTCAAAATAACCGGGATGAATGTGCTTTAAGCCACTCTTCCCTATCCTTTTCGTCTGGATGTCTGAATGCTGCCCTGTAAACTACCCCCTCCCCTAAAACCTGACGATTTGCTGAGAGCGATCGCACCCAGCGGTGCCTTACGAGAACGGGAAGCCTTTCAAAGAGGCGTCGATATTTGGCGATCGCATGGCTTTCGGGTGGAGGTGAGCGCCACCTATGACGAACGTTGGGGATATCTGGCGGGCAAAGATGACGTGCGTCGCGACCAATTGCGGCTGGCATTGGATGATCCGCAGTGTCGTGGAATTCTCTGTGCCAGAGGAGGCTATGGCGGTGCCCGATTGCTAGAAGACTGGGATTGGCAACTGATAGAACCCAAGTGGCTGATTGGCTTTTCGGATATTACCAGTTTGCTGTGGAGCCTGAGCAAGCAAGGGGTTGCGGGGGTACATGGGGCATTATTAACAACGCTCTCGGCGGAACCGGAGTGGTCGATTCAGCGCTTGTTTAATTGGGTGCAGGGGCGATCGCTAGAACCGTTGCAGGGCAAAGGGTGGGGAGGAGGACAGGTGACGGGGTTGTTGCTGCCTGCCAATCTTACGGTTGCCACCCATCTGTTACATACGCCAGCCCAGCCGGATTTAGACGGTGTCATCTTAGCCCTCGAAGATGTTTCAGAAGCGCCCTATCGGATCGATCGAATGCTGACCCAGTGGCGCATGACCGGGGCATTCGAAAAAATTCGGGGGATTGCGTTAGGACGGTTTAGCCAGTGTGAAGCACCTGCCAATGTGCCAAGCTTTACAGCCGAAGGAGTCTTGCGCGATCGCCTGTCTGACCTGGGCATCCCGATTGTTTCAGATCTACCGTTTGGGCACGATGGTGCCAATGCTGCCTTACCCGTTGGCATGCCAGCTCGACTCGATGGCGATCGCGGAATTCTACAAGTCTTGCTCTAGTACTTGGTCAAGTATTTTCTGACGGGTGATGTGCCGCGCTTCGCGCGGCACATCACCCGTTTTAACCGTCAATTTTTAATGGACAGACCACTAGTTGATACCCTATCGCGCCAACTCTGCCTGAAGAAAATCAATAAACTGTCGCGCACTGCGTCCCGATCGCCCGTTGTGTCGGGTTGCCCATTGCAAGGCGCGATACTCTAAGTCGCTGGCATCGATCGTTAAATGCAATTCTGCGGCTAGATGATGCACGATCTGAAGATAAGTGGTCTGGTCGGCAGGTTCAAAGGTCAGCGTTAAGCCAAAGCGATCGCTAAACGATAGCTTTTCCTGCACCGTATCCCAGGAATGGACTTCATCAGCATCACTAGGGCGGGGGCGATCGCCAAAAAATTCGCGGATCAAGTGGCGACGGTTGGAGGTGGCATAGACCACCATGTTCTGGGGGCGAGCTGTCAGGTTGCCTTCCAGCACAACTTTTAACGCTTTAAACGCGTCTTCATCGGCTTCAAACGACAGGTCATCGACAAACACAATAAACTTTTGCGGCAAACCGCGCAGTTGCTCGACAATGACAATCAAATCCTTGAGATCGGATTTGGCAACTTCAATCAACCGTAAACCGCGATCGCCATAGGCATGCAACAAACTTTTGACCAACGACGATTTGCCCGTGCCCCGGCTGCCATAGAGCAACACATGCAAAGCACGATAGCCGGACAGCAACGCTTCTGTATTTTGCAGCAATAGCTGTTTTGGCAACTCATATCCCACCAGTTCATCCAACCGCACCGGGTCAGGGTGGGCAATGCCGATAAATTGACCCGATTGCCAGCGCAACGCCCAGTAGTCACCAAACAATCCGGTGCCCATCCAGCAATAGTAATTCACCAGTTCTTCTAAGGCGTCTGCCCAGTCCGCCATGTCTTGCAACATCAACCGGATCGACGATTGTCGGGTTGGCAGGTTGGTGAACCCTGTGGCATCATCACCATCCCAAACCACTGGCACATCGGGCATCCCCGTGACAACCTGCATCCAATGACTGAGCTGGCTACTGCTAAATAGATGCAGACTTTGGAGAATGCGCAAATCTGATTGAGCGGCGGCAATGAAGGGTTTGGGCAAATCTGACCAGTTGGTTTGCTGTACCTGACGGGTGAAAGGATTGTCAGCCCGTAAAATTTGCATCAATAAATAGTCTTGCCAGGTTTGCCGATGGCGTGCCAGGGTGCTAAACCATTCCCCATAGGCATAGTGGCAGGCAAGGCGATCGCCCTGTCGCAATGTTTGCAGCACATTAAGAAAGGCTTGACCGATGTCACCCTTGAGAACAGACTGATAAAGCAGTAAGGACGCTGCTTGCGCCTGAAGAGTTTGAATTGACTGCACAATTTGACTGTCCATTCTTTTACTCTACTGGCTTTGGCGCGCTCCCGTGTAGACTTTACGACGTAACTCTCATGACTCTGGGAATTGTTGCAGCGATCGCGTATGGGTTGTTGGCTATCATCGGCGGCATTATTGGCTACAAGCAAGCTCAAAGCAAAATGTCGTTGATCTCTGGTCTAGTCAGCGGCATCTTGTTGGTGTTAGGCGGAATCCTGCAACTGCAAGGGTTCAATGTGGGGTTAATGTTGGCAGCGGCGATCGCGGCTGTCTTAATGGTGGTGTTTGCCATTCGGCTAGGAAAAACCCGCAAGTTTATGCCATCGGGGGTCATGCTCCTGACAGGCATCGCGGCTTTTACCGCCATGGTGCTGGCAATCTAACTCTCCCCGTCCTGGTTTGAGAGACGCGATTGATCACGTTTTGAGTAGGTATGAATGAGGACAGGCAACCTTGGGTTGCCTGTCCTCATTCATACGCAAATCACGATCGCATCTCTACAAAAATGGGGTGAAGGTACGAATTGTCCGTCGAATTTGCAACAGAAAAATCAGATGGCGCACCCTGGGATCCATATCGGGCGTCCATTCTCTTGCTTGAAGCTGTTCTTCCAGTTCGGCATATTCTGCCGCAGTCAATTCTTCACCATCAACGGGCGATCGCGCTTCCGTAATAATTTCTGTCCGCAACACCTCTTCTGGAATATCCTCGGGTGGCGGTAATGCGATCGCAGGCACCACGTTTCCCGATGTCACCCATAGTGCCAAAACACCCAGCCACAACCCCGGTTGCTTTTTAGACTGACGTTGCACTCTGACGATGGACTGGGGATGGGTGAATAATCTTTGATCTAGGGTCTGTTTTAAAGGGTGTTTTTGCGTGCGCTTCGCGCGCGAAAAAACAACCCTCTGAGAGAGTTTTAAACCACGCCCTAGCGATCGGCTTGATAAATCGGGACTTAGAAATGGCGGCATAGCGTTAAGCAGCAGATTGTTTCATAGCTTCTAACAAGGCAGACAGGGCTTTATCTTCCGATGGATTGACCTTGCGATCGAGCAACGCAATACTGACGGCATTGGGTAAGGCGATCGCCGCGACATCGGCATCAATGCCATCCATCAAATGATCCAACGATTGCGGCACTTTTAACGCCGAACGAATTCCCAACATCGTCATCTCATCAAACCCTAACCCGCGCAACTGCGGATATAACGAGTCCCAATGGGCGGGTTGTTCAGGGTCGCCAATCTGAATCACATATGCCCAGAGGCGATGCAGTTTACTCTGTTGCGAGGGTGTCATTTCCGCAATCGACGTGATCACCCCTTCATCTTTTGTTTTAGGCTGATGCAAATTGCGTAGAATTTGTTCCCAATCATGAGGATCACACGCCTCTGGTCTGCCCACGGTCAACGAAACTTGAATCCGATCAGAGTTCGCATCCAACTGCGTAACTTGCGCATGCACTCCTAAAAAGCCAAGCCACTGAGCGATCGTATTCACCAGAGTGGAACGGGTCGCCTGACTGTTTGCCAATAATCGAAGTTGAGTGCGAACCATCGGACGCACGATCTGTGTCAGCATAACCACCAATCCGTGGGAACGTCAGCTTTAGTCTTTCACTCTACCCTAAGATAACCAACCAGCTAAGGAATGAGAATTAAATAAAACCCAAGAGTTTTTTGGAAAATGCGATCGCAATAACCCGCAGGTTCATCGATTTAAGATCCTGACAGACCCAGATTTTTTTTCTGCCTTGACCCAGGTCACAAATCCCCGAATCGCCAACCCCAACAACATCACGTACAGCAACGACACAAATTTTACGTCTTTCACGTAATACAAACCAATACCAATCACATCAACCAAAATCCAGTACAGCCAACTCTCAATGCGCTGGCGTGCCATCAACCCCATTGCCGTAAAGCTCATCACCGTTGTCCAGGCATCCAGATACGGAAAAGATGCAGGTGCGGGGAACCATGCCGGGACTATCAGATGAATGCGGCTGATCAATGCCCCCAGCAGCAGGGACAGCAGACTTGATAGCACCACTCCAACCCCAATCCAGCGGAATGAGCTGAAGCGAACGGCGAGAATCGTGCCCGATGTCTGGGGCGATCGCACCCAATACCACCACCCATAGGCACTGGCAGCTAGATAGTAAACTTGCTCCAGAGCATCAGAATAGAGCTGGATCTGGTAGAACAATGCCATGTAAAGCAACACGCTGATGATGCCAATCGGCCAGGTGAGAATCCGTCGTTGAGAGATCAGCCAAACCGACCACAGATAAAACAACGTGCCCACCAGCTCAATGTAGCTCATGGGATACCCCAGAATGGTAAATGCGATCGCCTTTACACTGAACAGATGCATCATGGCTGCGGTTAAATCTTCCTCACGGATGGCAGTGTATCTTAGGATCGTAGATTTAATAAAACCTCATTTTTTCTAAGAGAGCGACGGCTTCGCCGTCGCTCTCTTAGGAATGAAAATTAAATAAAGTCGATGATTTGTTGTAGGGGCGAACGGCCGTTCGCCCCTACAAATGATTCAATATTCGGTCTTATTTAATCCACGATCCTTAGAAAAATCATCGTGTCAAATTTGGAACTGCCCTTGTGAAAACTGTACGATCGCTCCTGGACGTCTTCCAGAGTCGTAAGATGGCTGCCCTGATCTTTCTGGGGTTTGCCTCTGGATTGCCCTTATATCTCACCAGTCGCACACTGCAAGCCTGGATGACCCAGGCAGACGTCGATCTGGGAGTCATCGGACTGTTTAGCCTGGTGGGGCTACCGTATTCCCTCAAATTTATCTGGTCGCCGTTGATCGATCGCTACGTGCCCCCGTTTTTGGGTCGCAGGCGCGGTTGGCTGGTGGTGACGCAAGTGTTGCTGGTGCTGGCGATCGCCGCAATGAGCTTACAAAATCCAACGCAGACCTTGCAGTTAATCGCAGTAAATGCGTTGCTGATTGCCTTTTTGAGCGCCACTCAAGATATCGCCTTTGATGCTTACCGCGTCGATGTGCTAGAAGAACGAGAACTGGGAGCTGGGGCAGCGATCGCCGTCTTAGGATACCGCATTGCTCTTCTCGTGACAGGTTCGCTGGCGCTGATTCTGGCAGATCAGATGCCCTGGCAACTCGTCTATTTGCTCATCGCTGGGTTAATGTCCCTCAGCATTCTGGCATCCCTCTGGGCACCCGAACCAGAACGCAGCCAACAACACCCTACGACCCTATTGGATGCGGTCATCTTGCCGTTTCAAGAGTTTTTCACGCGATCGGGCATCATCCGTGCCGTCCTGATTCTGATCTTCATCATCCTCTATCGCATGGGAGATGGATTGGTCAGCAACATGGCGACTCCCTTCCTGTTGCAAATTGGCTTTACGCAAACCGATATTGGTGCCATTCAAGGCGGTATGGGGCTAATCGCCACCATCGTTGGCGTCATGTTAGGGGGAGCCATCCTCAGCCAGTTGGGCATTCACCGTTCTCTCTGGGTATTTGGTGGGCTGCAAGCGGTTAGCAACCTGGTCTATTTCGGGTTGGCAAATTTGGGGCACAACTATTCCTTTATGGTGCTGGCAATTAACCTGGAAAACTTTTGTGGCGGATTGGGCACAGCTGCCTTTGTCGCGTTTCTGATGAGTCTGTGCAATCCCAAGTTTTCTGCTACTCAATTTGCCCTATTGACCAGTCTCTATGCCTTTAGTCGTGACATTTTGGTGGCTCCTGCGGGCATCATTGCTGCCAAAACCGGATGGTCTATGTTCTTTTTATTAACCCTGGTCGCAGCCCTACCGGGGCTGTTGCTGTTGCCCTGGTTTGCCCCCTGGAACACGCAGGACACAAGCCTGGACGAGTGAACAAGGTCAAAATTATCTATTATTTGGACGTGCGCGCCGAAGGCGCGCACGTCCAAATAATACGGTGTTGTGGGGTGACAGTGAGGCATCAGACCTCCGAGGTTTTGGAAACCTCGGAGGTCTCAGGGAGTGCGATCAGAGTTATATCGGAGGTTTTGGAAACCTCGGAGGTCTCAGGGTAGAAACCTCGGAGGTCGCAGGGAGTGCAATCAGAGTTGTAGCGGATGCCATTCAAACAAATTGGTGTATGTCTGGTATTGTGCCAAAATCCGTTTTACCTGTTCTACCCGAGTTGCCAGATCACCCCGCAGGCGAATAAATGGCAATTTGCGTTGGATCAAATCAGCCACAATCTGTTTTTGAAACACCTGCCGATCGGCATCGCCTGAACGATCCCAGGTATCGTCATAGGGAATATCGGTCTCGCAAAGAAACACCAAGTCGTAACGAGACACCGCTTGATTTGCCAGCTCGAGCAATCGAGGTGCAGCCGTGGTGTGATACGCCAGTGAAAACAGGTAGGTCGTGATGGCGTTGGTATCGGTGAAGAGAACCTGATTGGCTTGCCACAACAGCGCTTCCTCGCGTTCTAAATGCGTCTCAGCGATCGCCACCAATTGCTCTAGCGATAGGCGACGGTTGACCTGATGCTGTTCCCAATACTCTCGCCCATACTCCGGCATCCATACAGTATTGAATTCTTCGGCAAGACGTTCGGCAATCGTTGTTTTACCCGTAGACGGTGCGCCCAGAAAGACGACATTCGTGATCAAGTCACGATACACCAGTGGAGGCATCCAATCCCGATGAGCAAACAGATTCTGACGGATTTGAGTCGCAGAAATGGGGACTTGAAGGCGATCGCAATCTACCAACCGATTGACTGCACCCAGTGCCAAACTCATATGTGCTCCATAAAACTCGCTGGAGTAGAAATGAGTAATATCCCGCACTTGCAGCCGGTTTAACACATACTCTTCATGGCATTGGCGAATCTCTGGCGTATCACCGACCACAGTTGGCCCATCCCAGGCTTCGATCACCTGCACCGTTGGATACAGGCGTCGCAGCCAATTTGACCGCACACTCAACGGAATCCGTGTGGTTTCAGGGCAATCATAGACAATTACCACCACGTCATCCATTTCAGATAACGCCGTCTCGATCACCCATTGGTGTCCGCGATGCAGCGGGGCAAATTTCCCTAACGTCAAACCACGCGTCTTCATGGATATGATTCTACGCAATCCAGTTAGGACACTAGAGGGCGGGGGCAGTGCCCCACGCAGGGGTTTCACCCCTGCACCCCGTCCTAACCCTAATGCATACCGCTATGGAAAGCAGAATGTGAGGCATTCACCTGCGGTGAATGCCTCACACCTTCATGCGTCGTCTAAACCTTAGCTTCCAGAGACTTGAGATATTCTGTATTCACACCCGACTCGCGGACGAGAGAAATTTTTCCGGTGCGAGCAATTTCACGAATCCCAAACCGATTCAGAACCTGCACGATCGCCACCATCTTACCGGGATCACCCACGACCTCCAGCGTCAGCGAATCTTCTGCCACATCCACCACGCGCGCCCGAAAGATTTGTGCCAGCCCAATCACTTCAGAACGAGTAGAACTGTTGGCATTGACCTTTAACAACATCAGTTCTCGTTCGACACAAGGGATTTCTGAAATATCTTGTACCTTCAGCACGTTGATAAGCTTGTAGAGCTGCTTAGTGACTTGCTCGATCGCCCGATCATCTCCCGGTACGACCATAGTGATGCGAGAAATGCCGGACTGCTCTGCCGGCCCCACTGCCAAACTTTCGATATTAAACCCACGACGGGCAAACAACCCGGCAATGCGAGACAAAACGCCTGCCTCATCTTCAACCAACACGGAAAGGGTATGTTTCATAACAATGCTGCTCTACCAGCACGCTGGCACTACAAAAAAAGCCATGGCTAAGGTTTTACCAGACTTAGCGATAGCAATTCCAAACTCTAATTCTATCTGACTTTCGTCTACCCACAGCATAAGTCCATCGGCGAATCTATCGGCTTGTCATGGTGAAGGAAACCACAGGTTTCCTCCACCATGACAGCTGGCAATTACCCGGATGCCATTTGCTGAGCAAAATTGCGGTTGTTTTGGTACGGCACCATCCTCCCTTGCGCTTTTTGGTAGTATTCGGGCACGCTGGGATCAACCTGCTGAAGTTCTCTCAGGGCTTGATCCCACAGGCTGGCAATGCGCAGCCAATCGCTAGCGGTTTGGGGGGGTGCGGTCTGCAAACTATCGGCTTCTTGGGCGATCGCCACTGCCCGCCGCAAGGGGGCATACGCTTGTGCCTGGTGAGCATTGCTGAGTTGATCGCGATAACGATTGATCAGCCGTTGAGCCGCACTATAGGTTTCGCTATTGTCGGCAGAAATGCTTTCTAACGATGCGATCGCCTGCTGCCAAAGTTCGATAATGTCTTGCCATTGCTTTCTATCGAGAATATCCTGCCACCGATCTGGCGCACCATTGGTCTGGGCTAAGTCAGTCGCCGTAATGCTTTTGATAATGGCAGTGGCATATGCCAGTTCTGCCTCACATTGCTTGCGTTTGGGTAACGTCTGCACGTAGAGGGGGTCAGATTCATCCAGATCGACTAACACCGCATCCAGCAAAGCACATGCCTCTTGCCACCGAAAGGCGATCGCATTCCATTCCTTGCGCAATACACTCGGCTCCCAGTCGGTTCTTTGCTCCGCTTTGGCTCTGGCATCGCGGGTTAAGCGTTCTACCTCGGCAACGGCGGCAAATGCCTGATTGACCCTGGGGTTCTCCGGCTCAGGTGAGCGACAGATCACAGGACTGATCCGCTGGCAAAGATCGGGTCGAGCCAGCACCGTGCCCCCTGCCCCAATGCCGACTGTTGCCAAAATAATTAGCATGATCTTCATGGGCAATTTCAGCACCGAGCGGTGCTTGGGCGTGACGGCGATCGCAACCACCGGGTTTAAATCTTTTGACGGTCTAGTCCCCTGAGTCGGCGTTGTCTCGACTAGGGGAATGACAGCAACGGTTGCATTGGGGGAATTCGGCTCCGCGCTGGGTTCGCTTTCCGTATGGTCTATTTCAGCCGTAGGTGAGAGGGCGATCGCGGACTCAGAAACGGGCACTGGAGCTGGATAATACCGTTGCAGAATGTACGTTTCTAAGGGAGCAATGTCCTCATCCCGCAGTTTCAACACTCGCTGCAACTGCACCAGATCTTGCCGATCCATAGCCTGGATCTTTCCGGAGGGTCGGGTCATGTTCAAAAACACGCGCCCGTAGTCTTGCAGCTTCTTGCGATATTCCTGGTGCGGTTTCAGGGCATCTGCCTCAATCTGTTGTGCCACATCGCGATGCAGCCCCAGTTCAGCTTGCAATTGATCTAACGCCGTTCGACCTGCCGGAGAAAATTTTCCGTGGCTGGCAAACCGTTCTGCCTCTTTGCGATATTTCAATTTGGGATCGCTAATTAAGGCTTTGGCAATGCAAATTTTGTAGCCTTGTTTGACCGCATAAATTTCTGGCTTCATCGCAGGAGCCGCTTCTCTCACCTTCTTGGCAGCAAACTCATGCAACTCATCGGCAGAAATCACTTCATCATTATCTTGATCTGCCGCCGCCGTTTCCAAACCTTCGACCAAATAACGGGTATAAACCGATAGTTGCGCATCGCGTTGTTCAAACGAATATTGGGTCGAAGTTGCAGAGGTTAGAATCACTCGACCTTCCCCTGCTGCTGGCATCTCACCCGGACTTGCATGGGAATCTGAGCCAATCAACTGATCTTTGAGATTGACGGAGTCATCGTCTTTGGCGGCTAACCCTTCGGCAAATGCCCCACTAAAACAACAATCGAGAATAATGATCTGTTGTCGAGAACGACTGTTGATCATCAGATCATGAATGAAGCTCGCCGGAAGTGCTGTTGCTTTAATTAAAGACCCTCGCGCATCTTTAGCCGTTTTGCTCGTTGCCAGATACAGGCGACCTTGCTCGTCTTTAATGCCGTGACCCGAAAAGAAAAGCAGGGTCACATCTTCTTTTTTGCGACCATCAAATAGGGTCTGAATGGCAGTGCCCATTTCCGTGGGGTCAGGGTCAACCAACCGCTGAACCTCTGTGAAATCGCCAATATCTACCTGTTGCAAAACCCGACCCAGTGCTTCCACGTCTTTAGCAGCACCGGGTAGCGAATTGAATCCTTGTCCGTAATGGCTGACTCCAATCAGCAGCGCTACCCTAACCATTGGCAGTTCTTAAAATGCTATAGGATATTCGTCTAGACTCTGTGTTATGAGCGATCGCGTTTAATGTCCGAACGGGTCGAAGCAACCCAAAAAAAGGGACTAAAAATCAGGCTAACGATGGCAATGCTGCCAGGGCTAACCGATCCGTTGCCGCACTCCCCCTGTAAAGGAGTCAACGCAACGGTCAAGAGGTGTCCATTTGCTTAACGTATTTTTCTATGGATGGATAGTTTCTTTTAACCAGCCAGGTAAAGGGACAAACATGAGAACCCCCATCTTTGTCCCTTTTAGGGGTGGTATCCGTTTGATCGGAATAATGTGAGTGACGATTCAGGCAATCTCGCAACCTTCAGTTATTGACTACAGTCCCCATTGCATCGATTTCCGACAAACTGAAGGCGATCGGACATGCGATCGCATTGCTTTTGATATTCCAGGTTACACATTAAAGTTGCGCATGATGGGAATAGAAACCGTTCCCCCTCATCAAACACCGCTTTAACGGCAACACTAAACAGCTCCTTCTCTTTAAGACTGTAAAGTTGGCTGGCTTGTTTCGCACGGGGCAAGACTGAGTTCACTTCATTGGATAAAAAGCTTGAGCGGGAAACCTTCGGTTTCCCGCTCAAGCTTTTTGTCCCAACAGATTTTGAGAGGCGCACCCCGAAGGGGTGCGCCTCTCAAAACCCGCCTATCTAACCACTCATTTAGGACGGCGATATCTGACATCGCCTCAGCAATGCTTTTTAGTTTGCGGCGGGTGTCGAAATCAGGGCAACTTCCAGTTCGTCTTCTGTTAGAGGCTTCAACTCAACGCGTAAGCCAGGACCAAAAAACCGCTCCATCTTTTCTCGTTTTTCCTGCCATTTGTCAAACTTGATCATGTAAGACTCAAACTCCAGCACCAATGCGTAGGCACCCTCAATGTCTTCTTCTCGTAGCCCCACCAGCACAGGTCTTTCTTCATCGGTTGGGCTGAGTCCCAAATGGCTTAACGACGAATCTAAATGCGCTTTTTGCCCATAGCGATAGCGGGTTACATCTTTACGAATTTGGTTTTGGGTTG
This sequence comes from Calyptranema fuscum S582, assembly GCF_055793305.1. Lineage (NCBI taxonomy): Bacteria > Bacillati > Cyanobacteriota > Cyanophyceae > Oculatellales > Oculatellaceae > Calyptranema > Calyptranema fuscum. The sequence continues at coordinate 73,148 of NZ_JBSLYH010000040.1, forward strand.
CCGTAGCCTGCTTTTCTCGCAATTCTGCGACAGAGGGCGATCGCTGCGACAGAGGCACAGGTTTTAGTTCCGATGCTTTCAAAGCCAGCCCACCCAGCAGTAACGGAATGCCATAGAAAAATCCAATTAAATTCAGCGTTGGACTATTGGAAAAATAGGCAGCAAACCCTACAACGGTCAACACCCCGCCCACAACCAAACCCAATGATCCTAAAGAAAATTGACCCAGCATATTTTAAGAAAGGTTACGTAACGTCTTCTATCGTCATTCTTGCATTCAATGGGGAACGTTGAAGAATTCAGAAACCTTTGCAGTTAAAAAAGCAGGATCGGCACTGCCAACCCTGCTTTTTACGCTTTTTTGCATCTGCTGTGCGGTTGACCGTGAACCGTTTAGTGGCACGGTCAACGGCATTCGCCTAATAGGCATCTTGTAGCTCGTAGAAATCTGGCGAAATATAGTCTTTCCGCAGGGGCCAACCTACCCAATCTTCGGGCATCAGAATGCGCTTCAGGTTAGGATGCCCTTCATAGACGATGCCATACATATCGTAGCTTTCGCGCTCTTGCCAGTCGGCACCTTTCCAGATCCAATACACCGACGGAACTCTAGGATCTTCGCGAGGCAAAAACACCTTGACCCTGACCTCTTCGGACTTGCTAACATTGTCAGCAATTTTGATCAGATGGTAGACGCTAACCAATTCGCCACCCGGTCCCGTATCGTATGCGCCCTGAAATTGCAGGCAATTAAACCCATACGCATAGAGTGCCGTTGAGAAAGGCAACAAGAAATCGCGATCGACCTTGAGAATTTCTACACCCAGGTGATCAGACTCTAGCGCTTCGTGCTCAAAGCCATTCTCGGTCAGCCATTTGGAAACGACACCGGCTTCAACAATGGCATCAGCGGCACTTGCCAATTTAGATTCTTCTTCAGCCACGATCCACCGTCTCCTTCTGAATTTCTTCTTGTAATGCAGGAGACATCGGCATTCCCATTGCCTCCATCAGTTCTCTGGGTGGCGCTTTACGAGTGTCAGATTCGAGATATTGACCCGTGAAAATGTCGGGAACCACCTTCATTTTGTGAGCGGTGGTGTAATACCGATGGGTCTGATCGTAGTTGCCCCGTTCCATCACAGACTCGTTGGCAATCTTTTTGCGCAGTTTGATAATGGCATCAATAATCGCTTCGGGGCGAGGCGGGCAACCGGGAATATACACATCCACCGGGATCAGCTTATCGACACCCCGAACGGCAGTGGGTGAGTCAGCGCTGAACATACCACCCGTGATGGTGCAAGCACCCATGGCAATGACATATTTTGGATCGGGCATTTGCTCATACAGCCGTACGAGCGCCGGAGCCATTTTCATCGTGATGGTTCCAGCCGTAATGATCAGGTCGGCTTGGCGTGGACTAGAACGAGGGATCAACCCAAATCGGTCGAAGTCGAAGCGAGAACCGATCAGCGCGGCAAATTCGATAAAACAACACGCTGTGCCATAAAGCAGAGGCCACAAACTAGAAAGCCGTGCCCAATTGTGCAGATCATCGAGAGTGGTGAGGATGACGTTTTCCGATAGATCTTGGGTAACGCTGGGTGTCCCAATCGGATTGATGATCTTTTCTGGAGGATTCATGACCATTCCAGTGCTCCTTTACGCCACGCGTAGACAAGACCAATGACAAGAATTGCAATAAAGATCAGCGCTTCTACAAACGCGAGCAGCCCTAACTGACTAAATGCAACCGCCCAAGGATAGAGGAAAACCGTTTCTACATCAAAGATGACGAAAACGAGAGCGAACATATAGTATCTGATATTGAATTGAATCCAGGCACCGCCAATCGGCTCCATCCCAGACTCATACGTCAAACGGCGCTCTGCTCCCTTGCGTTTGGGCGCGATCAGGAAAGAGGCTCCAAAGGCAACCACGGGGAGTAGTCCGCAGATTAGCAGAAATCCTAAAAGATACTCGTACCCACTCAGGACAAACACAGGTAATAATTCCGCTGCGAAAGAACCAAATCTTAAACTATGTTACTTGTTTTGTATTGAGTTGAGTCAAGCAGGTTTACAGACTTACCCCAACAAGTTCTTATAGTTACCACAACAACTGCTTAAGGATCCTGGCAAAATTAAAACCCACAGTTTTTTGGGAGAGTGCGGCTCCGCCGCACTCTCCCAAAAAGAGTTATTCAAGTTCTTTTTATG